>CAZXOD010000001.1:0-52536 GCA_964642285.1 uncultured Synergistaceae bacterium
CCTCCATGACCGAAATGAGCGATATCGCCCGTACCTTCACCGAGAACTGGACCAAGGCTCACCCCGACAAGGAGCCCAACGTGAACGCGGCCCTCGGGTACGACTCCTATATGCTGGTAGCCAACGCCATCAAGGCAGCCGGCTCCGCCGAGCCGGAGGCAATCAGGGAAGCCCTTGAGAAAACCAAGGATTTCCCCGGCGTGACGGGCAGCAAGACCATCAACGAGACTCACGACGCCGAGAGCCCCGTGGGCATCGTGCAGATTAAGGAAGGAAAGAAGCTCTTCATCGGAACCGTAGAGCCCGAGATGTAGGGTAGGTTCATTCCCTAACGGTCTTTAAGCGCCTCTAGTCTGGGAGGGTGGGGGCATCCGCCTCCGCCCTCCATCTTTTGAAGTCAGGGGGAACCTCCATGAGCGTCAATATGTTTATCCAGCACCTTTTTAACGCGATAACCCTGGGCTCTCTCTACGGGCTTATCGCCATAGGCTATACCATGGTCTACGGAATTCTTAGGCTTATCAACTTCGCCCACGGAGAAGTATTCATGCTGGGCGCCTATTTCATCTTCTTCGCTATTACCCTGCTGAAGCTCCCCTGGGGCCTTGCCGCCGTCGCCGCCGTAGCGGTCAGCTCCCTGTGCGGCATCCTTGTGGACAGGATTGCCTATAAGCCCCTGCGGGACGCTCCCCGAATATCGGCCCTTATCAGCGCCATAGGCGTCTCCTTCTTCATTCAAAACCTGAGCATAGTGATCTTTACCGGCCTCCCCAGAGCCGTTCACAGGCCCGACTGGCTGGTTAAGGTCATCATTGTGAGAGGAATCAGGATTCTTCCTCTGGCCATTATAGTTCCCCTGGTTACACTTCTTCTTGTGCTGGGGCTTCTGTGGGTCGTCTACCGCACCAAGCCGGGGCTGGCCATGAGGGCCATTTCTAAGGATATCGAGACCACCAGACTCATGGGGGTGTCGGTAAATAAGGTTATTGCCCTGACCTTCGGCATAGGTTCGGCCCTTGCCGCCGCCTCGGGCATCATGTGGGCGCTGCGGTACCCCCAGATCCACCCCTTCATGGGGCTCTTCCCGGGGCTCAAGGCCTTCATCGCCGCCGTCTTCGGAGGGATAGGCTCCATCCAGGGGGCCGTGGTGGGAGGCATGTTCCTGGGCATAGTGGAAATCATGGCCGTCGCCTTTTTCCCCACCCTTTCGGGATACAGGGACGCCTTCGCCTTCGTCCTTTTGATAATAATTCTGTTAATGAAGCCCACCGGACTCATGGGGGAGAAACTGGAGGACAAGATATGAACTCCCGGATAAGAAACACAACCCTCAGCGGTCTTTCTGTGGTCCTTCTGGCGGCTTTTATCTGGTGGGCCAACGGCAACCTGGACGGGTATAAGATCCAGGTGCTCAACCTCATCGCGGTAAATGCCATTCTGGCCCTCAGCCTCAACCTTATCTACGGCTTCACGGGAATGTTCTCCCTGGGCCACGCCGGGTTTATGGCCATTGGCGCCTACACCTGTGCAATTCTTATCCTGACCCCCGCTCAAAAGGAGCTCATGTGGATCCTGGAGCCCCTGATCTGGCCTCTTTCGGTGATCCAGGCCCCCTTCTTCGTCGCGGTGGCCGCGGGAGGACTTCTGGCGGCTCTCTTGGGCCTTCTGATCGCGATCCCCGTGCTCCGCCTGGGCGGCGACTATCTGGGGATTGCCACCCTGGGCTTCGCCGAGATTATCAGGGTAGTGCTTACAAACCTTGACTTTATCACCAACGGCGCCCTGGGCATCAAGGGCATTCCCGGATACGCCAACCTGTGGTGGAACTACGGGTGGCTGCTGCTGACCCTGTTTTTCATCGTCAGGCTCATCCGGAGCAACTTCGGCAATGTGCTTAAGGCCATCCGGGATGATGAAATAGCCGCCAAAAATATGGGGATAAATACATTTTTCTTTAAAGTGGTAGCCTTCTCCGTGGGGGCTTTTTTCGCCGGGGTGGGGGGCGCCCTCATGGGGAGCCTGGTATCCACCATCGACCCCAAGATGTTTGCCTTTACCCTTACTTTCAACATCCTTATGATAACCGTAGCAGGCGGCCTTGGCTCCATCACGGGAAGCCTGATCGGCAGCGTGGTGATCACTGTGCTGCTGGAGTGGCTCCGGATTGTTGAAAACCCCCTTGTAATAGGCAGCTTCGAGATCCCGGGAATTCCCGGAATGAGAATGGTCATCTTCTCCCTGGCCCTCATCCTGATAATACTCTTCCGCAGCGAAGGAATCATGGGCATGAGGGAGTTCAGCTGGGACAGGCTGTTCAGCCGCTTCAGCAGAGGAGGCGACGAGATATGACCGCCCCCATCCTCAGCATCGACAACGTGACCATGCGCTTCGGAGGTCTGACGGCGGTGAGGGACTTCTCCATGGATGTGTCCGAAGGCTCCATCGCCGGCCTCATAGGCCCCAACGGGGCGGGGAAGACCACGGTATTCAACGTTATTACCGGGTTTTACAAGCCCGCGGAGGGGGCGGTCCGGTTTGACGGCCGGGATATCACCGGCCTGACGCCCCATATGGTTTGCAGGGCCGGAATTTCCCGCACCTTCCAGAATATCCGCCTCTTTCACAACGAGACGGTCCTCGAGAACGTGATGATAGGTTGCCACGTCCGCAGAAAGGCCGGCTGGTGGGAGGCGCCCCTGGGCCTTCCTCGTTTCCGCCGGGAGGAGAGGGAGATCAGGGATAAATCCATGGATCTTCTCGAAACCCTTGGCCTGGCGCGATTTGCCGATGAAAGGTCCGGAGGGCTGCCCTACGGCGCCCAGCGCAAGCTGGAGATAGCCAGGGCCCTGGCCACCGACCCGAAATTCCTCCTCCTGGACGAGCCCGCCGCGGGTATGAACCCTCCCGAGACCAGGGAGCTTATGACCTTCATAAGGGGCATCAGGGAGAGATTCGGCATCACCATACTGCTTATCGAGCACGACATGAAGGTGGTCATGGGAGTCTGCGAATTTATCTGGGTCCTCGACCACGGCGTCAGGATAGCCGAGGGAAATCCCGAAGACATCCAGTCGAACGAAAAAGTAATCGTGGCCTACCTTGGAGAGGAGTACGTGAAGTATGCTGAAGATTGAAGAACTCCACGTTAGCTACGGCGCCATTCACGCCGTCAAGGGCGTGTCCCTCTCCATCCCCGCGGGAAGCATAGTCACCCTAATCGGGGCTAACGGAGCGGGTAAGAGCAGCGTCATCAGAGCCATTGCCGGGCTGCTCCGGGGCGTCAGGGGCAGAATTCTTTATACGCCTCCTGAAGGAGAGGAATTAAATCTTGCCGGCATGGCCCCCGAGGAGATTGTAAAGCTGGGGGTCACCATGAGCCCCGAGGGGAGGCGCATCCTGCCCCATCTTACCGTGGAGGAAAATCTGCGGCTGGGAGCTTTCATCCGGACTGACAAGGAAGGAATAGAACAGGACAGGGAGTATGTATATGATCTGTTCCCCCGCCTGAGGGAGCGCTCCTGGCAAAAGGGGGGGACTCTTTCGGGGGGAGAGCAGCAGATGTTGGCCCTGGGGCGCGCCATAATGAGCCGTCCTCACCTGGTGATGCTGGACGAACCCTCCCTGGGGCTGGCGCCTTTGCTGGTAAAGGAAGTCTTCGACATAATAGGGGAGATAAACTCCCGGGGGAAGACCGTTCTGCTAGTGGAGCAGAACGCCTTCGCGGCCCTGAAGATCGCAAACTACGCCTATATTCTTGAGGTGGGATCCATCGTACTGGAGGGCAGGGGGGAGGAGCTGCTGAGGGACGGCAGGGTTAAGGAAGCCTACCTCGGCGGCTGAGGATTTTTATAAAGAAAAAAGGGCGATGGGGAGGGCGGAGCCTGTTGCCCTTTTTAAAGGGCTGTACTAGACTGTTAGGATTAACGAACCAGGGGGAGGATGAGGCAGGCTTGAAGAGGGTTACCTGGAATATTCCCAATATACTTAGTCTCTTGAGGGTGTTTCTCGCTCCGCTGGTGCTTATCTTCCTGACCTTCAAATTCACTTATCCCGTCTACATAGTGGAGGAGCTTGAACTGCGGGTGACCGCCGGCGACCTTCTGGCGGGGACGGTCTTCATTTTGGCCGCCCTGACCGATACCGCCGACGGGTATATCGCCAGAAAAAAAGGAATGGTCACCAATCTTGGCAAATTTATCGATCCGGTGGCGGACAAGATCCTGGTGATGGCCGCCCTCATCTCTCTGGTGGAGCTGCACCGCATCCCGGCGTGGATCGTCGTGGTAATTCTGTCCAGGGATCTCATAGTCACGGGCGTTCGCATGGTTGCCGCCGCGGAAGGGGTTGTTATTCCCGCGTCCCGGGGGGGCAAGGTTAAGACAGTCTTCCAGATAGTTGCCATATCCATGCTTATTTTTAATCTCCCTTTCGGAATCCAGGTCATGTGGATAGCTATGGTGCTGACCCTCTGGTCGGGCATGGACTATCTCCTCAAGGGAAAGAAGCTTTTCACCAACTGATCCGGCCCGCGCTGCGCTAAGCATAAATACTTTGACCCGATCCGGCCCCCGGGCATATAATGACCGGGCGCCGGGCGCTATTCTATTTTGAGGTGACGCTATGCTCGATAAAATAAAAAAAGCTCTGGGTCTCGACCCCAATGAAAGGGCGTTGAAACGCTACAGGGAGAGGACGGAGGAGATCAACCTCCTGGAGGCCGAAACAGAGGCCCTCTCCGACGAAGACTTAAGAAAAAAGGGCGACGAATTCCGAAGACGCCTTGGAGAGGGAGAGACCGAGGACGATATCCTGGCCGAGGTGTTCGCCGTAGTCCGGGAGGTGTCCAGGCGCACCATCGGTCTGCGCCATTTCGACGTCCAGCTTATGGGCGGAATGGCCCTTCACGAGGGAAAGATCACCGAGATGAAGACGGGAGAGGGCAAGACGCTGGTGGCCACCCTGGCGGTGGTGCTGAATGCGCTCTCCGGCAGGGGCGTCCACGTGGTAACGGTGAACGACTACCTTGCCCGCCGGGACGCCGCCTGGATGGGGCCCATCTACTCCTTCCTGGGCCTGACCGTGGGAGTAATCTACGCCTACATGGAGCCGGAAGAGCGCCTTGCCGCCTATCGCTCTGATATCACCTACGGAACCAACAGTGAGTTCGGCTTCGACTATCTCAGGGACAATATGGCTGTTTCGATGGAGCACCTAGTCCAGCGGGGGCACGCCTACTGCATCGTCGACGAGGTGGACTCCATCCTCATCGACGAGGCGCGGACGCCGCTGATCATCTCCGGTCCCTCCGACGACAATGTGGACATGTACACCCTGTCCGATAGAACCGCCCGGCAGCTTAAAGAGGGGCGGGACTACGAGAAGGACGAGAAGGAACGGAACGTGGCCATGACCGAGGCGGGGATTGCCCGGTGCGAGGAGATCCTGAAGATGCCGGACCTCTTCTCCGACGCCGCCCACTCCGACCTTGCCCACAGGATAGTCCAGGCTCTGAAGGCCCGGGTGCTGTTCCAGAGGGACGTTCACTACGTGGTTAAAGACGGGGAGATCGTCATCGTGGACGAGTTTACGGGGAGGCTTATGGTGGGCCGCCGCTACTCCGACGGACTCCACCAGGCCATTGAGGCCAAAGAGGGAGTCAAGGTGGGGCGGGAGAGTCAGACTCTGGCCACCATCACCCTTCAGAACTACTTCCGCATGTACCGCAAGCTGGCGGGCATGACGGGCACGGCGGCCACAGAGGCGGAGGAGTTCAAGGAAATTTACGGCCTTGAGGTTATTGTCGTCCCCACCAACGTGGACATGATAAGGGAGGACAACCCTGACGCCATCTACAGGACGGTGACCGAGAAGTTCGCCGCCGTGGCCGACGAGATACAGGAGTCCCACCACGCCGGCTGTCCGGTTCTGGTGGGCACAGCTTCCATTGAGAGCTCCGAACGGCTCAGCAAGCTTTTAAAGGCCAGAAAAATCCCCCACCAGGTGCTTAACGCCAAGCACCACGAAAGCGAAGCTCAGATCGTGGCCCAGGCGGGACACCTGGGCGCCGTCACCGTGGCCACCAATATGGCGGGCCGGGGGACGGACATTCTTCTGGGGGGCAACCCGGAGTACCTGGCAAAAGAGGCCATGAAGGCCCGGGGGGGCGACCCCTCCGGGGATAAAGAGGCCTACGCCTCCCTGCTGGAGAAATACAAAGAGCAGTGCCGCCAGGAGCGGGAAAAAGTAAAAGAGCTGGGAGGCTTGAAAATCCTGGGCACCGAGCGACACGAGGCCAGGAGGATCGACAACCAGCTGCGGGGAAGGGCGGGCCGCCAGGGAGACCCCGGATCCAGCCGCTTCTACCTCTCCCTGGAGGACGATCTGCTGCGCCTCTTCGGGTCGGAGAGAATTCAGGGCGTCATGGAGAAGCTTGGAATGGAGGAGGGGGAGTCCATCGAACACTCTCTTCTCACCAAGGCCATAGCCTCCGCCCAGAAGAAGGTGGAGGAGCTTCACTTCGATATACGAAAGCAGCTTCTGGCCTACGACAACGTCATGAACCGGCAGCGGGAGGCGGTATACGGCGAGAGGGAGCAGATCCTGTCCGACGGGGATGTGATGGACCACGCCTGGGACGTGATCGAGGGAGTTATCGAGGATGTGCTGGACAGATACTTCCCCGAGGAAGGGGAAGCGGACCCCGCCAGGGCCCGGTCCCGGCTGAAGAGCCTTTTCGGTCCCGGCCTGGAACCCTTTCTTGAGGGGGTGGACAACCCCCGGGATATGCTTCTCCGCAGGGACGACCTGAAGGACGAGGTAAGAAGACGCTTTCAGGAGAAAGTAAAATCCCTGGGCGAGGAGGAAAGCGGCGCCCTGATGCGCTTCCTTGTCCTCCACACCCTTGACAACGGCTGGAAGGACCACCTGCTGGCCATGGACGAGCTCCGCCGGGGCATCGGCCTCAGGGCCATCGGGCAGAAGGACCCCCTGCTGGAGTATCAGTTCGAGTCCTACAACCTTTTCCAGCAGATGATGGAGAGAGTGAGGGAGTCGGTGGCTGAGCTGGCCTTCAGGGTGCGGGTGGCCTCCGAAAGAGAGGGAGCCTCCCCCCGGGAGCGGAGGGAGAGCCGGGAATTTATCCTGCCCTTCAGCCCTGCGGCAGAAACAGTGCCCCACCCGGGAAATGTGGGGGAGGGGCCCAGGCAGCCCGTAAGAAAAGGGGCCAGGATCGGCAGAAACGACCCCTGCCCATGCGGCAGCGGAAAGAAATATAAACATTGCTGCGGCGCCGGAAAGTAACGGCGGCCGCCTGTTGGGGGATGAGAGAATGAATAAATTCACCCGTTCCGGAATTCTGTTGACCATGCTCATCGCGGCAGTTTTTCTTCCCTTTTCCGGAGTAGCGGCCCAGGGGGCCGTCTACTCGCCGGATATCTCCCGGATGATCCAGGAGAGTCCCCACTTTTCGGACCACGACGGGGAGGACGGGGTGATATGGCTTAAGGAGAGCGAACATTCCCTGCAGGCGGACGGCTCCATGATCCGGCGGATGAACCTGGTTGTTCTGGCCAGGCGGGGGATAGACGACATGTGGACCCGGTGGAGTTTCCCCGTTCCGGAGGGGGGCTCCGTCAAAATTCTGTCGGCATCCCTGTACGATCCCGGCTCAGGACGGATCCTCAGCCCCGTGCTCCCCAGGACGGTGGAGGAGAATGGGACCGTATTTACCGAGGCCATGTTCCCCGATCTGCAGGAGGAGTTCATAATTGTGCTCTCCGTGGAGGAAATTCTGCCCAAGGTGTTTGCCGTGGAGGATTTTCTCTGGGTCAACGAAGGCCTTCCTCTATGGGAGCAGAAGGTAACGGTGAATGTGCCCGCCGGCATGGAGCTCTTCGTAGAGTCCAGCGGAGCGGGGGAGCTGCGGCGGGTGAAGACCGCCGGGGGCGAAGAGTACTCGTGGAACATAGTAAACAGCCCCGCCTGGACAGGCAGAACCCTTAAAGCTGACGACCGGGGCTTTATCTCCTTCAGCACCAGAAAAGGAACCGAGGCCCTGGCAAGGAGGCTGTCGGCCCTGGAGGGAATCCTGACGCCTCAGCCTCCGGCGGCGCTTCAGAAAATCCTCTCCCAGGGCAGTCCGCTGAAGACGGGCCAGGGGGTCATAGACTGGATAAGCAGGGCGCCAGGCTTTCCGCGGGCCTTCCCCTCTTCTTTTGTCAGGAATGATATTCCGGCGGAAGGCCCGTGGACCGAGTGGGAGAAAACGCTCCTGCTCTACCGCTGGATCCGTAAGGCGGGCTGGGAGAGCAAACTCCACTGGCTGGCGGCTTATCCCTTCACCAACGCCTCGGCGGCCCCGGAAAGGGCGGTCATCAGGCCCGTCCTTGAACTGAGCGCCCCCGGCGTCTCCCCCTTCTTCTGCGACCCGGGGAGGGCGGGGAGCCCCAACGAGACGCCTCCGTCCCTTTGGGGAAAACACCTGGTCATGGTCTCCGGCGCGGGCATAACGGGCAGGACCGTGTCGGGAAGCGCGGCCTCCGAGCACCGGCTGTCCATTGAATGGGTCCTGGGCCTTGAAAAGACGGGCGTCGCAGAGGGTACCGCAAACATATTCGTCCGGAACGGCTGGGTGAATTTTTTCTTCCCAGGAGGAAAGCCTGACGGGGAGTCCGTGGAGCGACTGGCTTTGGAGCTCTTCCCCGGAGTCAGGTTTTTAAAGGAGGAACGATCCTTCACCCCGATAAAGTACGGCTGGAAAGTTACGTTTAAGGCGGAGCCGAGGCAGTCCATCGTCAGCGGCGGCGCCATGCTCGTTCCCCTGCCGGGGGCTCTTCCCTCCTGGATAGGGGAGCTCTCCCGCGACCGCGGTGACTACAGCCTTAAGTTTCCCTTCGTAATCGAGCAGAGCTTTGCCCTTAAACTGCCCCCGAAGACGGAGGTAGTAATGTCGCCTCAGACGGCGGCCAGAGACCTGGATAAGGTAAAGTATTCCGAGTCCGTCTACCACAATAAGAGAAGGAATACTATCACTACTGGGGCGAAGATTATTGTAACTACGGACAGGGCGGGCGATCTCGCGGCCAGGGGACTGGCGGAAGCGGCCCGGAGGTGGATGGACTACGCCTCCAGAACTATTCCCCTGCGGGTAAAATAGCGGCGGAGAGCGGCGAAAGTTTTTTGGGAGGTGCAGACCTTATGGAAGGCGTTGAGGCAACCCTCCGGCAGATAGTCGGGGGGGCGGTAAGGGAGGCGGCGTCGGAGAAAGGCATATCTCTTTCCGAACTGCCTGAAATCATCTTTGAAAAACCCAGGCGGGAAGGCCAGGGGGATCTGTCGACGAACTGCGCCATGCAGATGGGCAGGCTCCTCGGCGAAAAGCCCGCCGACCTGGCAAAAAAAATAACGGCCAAGCTCTCCTCGAATCCCTATCTCGACAGGGTGGAGACGGCGGGCCCCGGCTTTATAAACTTTTTCCTCTCCCCTCTGTGGATGGGAGAGGTCCTGGAGGAGATTCTCGCCCGGGGAGGGAAATGGGGCGCGTCAGACCTGGGCAGGGGCAGAAAAGTCCAGGTGGAGTTCGTCAGCGCCAACCCCACCGGCCCCCTGCACGTAGGCCACGGCCGGGGCGCCGCGGTGGGCGACATTGTCGCCAACATCCTGGCCTTCACGGGCTGGCAGGTGGAGCGGGAGTACTACATCAACGACGCGGGGCTTCAGATGGACCTGCTGGGGCTCTCCGTCCAGGCCCGCTACTTTGAAATAGCCGGCCGGCCTGAGGAGGCGCCCTTCCCTGAGGACGGCTACAAGGGTCGGTATATCTACGACGCGGCCGAGGCGGTCAGGAGCCGGGAGGGGGACAGATTTCTCACCGTACCCACCGGGGAGAGCCTGACCTTTTTTAAAACCTATTCGGCGGACGCCATCCTGGACTCCATCAAGAAGGATCTGGCGGACTTCGGCGTAAACTTTGATGTTTGGTTCTCCGAGAAGACCCTCTATGAGCGGAATCTTGTCCCCTCTGCCATGGAGACCCTGAAGGAGCGGGGCTTCGCCTTCGAGAACGAAGGCGCCCTGTGGTTTAAATCCACCGATTTCACCGACGAAAAGGACAGGGTCCTAATCCGGGCAAACGGGGCCCCCACCTATTTCGCCTCGGATATCGCCTATCATAAAGATAAGTTCGACCGGGGCTTCGACAGAGTCATTGACGTGTGGGGAGCGGACCATCACGGCTATGTCCCCAGGATGAAGGCCGGCGTCCAGTCCCTTGGAAGGGATCCCGCCGATCTCGAAATTCTTCTGATACAGTTTGTAAATCTGCTCAGGGACGGCGCCCAGGTAGCTATGTCCACCCGGTCGGGAGAGTTTGTCACCCTCAGGGACGTGGTGGGGGAGGTGGGCGCCGACGCAGCAAGGTTCTTCTTCGTCATGCGGAGGAATGACTCCCATCTCGATTTCGACCTGGAGCTGGCTAAACGCACCTCCAACGACAACCCCGTCTACTACGTCCAGTACGCCCACGCCCGTATATGCAGCGTGCTGCGGGAGGCAGAGGCAAGAGGCGCCCGTGTTTGCGGCGAAAATAAAGTCAGAGGGGAAGTATTCGCCTCTGCGGAGGAGAAGAAGCTCCTGTCCCGGTTGGCCGATTTTCCAAAGGAGGCGGAGAAGGCCTCTCGGGAGCTGGCTCCCCACATTCTGGTGAAATACGTCTCGGACCTGGCGGCTGATTTCCACTCCTTCTACAACGCTAACAGGGTTCTGGGAGAGGCAGAGGAGATTACGGAGGCAAGGCTGCTGCTTGTAAAAGCTTCCGGGATGGTTATTGCCTCCGTGCTGGGCCTTCTGGGAGTTAAAGCCCCGGAGAGGATGTAATTAATGTGCTCAGGCTCAGGTGGATTTTCCTTGCAGCCCTGCTCTCTCTGCTGGCGGCGATAACGGCCACGGCTTATTTCCTGGAGATCAGGAAGATAAATCGGCTCACCGCCCTGGCGGACGAGCGGATGGCGGTGCTGGTGTCCATGAGCAGGTCTGTCCAGGAGCTCAGGGATAAGGCCGACTTCTACAGCACTCAGGAGGGAGTGGCCCACCTGGCCAGAGAGCAGTACAACCTTTCTTTTCCGGGGGAGATAGTGTTCAAGATAGAGGTAGAGAGAAAATCCTTGCCTGAAAAGGGGCAATAGGGTATAATTCTCTGCTGTGCGTTCCCTGCCCCTTCCATGCGGAAGGGGCCATTAGTCCGAAGGGAGGAGGTGAAGAGACGTGCGGCCCTATGAAATGATGGTGCTTTTGAGCGCTGAAATCGAAGATCCCAAAGATGAAATCGAAAAGATCGAGGAGGTCGTGCGCAATCTTGGCGGAGAGTCGGTGAAGACCGACTTCTGGGGTAAGAGGCGCCTTGCATACCCCATCGACAAGAAGAACGAAGGCTACTATGCGGTGTGCAACTTTTCGATCGATCCCGGGCAGCTTGTAGAGCTCAACCGTGTGCTTGGACTGCGCCCCGCAATTTATCGCCAGATGGCAGTCAGCCTTGACGAAAAATAAGGAGGCAGCCCCATGGCAAGAGATTTGAACAAGGTCATTCTGCTGGGCAACCTGGCCAGGGACCCGGAACTGCGCTACTCGGTGGACAAGCGGGCCATGGCCCGTTTTGCCGTGGCCGTCAACAACTCCTGGAAGGACAGGAACGGCGAACTGCAGGAGAGCGTGGATTTTATCCCCGTTGTCGTCTGGGGGCCCATGGCGGAAAACTGCGAGCGGTACCTTAAAAAGGGAAGCCGGGTGCTGGTTGAAGGCCGGATTCAGGTTCGGAGCTACGAGGCAAAGGACGGCTCCGGAAAAAGGTACGCCACCGACGTGGTAGCCTCGGCTGTGAGCTTCCAGGATTCGCGGCGCCGGGACGAATCCCAGGGTTCCTTCGGTGATGACGAAGGCTTTGGCGACAGCGTCCGTAAGGACCGCCGCTTCAGCTCCCAGGAGGATGACTTCCCCATGGATATTTCTGAGGTGAATGAGGAAGAGGATGCGGATATCCCCTTCTAGTATCAGGGTTCGTTTGAAGGAGGAAGTGCGTGATGGCTGTTAACGAGGGCAGAACGGAAGGCAGAGGCCCCGGCGGAGGGGCCCGCGGCGGCGGCCGCAGAGGCGGCAGGCGTCGCCCGAAGGTATGTTTCTTCTGCGTGGATAAAATAGAAAATGTGGATTATAAAGATGTGGAAAAGCTTCGCAAGTATATCAGCGAAAGGGGCAAAATAATGCCCCGCCGGGTGACCGGCAACTGCGCGAAGCACCAGAGACAGCTTACCGGGGCAATCAAAAGGGCAAGATACATGGCTCTTCTCCCCTTCTCCATGGAGTAGGGCCTCGGGGCGGAAAAACGTCCTTTTCGGGGGAGGAGCCCAGCTTCTCCTCCGATATTTTTATGTCCCCCTGGCCGTTGCCGGTTAAGGGACAGCTGAAAGGAGGCCGAAAGGTGTCGCCCACAAGAAGTCTGGTGGAATCATCCCTCCTGGCGGGACTTGCCGTAATTTTGTTTCTGGCGGCCCAGTTCCTTCCCATCGTCGGGGCCGCTTTTTCCCTGCTGGCCCCCGCCCCCCTGGTAGTTCTGGGCCTGCGGCATGACATTAAAAGATCGCTCCTGGGACTCGCGATTGCCACAATTCTCACGGCCATATTTCTGGGCCCTCTCTCGTCCCTCTTCTTTCTGCTCGGGTTCGGCGTCCTTGGGGTGGGCCTGGGCTATATCGCAAGGCGAAGCTCCTCGGGAGTGGAGGTCATGCTTTTTGGCATCCTTCTTTCCCTGGGATCCAAGCTGCTTCTCATGGTGATCGCCGCCAAGGTGACGGGGATAAATCCCTTTCAGCTTGACGGCGCCGAGATGCAGGGGATGATAGACAAAATCTTTGCGTTTTATGAGTCCGCAGGGATGTCGGGGGAATCCATGAACAAGGTGAAGGAGCAGTTCTCCCAGGCCATGACGGTTATCCCTGTGATTTTCCCGGCTATTCTGTCCGTAGCGGCGGCCCTGGACTGCTACCTCAGCTATAAGGTCAGCGCCCTCGTGCTGAAGAGGCTGGGGGGCACTACGCTGCCGTCCCTGCCGTCCTTTGCCGAGTGGAGATTCCCCAAGAGCGTCTTCGGGGCTCTGCTGGCCTCATTTATACTCTCCATTTTACCGGGCCAGGAAGGGGGATGGAACCTCCCTCTGCGCATCGGAGTAAATGTAAGGATGCTGGTGAACATCCTCTTCCTCCTCCAGGGGCTCTCCCTGTTCTGGTATTTTCTGGGGGGAGGAGAGGGCACTCCCCATAAGACGGGACGAATCCTGCGCCCCGCTGTTATAATTGTGGCAGTGTTCATGCCCGCCCTTTCGACCTTTACGGTTATGGCGGGTATTGCCGATATGTGGCTGGATTTTCGAACCCGGTTCAGGAGGAATGATTAAAAATGAAATTAATATTAAAACAGGATGTCCGCAAGCTGGGCGCTGCGGGAGATCTGGTGGAGGCGTCCGACGGCTACGCCCGGAACTTCCTTATACCGAAGGGCCTGGCCGAGGAGGCCACCCCTGAGCGGATGAAGGAGTGGGAGGCCCGGGGAGAGGCAAAGGTGCGGAGGGAAAAGAAGCTTAAAGCCGAGGCGGAAGAGCTGAGGAAGCGCCTGTCGGGCAAGGCGGTCAGGATCAAGGTAAGCACGGGCGAGACGGGCAAGCTCTTCGGCAGCGTCACCGCCGCGGATGTGGCGGAAGGCCTGGCCTCCCAACACTCGGCGGAGGTAGACAAGCGGGACGTCCGGATTGCCGACGCGGTAAAGCAGACGGGGAGCTATCCCTTTACCGTCCGCCTGTACCCCGGCGTCGAAGCCGACATGACCCTGGCAGTAGAGAGCGAATAATGGCGGTTCTCCCGGCCTGGGACAGAATGCCCCCGGTCTCCCCCGAGGCGGAGCGGGCCGCCCTCGGCGCATGTCTTATGGACAGGGAGGCTTTGGAGACCGTGCTGGAAATTCTTCAGCCGGAGGACTTCTACGATTTAAACCACAGGGCGGCCTTCGAGGTCATCCACGATATGGCCCGGAAGGAGAAGCCTGTGGACCCCCTTACATTCCTGGAGGAGCTCGCCAGGCAGGGGAAGAGCGAGCGGCTGGGGGGCCAGTCCTTCCTGGGCTCTCTTGTGGACAGCGTTCCCACCACTGCCAACGTGGAGTACCACGCCCGCATAGTGCTGGACAAGGCCATCCACAGGAGGCTCATCAGTGCCGGGAACACCATAGTCAAGCTTGGCTACTCCGAAGAGCTTGACCTGGACGAGGCTCTGGAGGAGGCGGAGAGGGCGGTCTTTGAGATCGTCAGGAAGAGAAACGCCACCAACTTCCGCCACGTGGGTGAAGTGCTCGGCAAGACCTTCCAGCAGATCGAGGAGCAGTACAACCGGTCTGACCAGGACGTAACCGGGTTCAACTCCGGATTCTACGAGCTGGACAGGCTTACGGGCGGCTTTCAGCCGGGAAGCCTTAATATCGTCGCCGCCCGCCCGTCCATGGGAAAGACGGCCTTCGCCATAAACATTGCCCAGTTCGGTGGCCATGGAAAGACCCGGCCCGTGCTGATCTTCAGCCTGGAGATGGGGGCGGAGCAGCTGGTCCAGAGGATGCTGGGGGCGGAGGCAAGGGTTAACATTCATGACCTCAGAAACGGCTCCTTCCCCAAGTCCGCCTGGGAGGATCTTGCCGACGGAGCGGGAAGGCTGGCCGAGGCGCCCATCTATATCGACGACAGCTCCATGCTCTCCACCATGGAGCTGAGGGCCCGGTGCCGCCGGTTCAAGTCCAGGCACAAGGATCTGGGACTGGTGGTGGTGGACTACCTTCAGCTTATGAGCGCGTCAAAGCGTACGGACAGCAAACAGCAGGAGGTGGCGGAGATCTCCCGGGGGCTCAAGGGCATTGCCCGGGAGCTGGAGACCCCCGTCATCGCCCTGTCCCAGCTCTCAAGGGCGGTGGAGCAGAGAACGGAGAAGAAACCCCAGCTGTCGGACCTCAGGGACAGCGGCGCCATAGAACAGGACGCCGACACGGTGATGCTTCTCTACCGTCCGGGCTATTACGAGGCCGGAGCGACGGCCGAGGAAGAGGACAACAGAGCCTTCATTCACCTGGCAAAGCACAGAAACGGCCCCACGGGTGAGATAGGCCTTGTCTTCCTCAGGGAATACACCCGCTTCGTAAACGCGGACCGCCCCTACTGATCCTCCCTTGCCCGGAGAGAGCCGGATGGAGTAGAATGTTTTGGAAGGCCCTTTTACATCGCCCCAGTCTGGAAAGCCGGAGGATTGACATGGCGGGAGTCCTGAACTTTTTAAGGAGCGACAGCGTAATGGAAGAAAGAGAGAGGGAAAAACTCTTTGGGGGAGATGTCCCCCGGAGGCTTGCCGACATACCTGTGGACCTGATAGCCCCCAACGCCTCCCAGCCTCGCCGCCACTTTGACGAGGACGAGCTGAATGAACTCGCCTCCTCCATCTCAGAGGTGGGCATCATCCAGCCGGTTGTGGTAATAGCGGTGGACTCGGGATACGAGCTCATCGCCGGAGAGCGCAGGCTCAGGGCCGCTAAAAAGGCGGGCCTTTCTACCATTCCGGCAGTGGTGACTGAGGCGAACCCTGATGAACAACAGATTTTGGCTCTGGTCGAAAATATTCAGAGAAGCAACCTGTCGGCGGTGGAAGAGGCGGCGGGCCTTCAGGCCATTATGGACCGCACGGGTATGACCCAGACGGAGCTCGCGGAAAGGCTAGGCCGATCCCAGTCCGCCGTTGCCAATAAGCTGCGCCTCCTCCGCCTCGAAGAGCCGGTGCAGCAGCTCATTATGGAGGGGAAACTGGGCGAAAGACAGGCCCGGGCCCTCCTGGCCCTCCCTCCCGAAGATCAAGCGGCCCTGGCCGCCGAGGCAGCCAGCGAAAACATGGCGGCGGGCGAGGTAGAGCGGCGGGTGAAGGACCGCGCCACCCCTTCCAGGCAGGCTGTGAAGAAGACCAAAAAGTCGCCCCTGTCCTTCGCCGGGCCCGACGGCCCTACGGGAGATATTCTTAAAGACGTGGCGGGCCTTGTGGAATCCAGCAGAAAAAAGGGCATTCCGGTGGTCTGGAAAGTGAAGGAGCTCGCCCAGAGAGAACTGGTCATTGAGCTCGTGGTGGACCTGAAGGGCGCTATGAATCAGCAGGAAAGCGAGGCCAGCGATGAATCCCCCTCCGAACAGCCCTGAACTCTTGTCCGGGGAGCGTCCATACCCGATTCTCCGGGGCGTTTTCGCGCCCCTTCTTTTTATCTCCCTGGTTCTGCCTAACCTGGTATTTTCAGGCCCCTACTTTTTTTCAACCCTGCACCTGATGAAGTGGGCAGTCGCCCTGGCGCCCCTGGCTCTGTGCGGTCTTCTGGCCGGATGGGCCGTAGCCGTCCGGGGAACTGTCAGGACGGTTTTTGCCATCGATGGATTTGCCGTAGTATGGCTTCTTCTCATTCTTTACGTAACGGCCCAGCCCTTCTGGTCGGGGCTGCGGTCGCCGGAGACATTCTTTCAGGAGTGGTTCTTCTTCGCCTCCCTCTGGCTGGCCTACATCCTGGCCTGCAGGGCGACGGGGAAGGGCTTTCTGAAGGTCGTCCTGTGGGGAAGCCTGGTCAACTGCGCCCTCAGCGTCCTGTTCGCGGAGCTCCAGGTGAGGGACGCCTTTCTTCCCTTCTTCATCCTCCCCACGCCGGGATACTACATAGCAAACACCGGCCAGCAGAATATGCTGGCCCTCTGGCTTGCCGTCGGCGGCCTCAACGGCTCCTTTCTGATCATCTCCGGAGGAAAAAAGGATTTTGCCGGCGGCCTCCCCGCCGCCATTCTCACCGCCGTAGTCTTCTGGGGACTGATCTCCACCACCAGCCGGTCGGGAATCCTGGCCTTCATCACGGGGCTGATCGTCCTGTCGTGCTACTACCTCAGAAACCTGGGCAGAAAAAACCTTCCCCGGGTCGCCGCCGCCGCGCTCCTCTTCTGCGCGGTACTGGGGCTCAACCTGCTGCTTAACGAGGGCCGATGGGGGATTCTTATGCACAAGATGGAGGACGTGCTGGAAAATCCCCTGTCCATCGCCAACAGGGACAGCATATGGGCCACGTCATGGACCATGTACGCTGAGCGGCCTTTAAAAGGGGTGGGGCTGGGGCAGTACAAGTGGCACTATCTGGATGCCCAGAGGGAGATGCTGAAGCGCTGGCCCGGCATGAAATGGCAGTACACCCACTGGGCCCATAACGAGTTTTTGCAGTGGTTTGCCGAAACGGGGACGGTGGGAGGCCTTATTATGGTCTTTCTGTGGGGCTGGTGGGTCCTGTCGGCCTTCTCGGCCTTTTTGCGCAAAAAGGCGTGTTCTCCCCAGGCCTTCTGGGGGAGCGCCGTAGCTGCCCTGTTTCTGTTCAACGCCCTCTGGACCCGGCCCTTTCACCGGATCGAGATCGTACTCTGGCTGGCCCTGGCCTTCGCCGCGGCCAACAGGGAGATGCTCACCCCCCTGTTTCAGTCTCCTCCGCCTGAGGACTTCGAGAAGGGAGGACGGCTGATAGGCGCCGTTACCGCCGCAGTCTGCGCCATCGGCCTGGTCTACTTCGCCCTGGGGGTGAGGGGAGACCGGCTTCTGCGCCTCGCATCCGAAGAGGAAGACCCGACGGCGAGGGAGGCGTATATCTCAGGCGCCCTGTCCAGTTTAATGGTCAGGGACCTGGCGGAAAAAGAGAGGGCCTACAATCTTATCTTCACCGGGCAGGAGAGCAAGGATCCAGAACTTGTCTCAGAAGGGCTGAACGAGCTCATGGCCTACTTTGAAAAACAGCCTCACGTCAGGGAGCTGAACTACCTTAAAGACTGGAGCCGTCGTCTTAAAAACGCCCCCCTGTACGAAATGTTCAGCTCCTACGGAGCCCCCGCCTCTGCGGAACCGGTACCGGAGAATTGAGAAAGAGCGGGGGACGACCCCGCTCTTTTTAAATGACCCTGCGGTTTGGGGGCAGGCGGCGGGGAAAAGGCCAGGACCGTCCACCTTTTTCCCCTTTGGTGTAAAATCAACTAAAAGCGAAAGGCGGTGATTGCCCGTGCTTCTTCGAAAAGAGTTTACCTTTGACGCCGCTCACAATCTTGTCCAGTACCACGGCAAGTGCGAACGGCTTCACGGCCACACCTACAGGCTGGCCGTAATCCTGAAGGGCAGGCCCGATAAAGAGGGCATGATTATTGATTTCTGCGAGGTCTCCTCTCTGGTCAAAGAGAAGGTCATCTCCAGGCTGGACCATAGCTATATCAACGACATAGTCCCCCAGCCCACTGCCGAGTACATAGCCCGGTGGGTATGGGATCAGGTGGAGGAACCCCTGCGAAGACCGAACTGCAGGCTGTGGGCCGTAGAGGTATGGGAGACGGCCACCAGCTGCGCCACCTTTACGGAGGAGGACCTGGAAAATGCGTGACGTCCAGGCCGAACGAGATGACAGGCGCATCGCCATAGACAGGGTGGGCGTCGGCAACGTCTCCTACCCCATCGTGGTCCTCGACCAGAGGGATAATTTTCAGCATACGGTGGCGTCGGTGTCCATGTCCGTGTCCCTCCCCCACGACTACAGGGGAGCCCACATGAGCCGCTTCATAGAGGTGCTGAACGAGTTCCAGGGAAGGGTTACCCTGGCCTCCATGGAGGCCATCGCCGAGCATCTCCGTACGGTGCTCGACGCGGAGTTCGCGGAAATAAAATTCTCCTTCCCTTACTTTATATCAAGAAAAGCCCCCGTAACCGGACTGGCCAGCTTTACCAGATACGACGTCTCCTTCACGGCGGTAAAGGGGGAGTTGTCCTTCGACCTGGTGACGGAGGTTTCCGTCCCGGTTCAGACTCTCTGCCCCTGCTCGAAGGAGATCTCCGAGGAAGGGGCCCACAACCAGAGAGCCTTCGTAACCATCGCAGTCCGCATGGAGGGGCTTGTATGGATCGAAGAGCTTGTGGAAATAGCCGAGAAAAACGCCTCCGCGCCGGTGTACACCCTTCTCAAGCGGGAGGACGAGAAATTCGTCACTGAGCAGGCCTACCATAACCCCCGCTTTGTGGAGGATGTGCTCCGGGACGCGGCCCTGGCCCTGGAGGCTGAGGACAGGATAACCTGGTACTGCATCAGGGTCGTCAGCAATGAGAGCATTCACAACCACGACGCCTTCGCCTCCCTGCAGAGAAACAAAAAAGAGGACGGAGGCGCCGGGGCGTGAAGGTCGTATTCTGGGGCAGGGAGTTCTCCCGTCTGAGGGAGACCCTGGAAAAAACCCTCGAAGGACGGGAGATCGTCATTGCGAGTACAGACGACGAGGGGGCCCTGGCGGAAGCGGATATGCTGGTGGTCCGGCCGGTTACGGTGGGCGACGCTCTTTTGTCAAAAGCCCCCCGGCTGAAGCTGGTGCAGCAGTGGGGCGCCGGCGCCGAGGGGATAGACCTGGAAGCCTGTTCCCGCCGGGGCGTTTACGCCTGCAACGTGCCCTCCATAGGCATGGGAAACGCTGAGGGGGTGGCGGAAGTTGCCTTCCTGCACATGCTCATCCTGGCGAAACGGTTTTTCCGTTCCAGGGAGAAGCTGCTTGAGGGCAAGGTTTACACTCCGCCGGGGGTTGCTCTTTGGGGGAAGACGGCCTGCGTCATAGGCCTGGGGAACGTAGGGAGGACCGTCGCCCTCAGAATGAAGGCCTTCGGCATGACCGTGAGGGGCGTAAACCGCACTCCCCTGCGGGATCCCGCCTCGTGGGGGGTGGACGAATGCCTCCCCCTGTCAGAACTTACAGAGGCCGTCCGGGGCGCCAGGTTTGTTGTGTCGGCCCTGGCCCTTGCCCCCGGCACCGAAGGCATCCTGGACGAGGCTTTCTTCAGGGCCATGGACCGGGACGCTCTTTTCATCAACGTGGCCCGGGGAGGAATTGTGGATAAAGAGGCTCTGCTTCGGGCCCTTAACGAGGAGTGGATTATGGGCGCGGGGCTCGACGTGCTTTGGGAAGAGCCCCACAGGGCGGACGACCCCTTTCTGAGCCACCCCCGGGCGTCGGTTACCCCTCACATCGGCGGAGTGAACGACGCGGCCATGGAGGGAACGCTGAAGTTTATCGCCCGCAACGCGGCCCTGATCGCGGAGGGACGGGAGCCTGCGGGCCTGCTTAACAAAAAAGACAGGGAACGGGCGGAGAATTATTGATTGAAAGAATAAAGGTTCTGTTCAGAAAAATACTGTATTTTTCCCTGGTGCTCCTCATTGCGGTAGGGGCGGTCAACGCCTATTTTCTCTGGTGGGAGCTGCGGGATTCCATGAATCCCGATCTTGTGGCGGCCGTGGCCTATACCCATGCCGACCGGATCCCGGCAAGGGCGATCCTCTTCTGGCGGGAGGAGACCGTTGCCTCGCGGTGGGCCGGCGCCGTCTCCTATCCGTCCATGTCTCCGGGAAGGGTCGGCAAGGGCGATACGGTGGCGGTGGTGGACGGCCCTTCGGGTAAGATGGCCTTAAAGGCGGAAAAGGCCGGCTATTTTGTGCCTGCCCTTGACGGCGCCGAGGGGCAGTGGAGCTACTCGGCCTTCTGGGCGAGCATGGATCCTCTCCCCAGTTCCCCTAAAGCAGTCTTCTTCCAGTCCGGACACAGGGCGGAGAAGGGGACGGCAGTGGGCAAGCTGGCGCCCCAGCCCCAGGAGCTTCGCTGCATCCTCTACGCCGACGCTGCTCCTCCCCTGGTCCGCGACGTTAAAAGGGGCTTTGTCCGGGTGAAAACCAGGAGGGACGAATGGCCCTTATGGGCGGAGGTTAGAGCGGCGAGGTTCAGGGATTCCAAGGTAAAACTCTATCTGACTCTGCCTTTTTTCCCGTCGGAGGCTGTTCTCTCCAGGGAGCTTGACCTCATCCTTGAGACGGGAGAGAAGACCGGGGTGGCCGTGCCGGAGTCGGCGGTTACAATTCGGGACGGGAGGCTGGGAGTCCTGATGGTGGACGACGGCGTTCACTTCAAGCAGGTGAGGGGCGTGCCGGTGGAAGAGGGAAGATTTTTCATCGACGAAGGACTTAGTCCCGGACAAATAGTTGTGCTTAATGCTCAGAGCGGAAAGGAAGGGAAAATCCGTCTATGGTAACCAGCATTAAAGATAATCTGGAAAAAATCAGGGAAGAGATAGGAGCGGCCGCCGCGAGCTGCGGCAGGCTGGAGGAGGACATCCTCCTGGTGGCCGTTACCAAGACCCGGTCAATAGAGGAGATAAAGGAGGCCGCGTCCTTAGGCCTTACATCGGTGGGAGAGAACAGGGTTCAGGAGCTGGCGGAAAAGCGGGCCCTGTGGCCCGGGGGGGACTTTTTGCAGTGGCGGCTTATCGGCCACCTGCAGAGGAACAAGGCCAGGAGGGCTCTGACCGCCGCCGCGGCCATTGATTCCCTGGACTCTCCCCAGCTTGCCTCCACCCTGTCCCGAATAGCGGCGGAAGAGGGTAAAACGGTTCCGGTCCTTATAGAAGTCAACACGTCCGGGGAGGCATCCAAGCACGGAATAGCCCCGGAAAAGGTGGAGGAATTTCTGGAGTGGGTTGTGGAAAACTGCCCCTCCCTGCGGCCGGAGGGTTTTATGACCGTCGGGCCTTTAGGCGGGGACGAGGGCCATGTGAGAAGGTCCTTCGCCCTTCTCCGGTCCATTGGCGAAGCTGCCAGGGCCCGGTCGGGACTGGCTCTGCCTGAGCTGTCCATGGGCATGAGCGGCGATTTTGCGTGGGCGATTGCCGAGGGAAGCACTATGGTGCGCATAGGATCTTCAATCTTCGGCCCCAGAGGCTAAAGAGGCGGGTGAAGACAATGCTTGAACGGCTCATGTCGCTGCTGGGCCTTGTGGACTCTGACGGCGACGATTATGAAGAATACGGGGAGGCGGAATACCGCCCGGACCTGGAGGAGAGAGAAGAGCGGGTTCTGCGCCCTCCCGCGGGAGAGTCCGATCTGATTATCTTCCGGGGTTCCGAAGGCCAGGACAGGAAGGAAGAGCTGGGAGAGGCGCTGAGAAAGGGAAAGATGATCATCGCCGACCTAAGGGGGATGGACCGGGAGAGCGGGCAGAGCCTTCTCGATTTTCTGTGCGGGGCGGCCTTCGCGAACAGGGGCGCAGTGCTCAGGCTGGCCGGAGGAATCTTCATCGCTTCGCCCAGGAAGACAATGATAGAGGAATGGGAGGACGAAAATGGCGCCTGATCTTTTGACCGCCCGGGACATTGAAAGCAAGTTTTTCTCAAGGGGCATGAGGGGCTACTCAGTAAACGAAGTGGATGAATTTCTCGACCGGGTGGCGGAGGATATTCAGGAGTACGCCCTCAGGTGCGTGGACCTGGAGCGTTCGCTGGCAAGGGTTGAAGAACAGATAAAAGAGTACGTCAATCTCAAGGATACCCTCCAGGAGACTCTGCTTATGGCTCAAAAGAGCGCAGAGGCAAAGGAAGAAGCGGCGGCAAGACAGGCCGAGAGCCTCATCGCCGAGGCCCGGATCAGGGCCGAGCAGATATTGCAGGAGGCCGCCTCCGTCAGAGAGGCGGAGAGGAGAGAGATCCTCCGGCTGAAACATATGAAGCAGGAGTTCAGGGCGGAATTCAGGGCCCTTCTCTCCAGGTTCGCTTCCCTCGCCGAGGGGGATGACGAAACCCTGACGGAGGAGGAAGGAACCTCCCGGTGAAGGAAAAAGGCCGCTCTCTTACCGATTCCGTCCGCTACGTCAAAGGGGTGGGCCCGGCCAGAGAGGCGATGCTCTCCCGTATGGGGGTGACCACCGCCGAGGATCTGATGCTCCTCTTTCCGGCCCGGTACGAGGACAGGCGCAGCCTGACCTCCATCGAATCCCTGCGGGAGGGAGAGACGGTGTCGGTGGTGGCGCGGGTAGCGGCTCTTGAGCGGCGAAAAACTTCTAAGAAAAACCTGACCGTAATAACCGCCCTCGTCTCCGACGGACAGGCCATGGCCAGGGCCGTGTGGTTCAACAGAGTGGGCCTTGAAAAGGTTCTCCTTCCCGGAGTGAGGGTCCTCCTTTACGGCAGGGCGGATTACCGGGGAGGGTCGGTCCAGCTGACCAACCCCGAGTTCGAGATTCTCGATGAGGATGAGGACGCAGTCGATTCCCTCTCCATCGTGCCGGTCTACCCAGCCACGGCGGGACTGTCCCAGAAGGCCCTGCGCAGGATGACCGCCGCCGCCCTGGATGAGTTTCTGCCCTTTCTTGACGAATACCTTCCCGAAGAATTAAAGTCCAGGCTGGCTCTGCCCGGCATCGGAGAGTCCGTCCGGGAGCTTCACTACCCCGTCTCCCGGGAGGGGTGGAAGGCCGCCAGAAAACGCCTTGCCTTTGACGAATTTTTTCTGCTCCAGACGGGACTGGCCCTGCGCCGCAAAAAAACTGGCGACTGGGCTCCCCCGGCGCCCTCTCTGCCTCCCGGCAGACTGGTAAAGGAGTGCCTCGCCAGGCTGCCCTTTACCCTCACCGGAGGACAGAAAGAGGCCGCAGAAGAGATATTCTCCGATATGTCCAGGACCGTGCCCATGCATCGTCTTCTCCAGGGGGACGTGGGGTCGGGCAAGACGGCCGTCGCGCTGCTGGCCCTGCTTGCCGCCATGGACGGGGGATGCCAGGGAGCTTTCCTGGCGCCCACGGAAATCCTGGCCAGGCAGCACTACCAGCGCCTTGCGCCTATGATCGAATCTCTGGGCGGGCGGTGCGCCCTTCTCACCGGGGCCCTTCCGGCGGGAGAGAGGCGGGAGATACAGGAAGGTCTGGAATCAGGAGAAATTTCCGTGGCCATAGGAACTCACGCCCTGATCTCGGAGAAGACGGTCTTCGCCAGGATGGGAGCGGCCATCGTGGACGAACAGCACCGCTTCGGAGTCCTGCAGAAGCACGCCTTCAGGTCCAAGGGCGAGAGCCCCCATGTCCTCGTCATGACCGCCACCCCCATTCCAAGAACCCTCACCCTCACCGTCTACGGCGACCTTGCCGTATCCGTAATAAAGGACCTGCCCCCGGGAAGAATTCCCGTGGAGACAAGAGTCGTGCCGGCAAAGAAGATGGACGGGCTGCTCTCTTTCATAGAGGAGCGGGTCGGCGCGGGGGAGAGATGCTACTGGGTCTGCCCCCTGATCGAGGAAAGCGAAAAACTTGACCTTGCCGCCGCCGAGGCCAGGTTCGCCGAGCTGTCGGACCGTTTCCCCTCCCTTGGTGTAGGGCTCCTTCACGGCCGCCTGCCCCAGGCTGAAAAGGAAAGGGTAATGGAGGACTTCCAGCAGGGCAGAATTTCTTTGCTGGTATCCACCACCGTGGTGGAGGTAGGGGTGGACGTGCCGGAGGCCGCCATCATGGTGGTGGAGGATGCCGTCCGGTTCGGCCTCTCCCAGCTTCACCAGCTCAGGGGCAGAGTGGGCCGGGGCGGGACCAGATCGTGGTGCTTTCTGCTCGCCTCCCCCGCGACCCCCGAGGCAAGGCAGCGCATCGAGGCCTTCTGCTCCTCCTCCGACGGATTTGCCCTCGCTGAGGCGGACCTGAGGCTTAGGGGCCCGGGCGAGGTGTGCGGCGTCCGACAGTCGGGGGTGACGGATTTCAGGGTGGCGGACCTGATAAAGGACAGGGCCATCCTGGATACGGCCAGAAAAGAGGCCTTCAGCCTCGTGGAAAAGGATCCGGAACTGCATTCCTGTCCTGAACTTAAAGAACGGCTCTACGCCAGACTGGGGAGGTCTCTGAACCTTGTGGAAACCGCCTGAGGACGACGGCCTCGAAAAATACCTTCTGAATCTTCTCTCCAGGAGGGCGCTCCCCTCCGCTCAGGCCCGGGAAAAACTGGCCGCCAGGGGGGCGGACCCTGAAAGGGCGGAAGAGCTGATCGAGCGGTTCACTGAGGCCGGGTACCTGGACGACAGAGCCTACGCCCAGCTGTATGTTGAATCCCATCCTGAATGGGGTCGGCGGCGGCTGAGGGACGAGCTCAGGAGGAGGGGCGTAAAAAGCGGTTTTATCCTGGAGGCGCTGGAGGAGGCGGACGAAGAGAGCCGTGCCGCCGACCTCGCCTCTGAGTGGGCCGGGTACGGGACGGAGGAGAAAAAGATAGTCGGGCGCCTGCTTCGGCGGGGCTTTCCCTTACCTTTAAGTATAGAAGTTGCCAAAAGGGCTTGTGGCCCTGAGGACGTCAATGTAAAATAGAACAAAGTGCGGAGGGGGAATATTCTTTTCTCTCTCCACGCACCTTGAAAATATATATTGAGGAGTGATTACAGCACCATGAACTATTTGACGGCAGTGCTGGCAATAATACTTGGAGTTGCCGCCGGAACGGGGGCGGGATTCCTTCTTTCCAAAACTCTCGGGGCCAGAAAAATCGAAGGCGCCAGGGCCCAGGCCAGAAACATACTCAGGGAGGCCCAGACGTCGGCGGAGCACTTAAAAAGGGAAAAGCTCACCGAAGCCAGGGAAGAGATCTTCAAACTCAGACAGGAAGTTGAGAGGGAAGGCAAGGAGCGGCGCAGCGAGCTCCAGAGAGCCGAAAGGCGCATGGAGCAGAAGGAAGAAAATCTCGACCGCAAGCTCGACCGGGTAGCTCACCGGGAGGAAGAGCTGAAGGGCAGGCAGGAAGAACTTGAAGGCCGGATGCTCGAAGTGGAAGAGATAAAACGGAAACAGATGGAGCGCCTCGAGGAAATTGCCGGTATGACCAGGGAAGACGCGAAGGACTTGCTCCTCCGGCAGACCGAGGAGGACGCTAAACACATCCTGGGCCTCAGGCTCAAGGAGCTTGAGGAGAAAGCCCGCCGGGAGGCCGACAGAAAGGCCAGGGAGATCATTGTAACGGCAATTCAGCGGTGTGCCGTGGAGCACACATCTGAGGCGGCCGTCAGCGTGGTTCACCTTCCGTCGGACGAGATGAAGGGCAGAATCATCGGCAGGGAGGGGCGCAACATAAGGACCTTCGAAACCCTGGCGGGAGTCGACCTCATAGTGGACGACACCCCCGAGGCGGTCACCCTCAGCAGCTTCGACCCCGTCCGCAGAGAGGTGGCGCGGCTGTCCCTGGAGCGCCTCGTGACCGACGGCAGGATTCACCCGGCCAGGATCGAGGAGCTGATCGAAAAGGCCGCCAGGGAAGTGGAAGAGCAGATAATCGAGGCCGGCGAAAGCGCCCTTCTCGAAACGGGGATCAAGAACATGCACTCCGAACTGGTCCGCACTCTGGGGCAGCTCAAATTCCGGTTCAGCTACGGGCAGAACGCGCTTCAGCACAGCCTTGAAGTGGCCTATATCTCCGGCATGATCGCGGCCGAACTGGGCCTGGACGAGGAGACCGCCCGCAGAGCCGGGCTGCTTCACGACCTTGGCAAGGCCGTAGACCACCAGATTGAAGGTCCCCACGCCCTCATCGGGGCGGACCTGGCCCGCAGGTACAACGAGGCCCCCGAAATAGTCAACGCCATCGCCTCCCACCACGAGGACCAGGAGGCAAAGAGCATCTACGACGTGATCGTCGCCGCGGCCGACGCGGTAAGCGCATCCCGCCCCGGCGCCCGCAGGGAGAGCCTGGACGCTTACGTAAAGCGTCTTGAAAAGCTCGAAGAGCTGGCAAGAGGCTTCAACGGCGTCAGCAAGGCCTACGCCATCCAGGCGGGCAGGGAAGTCCGGGTGGCAGTGTCGCCAAACATCTCCGACGACGGCGTAGTTCACAAGATAGCCTTCGACATCGCCCGCAAAATCGAGGAGGAGATGAAGTACCCGGGGCAGATCAAGGTCACCGTAACCAGGGAGACCAGGGCCACGGAGTACGCGAAGTAAAAGCGGCATGAGGATATTTTTCATAGGCGATATTATGGGTAGTCCGGGCAGGAAGGCGACGGCCGCCCTCCTGCCCCGGCTCCGAAAAGAGTACGGCCCCTTCGATTTCGTGATTGCCAACTGCGAGAACGCGGCGGCAGGCAAGGGCATAACCCGCAAGGTCGCCGACGAGCTTTTCGCCCTCGGGATAGACGGAATGACCGGCGGGAACCACATTTGGGACAAGCCCGAGGGGGCGGTTTTGCTGGCGGAGGAGACAAGGATTGTGCGGCCGGCCAATTTCCCCGACGAGTGCCCCGGCAGGGGGCTCATGATACTGGAAAAAAACGGCGCCCGGCTGGCGGTGGCCAGCCTCCAGGGCAGGGTCTTCATGCCTCCTCTGGACTGTCCCTTTAAAAAGGCGGACGCCCTCCTGGAGGAGGCGGGGGGAATTCCCCTCTTCCTGGATTTTCACGCCGAGGCCACGTCGGAGAAAAAGGCCCTTGCCCACTATCTTGATGGCCGGGCAGCGGCGGTGGCGGGGACTCACACCCATGTGCAGACCGCCGATGAGCAGATCCTCCCCCAGGGGACGGCCTACATCACCGATGCGGGGATGACCGGCGGACACATAAGCTCCATAGGGATGAAGCTTGAAAGCGTGATCCCGAAGTTCCTGACCGGGATGCCCGCCAAGTTCGAGGTCTCGGGAGAGGGGCCCGCCCTGAACGGGGTTGTCATATCCATTGATGGCGCCACGGGGCTGGCAGAGGAAATTGTGAGGATTAACGTAAAGCTGGATGATTAAAAAAATAGCGGACGGAGAGAGGAAACTCACCCCGTCCGCTATTTTTTTTAGCAGATTCTGGGCAAAATTTCCCCCCAGGGCTTGTCCACCAGCCTCTCTCCGCCGATGAGAGTCCTCATGGAGACCATCCCCTTTGGCTCTCCTTCGGTAACCTCACCGATGACGGTGGCGTCCCCGCAGAGAGGGGACCGCCTCAGCAGCCCCATGGCTTCGTCGCAGTCGGAAGGGGCCACCGCTACGGCGGCGCACCCCTCGCAGGCCATGTAGAGGGGTTCGAATCCCAGCACGTCGCACAGTGACTGAACCTGTCCGGTTATGGGGATGGACTTTTCGTCCATGGAGATGTGAAGGCCCGTGGCCTCCGCCCATTCGCAGAGCACAGTCCCAAGCCCTCCCCTGGTGCAGTCCCTCATGCTCCGCAACCCACCCAGGGAGAGAAGAGGCTTCAGGGCGGGCCAGAGGGGGGCGCAGTCGCTCTCCAGCCCCTCCACGGGAATGTTGAACCGGGCCGACGCGATGGCGGCGCCGTGGCGGCCAATGGAGGTGGTGACGATGATTCTGTCTCCCTCCCGGATTTTTGACATGGAGGGGGGGCTTTCAGGCAACACCCGGCCGAAGGCGCATCCCGTGAAGATAACGCCCTCCAGCGTCCCCGCCGGGACCACTTTTGTATCCCCCGCCGCCAGGGTCATGCCCAGCTCCGCGCAGGTGGCGGCGGCGCTCTCCATGTAAAAGGCTATTTCGTCCCTGTCCGTCCCCTCTTCAATCACGATGCTTACTCCCAGAAAATCGGGGCTCGCCCCTCTGACGGCCAGGTCGTTGGCACAGCCGCACACGCACAGGTGACCTATGTCTCCCCCCGGAAATTTTCTGGGGGAGACGGTGAAGCCGTCCACCGTCATGGCGTACCCGCCGGGCAGAAGGGCCGCGTCCTCAAGCTCGGGGCCTATCCCCCGGGACCGGAAGGACTCCAGCAGGAAGGAGACAAGCTCGTCGCTCTGCCTCCCCCCGCTGCCGTGCCCAAGAGTTATTATCCCGTCCTTCATTGCCTTTCCTCCCTGTGAAACCGGAAATAGGCGCCGCAGGTACCCTCGCCGGAGACCATGCAGGGTCCCACCGGGCTGCCGGGGGTGCAGGTTTTGCGGAAAAGGGGGCAGTCGGGAGGGGTTATCCTTCCCATGAGCACCTCTCCGCACCGGCACCCGGGAGGCGGCGTTCCCGCCTTCAGAGTAAGGCTAAATTTTTTCTCCGCGTCAAAGGCCCCGTATTCTTTCCGCAGGGCCAGGCCTGAATCGGGTATAACGCCGATGCCCCGCCAGGCCGTATCCCTATGTTCGAAGACTTTTTCCATCAGCTCCAGGGCCTTCAGGTTGCCTTCCTTTCGAACGGCGCGGCCGTAGACGGAGCGAAGGGCGGGGGAGCCGGTCTCGCACTGCCTGACTACCTCCGCCAGCCCGAGCAGAATCTGGTCCGGCTCAAACCCGGCTATCACCCCGGGGAGCCCATACTTCTCAGGCAGGAAGCGGAAGGGTTCGTGGCCGAGGACCACGCACACGTGTCCCGGAAGAAGAAAGCCCGACAGCCGCAGGTCCGGGTCCGAGGCCAGCAGCTCCACCGCGGGAGGCGTTCTTTTGTGAAAAGAAAGTATCGATAAATTATTTATCCCCCGCCTCGCGGCCTCCTCCACGAGGGCCGCCGTGGCCGGGGCGGTGGTCTCGAAGCCCGCCGCCAGAAAGACAACCTCCCTGCCGGGCAGCTCTTCCGCCATGGGAAGCACGTCCATGGCGCTGGTGACCACTCTGGCGTCAAGGCCCCTGGACCGCTTTGACGAGAGGGATCCCCCCTCGCAGGGAACTTTGAACATGTCCCCGTAGGCCGCCACTACGGCGCCCTGATCCAGCAGGGCCAGGGCGGCCTCGATCTCTCCCTGGTCGGTGACGCACACCGGGCAGCCAGGCCCTGAAACGAGCCTGAGGGTGGACGGAAGGAGGGATCTGATGCCTGACCGGAAGATGGAGACTGTGTGAGTTCCGCAGACCTCCATTACCGACAGGGGAGTTTTTGAAATCCTGGCCAGCACTTCCGCCGCCGCGGCCGGATTAATGGGCATAGGGGTCTCCGGCGAGGGTTCTGAGCTCATCCCATAGGTCTTTAAGCTCCTCCGAATCCTCCGGGGAGAGTTTTTCTATGGCAAATCCCGCATGGACCAGGACCGTATCGCCGGGGGCGGGGTCTTCAAGAAGATCGGTGCGTATCTCCAGTCTTACGGCGCCGGTAACGGCAATAGCCCGGTTGCCGCTCATGATTTCTTCAATTGTATGGGGAACCGCGAGGCACATAGACACTCCTCCTTTTCAGATATTGTACTCCAGAATGGCCCGGAATGATTAAAATGTCCCGAAACGGTAGAAAGAATCAGCGGGGTGATGTTATAATGTCTATCAACTTTCCATGTAATAAAAAAATAAAATAATGAAAAGGAGGTAACAATCGGGAAAATTCAGCGAGTCCCCGGCGGCATGGATTTAAGAGGAAAGATCTTGCAGATTAAAGGAGGGCACGGCAAAAATGGCACAGGAAGCGCATCGGGAACATTGGGGCAGTAAAATCGGATTTATTTTGGCGGCCGCCGGTTCGGCGGTGGGGCTGGGCAACATCTGGAGATTTCCTTATATTACCGGAAAGTATGGCGGAGCGGCTTTCGTCCTGGTATACCTTGCCATCGTCCTGGTCCTCGGCTTTTCCGTCATGCTGGCGGAGATGGCCATAGGCAGAAAAGCCCAGCTAAACGCGGTGGGCTCGTTCCAGAAGCTTGGCGGCGGCGCCTGGCCTATCGTAGGCTGGATGGGCGTGACGGCGGGCTTCATGATCCTGTCCTTCTATTCGGTCATCGGCGGCTGGACCATCAAATACTTCTTCTGGTCCTTCTCGGGCCTCATGACCGAGGCGGCGGCGGGCAAGGCCGGCGACGTCTTCGGCGGATTCGTCACGGACACCCCGTCGGTTATTATGTATCACGCGGTATTTATGATCATAACCATCTGGGTGGTCTTCAAGGGCATAGGCGAGGGCATTGAGAAATGGTGCAAGGTCCTGATGCCGTCTCTTTTCGTGATTCTGATCATCCTTATAGTACGCTCCGTCACCCTGGAGGGCGCGGGCAAGGGGCTGGAGTTCTACCTGAGCCCCGACTGGTCAAAGCTGACGGGAGAATCCTTCGCCGCCGCCCTCGGGCAGGCCTTCTTCTCTCTCTCCTTGGGCATGGGATGCATGATCACCTACGGCAGTTATGTGGATAAAAAGACAACTCTGCCCGACGCTGCTTTTCAGGTGTGTCTCATTGACACCGCCGTAGCAATTCTGGCCGGACTCGCCATCTTCCCGGCGGTCTTCGCCTTCGGCGTGGACGCGGGCGCGGGCCCCGGCCTGACCTTCGTTACCCTGCCCTCGGTCTTCGCCCAGATGCCGGGCGGTCCTATCTGGTCCTCACTCTTCTTCCTCCTTCTCTTCATCGCGGCTCTGACGTCGGCCATTTCGCTCCTCGAAGTGGTAGCGTCCTATGTTATCGATAAGGGATGGACCAGGTCTAAAGCGGCATGGGGAATGGGCTTCCTTATCTTCCTGCTGGGAGTTCCGTCTGCCATGTCGCTGGCAGGCGCGCCCAAGATCGTGGGGAAGGATTTCCTGGACGCCATGGACTTCCTGTCCTCCAACGTCCTGCTGCCCCTGGGCGGAGCCTTCATAGCCCTGTTCGTGGGCTGGTTCTGGGCGTCCGACGCCAGAAATGAGGTCACCAACGACGGAACCCGCTCCTTTGGGCTGATGGAGATCTGGATCTGGGTCTGCCGCATAGTCGCGCCCATAGGCATTCTCTACATCTTTGTCACCGGCCTGAAATGGTGACGGGATAAAAATCGCGGCCCCTTCGGGGGCCTTTTTTATTCCCGGCGGAGCTTAGCGCTTCAGCTCAAAAATATGGATATGTGTTTTGTCTTTTTTCATAGACTTGACTCCAATTTTTCATTGTGTAAAATGAATATGAATGCCGGATGAAAGCCGCAAGAGAGACTTTCCCCAAAAAAGGGGAGAGCGCCGAAGGGGCAAGGCCGCCGAAACCGGGCGAGCGCGAAACTCTCAGGCGAAAGGATTGCGGCCGGACGGGCCTCTGAAAAGAATAGCTCCCCTTATCCCCTTCTTATACGCCCATGGGGCTATGCGACAGAGAGTGTCTTGCCTATAGGCATAGGGAGGCAATTGAATGTCCTGTCGCAGGCTGCTCGTAACAAATAATCCGATTCTAGCCGCCTCCGTGCCGTCCAGCGAACTGGTGGACGGCAGTTCGTTGTCAGTTTTGCTCAGGGTCAGAGACCTTGTTCACGGAGGCTGGGTTCTTCTCTCTCACCCTCTTTATGGAAACCTGCGGCCTTACCAGCATCCCTACCGGTCTGTCCTGGCGGAGCTGCCGGGGGACGACTCCAGGCCGCCCGTAGATCTTCAGTCCCTGGATTATATGGAAAGCGCCCTCGGGGTATATTCGGCCGAGAAGGACAGAATTCCCTCCGACCAGGATATGCCCGGGGATGTAAGAGACGATTTTGCCTTTATCGACGCGGAACTTATGAAGGAAAGCCTTTTCCGGTACGACATGATGCGCCGGAACGGCCTAAACCAGGATGCCGAAAGGAGGTGACGCAAAATGGTGGAATTGACAAAGGAGAATTTTGACGCCGAAGTCAAGGAGAGCGCCCTCCCGGTGCTGGTAGATTTTTGGGGCCCCAAGTGCGGACCCTGCATGGCCCTGCTCCCGGGCGTGGAGGAGATGGGAAAAGAGTACGAGGGCAAAGTAAAATTCTGCTCCGTGGATGTTTCCGGGAACCGGAGAGTAGCTATCGCCAACAAGGTCATGGGAATCCCCGCCTTCCTCTTCTGGAAGGACGGCGCGGAGGTTGCCAGGGTCAGCGGAGGAGATGCAACCCTGGAAAAGATCAGGGAAAATGTGGAGGCGCTCTTAAAGTAGCCTTCAGCGCTCAAAAAGGGGGGAACAGACAACCATGAAACTCGAGCTGCACAAAGTTAAGATCAACAAACTGGCCTGGGGAGACAAGACTTTTGCCCGGGACGGAGTGCTGACGGTGAATAAACAGGAGCTTCTGTCCGTGATATCCGGGGACGACCGGCTCGCCAGGGTGGACGTTGATTTTGCTCATCCGGGCGAGAGCGTCCGCATCCTTCCAGTGAAGGACGTAGTGGAGCCCCGGTTCAAACTGGAGGGCCCCGGGGGCGTATTCCCCGGCATGGTATCGGACGTTGATACGGTGGGAGAGGGCAAGACCCTGGTCCTGTCGGGAGCCGCGGTGGTTACCACCGGCAAGATCGTGCGTTTCCAGGAGGGCATCATCGATATGTCCGGTCCGGGCGCCGAGTATACGCCGTATTCCGGTACATGCAACATAGTGCTTGTCCTGGATAATGCAGATAATTTAGATAAGCACGACCATGAGACCGCCTGCAGGATGGCGGGGCTGAAGGCCGCCGCCTATCTGGCGGAGAAGTGCCTTGACGCTGCCGCAGACGAAGTGGAAACCTACGAGACGCCCTGCTTTAAAGACGCCATGGCCGCCTATCCCGGGCTGCCCAAGGTGGCCTATCTCTATATGCTTCAGTCCCAGGGCCTTCTTCACGATACGTACCTCTACGGAGTGGACGTTAAAAAGATCCTTCCCACCTTCCTTAACCCCACGGAGGTCATGGACGGCGCTATCGTGTCGGGCAACTGCGTGTCGGCCTGCGACAAAAACAATACCTATTCCCACCAGAATAACCCCATCATAAACAATATGTTCAAACGTCACGGCAAGGACTTCAACTTCCTGGGCTGCATTGTCACCAACGAGAACGTTACCCTGGCAGACAAAAAGAGAAGCTCTTCCTACTCCATAAAGCTGGCCCGTACCCTGGGCGTGGAAGGCCTTCTGATCTCCGAGGAAGGCTTCGGCAACCCCGACGCCGACCTGATCATGAACTGCTGGAAGGCTGAGCGCGCCGGGATAAAGACCGCCCTGATAACCGACGAGTACGCCGGACAGGACGGAGCGAGCCAGTCCCTGGCCGACTCCTGCCCCGAGGCGGACGCCTGCGTAACGGCAGGAAACGCCAACGAAGTAGTGGTCCTCCCTCCCATGGACAAGGTCATCGGATACCCCGAGGAGGCCAACGTGATCGCCGGAGGCTGGCAGGGTTCTCTCGCCGCGGACGGGACTATCACAGTGGAACTCCAGGCGATCCTGGGGGCCACCAGCGAGCTGGGCTTCACGAAGCTCGGCGCCTACACCATATGATCAGCTTTACCCAGCAAGAGGGGAGGGAGTAATTTGTCTTACCGGATCATTCACTATATAAATCAGTTCTACGCCGGCATCGGCGGAGAGGAGAAGGCCGACGTCGCTCCCGAAATCAGGGAGGGCGTAGTCGGCCCCGGCATGGCCTTTAAGGGAGCTTTCGGTGCCGATGCTGAAATAGTTGCCACCGTAATTTGCGGCGACTCTTACTTTGCGTCCAACATGGAAAAGACGAGCGCCGAGATCATCGAAATGATGAAGAAGTACAAGCCCGACGCGGTTATCGCCGGCCCCGCCTTCAACGCCGGCCGCTACGGCACCGCCTGCGGCGCCCTTTGCGAGGCCGTCGTCAAGGAGTTGGGCATCCCGGCGGTGGGAGGCATGTACCCGGAGAACCCGGGAGTGGAGATGTACAAGAAAAGCTTCTACATCGTGGAGACCCCCGACAGCGCAGCTGGAATGAGAAAGGCCGTCCCCGCCATGGCTGGGCTTCTGATGAAGCTGCTGAGGGACGAAAAGCTGGGAACTCCCGCCGAAGAGGGTTACATCGAGCGTGGAGTCAGAAAGAACAAATTCTACGATAAGCTAGCCGCTGAACGAGTGGTGGATATGTTCACCGCCAAGCTCAAGGGGGAGCCCTTCGTCACCGAGTATCCCATGCCCCAGTTCGACCGGGTGGCGCCCCAGCCCGCGGTAAAGGACATGAAAAACGCGGTAATCGCCCTGGTCACCTCCGGCGGAATCTGCCCCGTGGGCAACCCCGACCACATTGAGGCCTCCAGCGCCAGCAAGTTTGGCGAGTACGACATCACCGGCGTGGACGACCTCACCTGCGACGCCTACTGCACGGCTCACGGAGGCTACGACGCCACCTACGCCGATGAGGACTCCGACAGGGTCGTTCCCGTAGACGTCCTCAGGGACATGGAGCGGGAGGGCGTCTTCAAAAAGCTTCACAACAAGTTCTACTCCACCGTGGGCAACGGCACGGCCGTGGCCAGCTCGAAGAGGTTCGGAACGGAGATCGCTGACAGGCTTATCGCCGATGGCGTCACCGCCGTTATCCTCACATCCACCTGAGGAACCTGCACTCGTTGCGGCGCAACGATGGTGAAGGAAATCGAGCGGGCGGGCCTTCCGGTAGTTCACGTCTGCACCATAGTGCCCATCTCCCTTACGGTGGGGGCCAACAGAATAGTCCCGGCGGTCGCCATTCCCCATCCCTTCGGCGACCCGACCAGAACGGCGGCGGAGGAAAAGGAGATCCGGCGGCATCTTGTGGAGAAATCCCTGGAGGCCCTTCAGACCGAAATATCCGAACAGACCGTATTTGCCGACTGATTTTCAGTCTTCCGGGCCCGGAGATTCTCCGGGCCCTATAAGCGTCAGAGAAAAGTACAAGGAGGTTTTGCCCCAATGGCCACAGTGGGAATTAAAGGATACGCTTACTGCCTGAACCATATGCCCGAGGCGGGATTTTACTACGGAAATACGCCTTATTTTGAAAGAGAGTCGAAGGGTGAGACAGAGTTTCTCAGGGAGTTGCCGTCCTTCATGCAGAGCTACGAGGAGGCCAGGGATTATGCTCCCAACCAGGCCTACATCGGGGGGATAACCCTTGAGGCCCTCGAAAACTCTCCCCGGCCCTGGTACGTTAACAGGGCCTCCGGGTCGGGCCGTTACGGAGCCTACGGTGAAATCATGCCCGAGGATGAATTCCTCGGACTAATTGATATATGCGACGTCTTTGACATTGTCTGGCTGGAGGAGTCCTTTGCGGCCTCCGTGAGGGAGAAGCTCGCCGTCAGCCCGGTGATGAACGACGCTATACTGGCCCGTCTTGAAAAAGGGCATACCGCTGAAGAGATCGCGGAGGAGACTGCTCACAGGAGAGCCATTCCCCTCTACTATGGCGGGAAAGTCGCAGGCTGCGTCAGAAACGGCCACGACGTGGACAACTGTCTCTTTGCCCATGTCCTGCTTGAAAACCTGGCCTCCAAGGCCTCCGCCGTGCTCTCCCTTCTTCACCTTCTGAAGAATACCGGCATGGCGCCGGAAGAGGTGGATTTCATCGTGGAGTGCTCCGAAGAGGCGGCTGGCGATATGAACCAGCGGGGCGGAGGCAACTTCGCCAAGGCCATCGCCGAGATCGCCGGGTGCGTAAACGCCAGCGGCTGGGATATCCGCAGCTTCTGCGCCGCTCCGGTGAACGCCATGGTTGATGGTGCTGCCCAGGTTGCCTCGGGCGCCAGAAAGAACTGCGTCGTCCTGGCTGGTGGCTCCATCCCCAAGCTGTACATGAACGGCCGGGATCACGTCAAGAAAAAAATGCCGGCCCTCGAGGACTGCGTGGGCAGCTTTGCCGTCCTGCTTACGCCCGACGACGGAACTGTGCCGGTAATGCGCCTGGACGTTCTGGGCAAGCACTCGGTGGGCGCCGGAGCCTCGCCCCAGGCCGTTACCTCGGCCCTGATTTTAGAGCCCCTTGAGAAGGCCGGCCTTGGCTTCCTCGACGTGGACAAGTATGCCGCCGAGCTGCACAATAACGAGATAACCCTTCCCGCCGGGGCGGGAGACGTGCCCCTGGCCAACATAAAAATGACCGCCGCTCTTGCGGTGATGAAGAAGGCCGTGGAAAAGGCGGATATGCAGAAGTTTGTGGACGAGAGAGGAGTGGTGGGCTTTGCCCACACCCAGGGGCATATCCCGTCTGGGGTTCCCTTCGTGGGGCACGCCTGCGACGCCCTGAAAGCGGGGACCATGAAGAGGGCCATGATCATAGGCAAGGGCAGCCTCTTCCTCGCAAGGCTGACAAACCTCTCCGACGGAGTCTCCTTTCTCCTGGAGCCTGCTTCAGGCAGGGCGGCCGGAGGGACGGCCGTCTCCAAGGACGACATTAAAACCCTTCTTCTTGAGGTGCTCTCCGAACTGTCAGAGAAGATGTAGAGGGGAGGGAAGATTATGACCGATATCAGAAAGCTCATAGGGGAAGCTCTGGGCGAGATTGTCTCCGACGCCCGGTCGGGCGGCCCCCGAATCTCAGTGGGGCTTATGGCCGCGGGGAGCGAACTCGGACCTGAAGAGCTGGCCCTGGGCGCCCGGATCGCCATGGAGCATATGCCCGGCCTCGAAGCCGTCATGATAGGTCCCAGAATAAAAGGTTTTGAGGACCTGTCATGGATAGAGACTCCCGACTGCGAGGAGGATGTGGCAAAAGCCATGGAGAAGGCCCTGGACGAAGGGCGGATTGCGGGAGCAGTAGCCCTTCACTACCCCTTCCCCCTGGGAGTGGCCACCATAGGCAGGGTGCTTACCCCCGGCAGGGGCAAACCCATGATAATAGCCTCCTCCACGGGGACGACCGCCGTGGGAAGAGTGGAGGCCATGGTAAGAAACGCGCTCTACGGCGCTGCCGTAGCCAAGTCCATAGGTATCGATAATCCTACGATAGGCATTCTCAACGTGGATGGCGCCCAGACGGCCTTCAAGGCCCTGAATACCCTTAAAGAAAAAGGCTATCCCGTAACCTTCGGAGCCAGCGTCCGGCAGGACGGGGGGTCCATTCTGCGGGGCAACGATATCCTGGCGGGAGCTGTGGACGTATGCGTCGCCGACACTCTAACCGGCAACGTGCTCATGAAGATGTTCTCTTCCTTCACCACGGGAGGCTCCTATGAATCCCTGGGCTGGGGCTACGGCCCCTCCGTGGGAGAGGGGTGGAAGAGGATAGTTTCCATCATCTCCAGGGCCTCCGGCGCACCGGTGATAGCTGGCGCTCTGGAGTACACGGCCAGGGCCGCGGCGGGAGGGCTGCCGCAAAAAGTGACGGCGGAGATTGCCGCGGCTAAAAAGGCGGGCCTCGACTCCATACTGGAGGGGCTGGCTCCCAAACCTGCCGCCGCCGGCGAAGTGATTACGGCGCCTCCTGCGGAGCCTACCGACGAAGAGATAGGGGGAGTGGACGTCCTCTCCATCGAGGACGGGGTGAAGGCCCTCTGGAAAGAGGGGATCTACGCAGAATCCTCCATGGGGTGCACGGGGCCGGTAATCAAGGTGCCAGGAAAACACATAGAACGAGCCGAAGGGATACTTAAATCGGCAGGATATATTTGACATTAGCAGAGGGAGGGCTGAAAAAGCCCTCCCTCTGCCTTAATAAAGAGAAAGGTTTGTGCTATAATTTTTTTGAAATGAAATAGCAATTTTAAAATACAGGGGGGTGAGACATGGATCTTGAGCGGCCCCGTTCCTGATTCCGCCGTGTTTCCTGTTTTTGAGCAATCCATCCGGAATGGTCCGGAAGGATGGTGCAGTCCGCCGAACAATATGAGAGGGGGAATCGCTAGCTATGCAGGAAATTATGAGGATCAATGCCATAGTCAACGACTTGGTGTGGGGACCCTGGATGCTTACCCTGATTGTAGGGACGGGAATCTATCTCACGGTAATCCTCGGTCTGCCCCAGCTTCGGTATTTTTTCCTGATGTTCAAGGAAGTCTTCGGCAACATCGGCTCCAAGAAGGAAGGAGAGGGCACTATCTCATCCTTCGCCGCTCTTTCTACGGCCCTGGCTTCCACCGTGGGCACGGGCAACATCGCCGGAGTGGCCACGGCTCTCCACCTGGGAGGCCCCGGCGCTCTCTTCTGGATGATGGTTTCGGCCATTTTTGGGATGACCACAAAGATGTCGGAAGTGGTCCTGGCGGTGAGGTATCGCGACAAGGATGAACTGGGCAACTGGCGGGGAGGCACCATGTACATCCTCGAGAAGGGCGCCAATCAGAAGTGGCTCGCCTGGCTCTTCGCTTTCTTCGGTTTCCTTGCGTCCTTCGGAATCGGCTGCGCTGTGCAGGCAAACTCCACTGCCGAAGGTTTTGAACTCGGCTTCGGCATTCCCAGCGTATACACCGGCATAGCCGTCGCCGTTCTGACCGCCCTTGTCATAATAGGCGGCCTGAAGCGCATCTCCGACGTCACCACCTATCTTGTTCCCTTTATGGCAATCTTCTACATCGTGGGTGGAGTCATAGTGCTCACCACGAATTCGGATCAAATTATGCCCTCTCTGGCCAACGCCGTTAAATACGCCGTCAGCGATCCCATGGCCATGCCGGGGGCCCTGGCGGGATGGGGAATAAAGGTGGCCCTCACCAAAGGCATTGCCCGGGGCGTCTTCTCCAACGAAGCGGGCCTCGGCTCCGCTCCCATGGTCCACGCCACCGCCGTGGTGGATCACCCCGTAAGGCAGAGCATGTACGGTCTTTTTGAAGTGTTCGTGGATACAGTGGTGATCTGCTCCTTCACCGCTCTCGCCATTCTCACCAGCGGAGTCATCACCTCCCAGCCCGACCTTTCCGGCGCCCAGCTGACTCTGTCGGCCTTCGAGGCAACTCTGGGAGGCACCGGCACCATGATCCTCTCCGTGGGGCTGGCCCTCTTCGCCTTCTCCACGATTCTGGGCTGGTACTGGTACGGCGAGACCTGCGCTACATATATCTTCGGAGTCAAGGTAATCCCCGTGATGAAATTCCTGTGGATTGCCGTTATTCTTGTGGGAGCCTCGGGAGGCGTGCTTCTGGGAGACGCCATGGGCTTCCTGGAGCACTTGTGGGACCTGTCGGATACTCTGAACGGCCTCATGGCGGCTCCAAACCTCGTGGCTCTGCTGCTGCTTTCCGGCGAAGTAAGGAGACTGGTAAAAGACTTCGACGAGAAGAGGCGGTCGGGCGAACTCAAGATCTAGAAACAGTCATCGCCGGTTTTTTATTAAAGGGGACGGATTTTCCGTCCCCTTTTTCAATTAAAGGCGGTGTACCCGGGGTTTGCCTCTCCTGACTTTTGCGGCCTTCTTGGGTATAATCGAACCTGTCACATTTCAAGGAGGCGATAAGGAAATGACCCCGAATCTTCCCCAGCTCCGGAACTTTCCGCTCTCAGCCCTGGACGACGACGCCATAAGGCGCCTCTCTGCCGCGGCCGCCAGGGCAAGAATCAATGCGGTAACCATGGTAACCCTGGCCGACAGCGGCCATCCCGCCGGCTCTCTTTCCAGCATGGAGATTTACCTTTCGGTCTACGGTGTAGCCGATCTCACCCCGGAAAACTGCTCGGACTTCGACCGGGACTATGTATCCATAAGCCACGGCCACACCTCGCCCGCCGCCTACGCGGCCCTGGCGGAATGGGGATTCTTCCCGGCTCTTGAGGCAATTGCTCATTTTCGCCAGGCCGGCTCCCCCTACCAGGGACACGTGGAACGGGAAGTTCGCGGCATCGACTGGGGAAGCGGAAATCTTGGCCAGGGACTGTCTGCCGGGGTGGGCTTTGCTCTTGCCCAGAAGGCCCGGAAAAACGGCAAAAGAACCTACGTCCTCATGGGAGACGGCGGCCAGACCAAGGGCCAGACCGCCGAGGCCAGGCGGATGGCGGTAAAGGAGAATCTTGGTAATATCACCGCCCTGGTGGACTGGAACAATATCCAGATATCGGGCGAACTGAGCTCGGTAATGCCCGCCCATATCCCCGCCCTCTGGAGGGCCGACGGATGGGAAGTGCTGGATTGCGACGGCCACTCCTTCAGTGAGCTCTACTCCGCGCTGAGACAGAGCGCCCTGTCGGACTGCCCTACGGTGATCCTGTGCCGCACCGTCATGGGCAAGGGCGTGAGCTACATGGAAAACACGCCTGAATTCCACGGCAAGGCGCCCCGGGCGGAGCTCTACGTCCAGGCGATGAAGGAGCTGGGAGGAGACCCCGCCCTCCTTGATGAAGCCCGCCGGATGAGGGAATCGTCCCCCATCCCGAAGGGCAGGGTTATCAGGCCTCCGGATTATGGCCTTGATACGGGCGAACCCTTCACCTATGGGCCGGCGGATAAAAAGACGGACAACCGCTCCGCCTTCGGCGCCGCCCTGGCGGATATGGGCGATAGAAACTGCCGCAGGGAGGGGGCCGCCCCCCTTCTCGTCTTCGACTGCGACCTGTCCGGCTCCGTCAAGACGGCGGACTTTGCCTCCCGCTGCCCCGACAGATTTATCCAGGCGGGCATCCAGGAGCATTCCACGGCTACCGCCGCTGGCGCCGCCTCCACTGCCGGCGTCTCCGCCGTGTGGGCGGCCTTCGGCGTCTTCGGCCTGTCGGAGGTCTATAACCAGCAACGGCTCAACGACATTAACTCGGCGGGGCTGAAGACGTTTCTGACCCACGTGGGGCTGGACGTGGGGGAGGACGGCAAAACCCACCAGGCCATCGACTACGTGGGGCTTTTAAGAAATACATTTGGAACGAAGCTGGTTGTCCCCGCCGACCCAAACCAGACCGACAGAGCTACCCGGTGGGCCATGGGGGAACCTGGATGCGTCACGGTGGCCATGGGCCGCAGCAGGCTCGACGTTCTTGCCGATGAAGGGGGAGAGCCTCTGTTCGCCGGAGACTACTCTTTCAAGTACGGCAGGGCGGCTCTGGTACGCCCCGGCAGGGACGGCTCCATCTTCGCACTGGGCGCCATGACGGGCAGAGCCCTTGAGGCCAGGGAGATTCTTCTTGAAGAGCGTGGCCTGGAGGTTGCCGTCTGGTGCGTCTCCTGTCCCCTGGTCCCTGACGATGAAGCCCTCAGGGCCGCCGTTGCCGCGGGGCCCATCCTCACCTGCGAGGATCACTCGGTAAACAGCGGCATGGGGTCCATCCTGGCCGCCCGGATGACGGAGCTCGGGCTTTGCGCCCCCTTCAGGGCCGCCGGGGTTCATTCCTACGGCCTGTCGGGCTCCTCTGGGGACGTGGTTGCGGCCATGGGCCTGGACGGCCCGTCTCTTGCAGGGGCATTTCTGAAGCTGGTGGGCAAATAAGTTTCGTGAGTAGCCGGCTGCTTCTTCACGCCTGCTGCGCCCCAGACGCTACAGTCCCTCTGGAAGAGCTGACGGCAGAGGGTTATGACGTACTGTTGTACTGGTACGGCGCCAATATTCATCCGGCGGAAGAAGAGGAAAAAAGACGGGAGGCTCTGGCCTTTCTGGCCGCTGATCGTCCTCTTTTTATTGAGGACTCCTTTGATCCTCCCTGGATGGAGGTCGCCCTGCCCCTGGCAGAGGAGCCCGAGGGCGGAAAGAGGTGCGGACTCTGCTTCAGACTCCAGCTTGAGGGAGCGGCCAGAGTTGCCGTCAGGGAGGGGATCGGCTTGCTGTGCACTACCCTCACCATAAGTCCCCATAAAGATGTCGGGCTTATAAACGACATCGGCACGGAGACGGCAAAAAAATACGGCCTTGACTGGCTCTGCCGGATTTTCAGAAAAAAGGGCGGCTTTCAGAGATCGGTCGCTCTTTCAAAAGAGCTTGAACTTTACAGACAGTCCTATTGCGGATGTGTCTTCAGCATGGGAGAGGTGAAATGAATGAATCATTCTCCGGTGGGGAAAATTCCCCCGAGCCGGCTTGAAAGCAGCATCTTTCGTTTTTGCGGCGCCAAGAGGCCCGAGGTCCTGATCGGACCCGGCATAGGGGAGGACGCGGCCCTGATCCAATGGCCCGAGGGCAAGTATGTGGCGGTGGCCTCCGACCCCATCGTGGGCGCGACCACGGGCGCGGGGAAATTTCTCGTACATATAAACGCCAACGATATCGCCTGCAAGGGAGGAGACCCGTCTTTTTTTGTCGTCACCCTTCTGGTTCCCTCCAAAGAGGGCATACCCATGGTGGAAAGCCTCATGAAGGAGATTCACGAGGCGTGCCTGTCCATAGGCGCGGCGGTGGTAGGGGGCCATACGGAGCTCACCGACCGGTACGATCAGCCTGTGCTTGTGGGGACTATGATGGGCCCCACCGAATACGTTCACAAAGCTACGGATATCCGCCCCGGAGACAGGCTCATCCTCACCAAGCACGCAGGGATTGAGGGCATGGCTATCCTGGCGCAGGATCGTCCCGACCTTCTTGAGCCCGCCATCGGCGGCGAAGGAGTCCGGGAGGCCGCCGGATGGCTGGACTCCATCTCCGTCCTTCCCGAGGCCCGCATACTGCGCGGCAGGGCTCGGTTCCTTCACGATCCCACCGAGGGCGGCATAGGAGGCGGAATCTCCGAGATCATGAGGCTGAGCGGCCTGGGAGTGGAGCTGGACTACGGCAAAATCAACATGTCACCGCTGACGATAAAGGCCAGGGACCACCTGGGATTCGACCCCCTCCATCTTATCTCCTCCGGCGTACTGCTGGCTGTCGTGTCTCCGGAGCAGGAGGAAGAAGTCCTCGCCGGCCTTGCGGAGGCAGGGATTGCCGCTTCTTCTCCCGGCGCTTTTGTCGAAGGAGAGGGGAACTGCCCCGAAAGCGTAGCGGAGGAGCTATGGAGCCTCCTCGCCCGGGGAGGAAAGAGCTAGTTCATGCCGGGGGAAAGGCTTTTCACCAGGGTGGAGAGGTTGCGGGAGCTCATGGCCGCAAAAGGGATAGACGTCTTTATCCTTGCGGCCATGGAGTCGTACAATGATGAGTCCATGGCCTACATCAGCGGATTCCGGGGCAGCGCAGGCACGGCGGTCATATCGGCGGACCGGCAGATTCTGATAGTCGACGGCAGATATCTGGTTCAGGCGGCGGAGCAGTCCGCGTTTGAAATTCTGCCCGCGGGAGGGGCCCCCCTTATTCAAAAACTTGCCGCAGTTTTGAAGCAGGGTGGGTGGAAGAGGGGCGGCTTCGAGGGGGAGAAACTATCCGTCTCGGTCTTCGGCGCCCTGGAGGCCTCGCTCCCTGCCTGGAAAAACTGCTCGGACCTGCTTCCGACTCTGAGACGGAAAAAGGACGACCAGGAGGTCGCCTCCATAAGAAAGGCCGCACAAATTGCCTACAAATCCTACCTGGAAGTGCTGGAGGAAGTCCGGGATGGCATGACGGAAAAGGAGTTCAACGCCCTTCTTGAGTACCGCCTGAGACTTAATGGCGCCGACGGGGGATGGAGGGGCGGCAGTTTCATCGTGGCGTCGGGAGAGCGGAGCGCGCTGCCTCACGGAGCTCCCACCGACAGGCGGTTCAGAAAGGGAGATATAGTAACCGTGGACTTTGGCGCAACGGCGGACGGCTACGTATCTGACATAACCAGAAACTTCTCCATGGGGCCTCTCTCCCCCCAGGGCAGGGACATCCAGTCCGCCCTCATCGAGGCTCACAGGAGGGCCGCCGATGCCCTCCGCCCCGGCCTTGAAGGCAGGGAGGCCGACGCCATTGCCAGGGATGTGATAACGGCCAGGGGATGGGGGCCAAACTTTACCCACGGCCTGGGGCACGGCCTGGGGTTGGAGGTTCACGAGGCGCCAAGGCTTTCCCCTCTGTCGACGGACGTTCTTGAAGAGGGAGACGTGGTCACAGTGGAACCGGGCATCTACGTAGAGGGATGGGGCGGCATGAGGATTGAGGACGACTACCTGATTGTCAGCGGCGGGGCCGTCTGCCTCTCCGGAGCCATGGGCCTGGAGGCCCCGGCCCTCTGAGCCTCCGGTTGCGGGCCGGCGCGCTTAAAATATCCTTTCTTATTCGAATTTCGTACAGAGGTTGCCTTTTTTTGCCTCTGCTGTATATAATGACCGGGAGCAACGAGGAAGACTGTAAGAAAGGGGATATTTCATGAAAAAGTACGTTTGCACCGTATGCGGCTATGTCTACGATCCCGCAGAAGGCGATCCCGATAACGGAGTAGCCCCCGGAACATCCTTCGACGATGTTCCCGAGGACTGGGTCTGCCCCGTCTGCGCCGTGGGCAAGGATATGTTCGAGCCCGAGGAATAATACTGAGCAACAAAAAGGGGAGGCTCCGGCCTCCCTTTTTTACTGCCCTATTATTTGGCATCCCCTGCCGTATTGCCCGTCCCGGAAGCTCCTGAGCGCATCAGGTCTTCCGCAAAAGCGACCAGCTCCTCCCGGGTGAGGGAGGCCGATTCCAGGGTCAGCGTCCCGTCCTCCGTCAGGGCTACCGCCAGGGCGAGACCCAGGGAGGGAATACCCTCAAGCAGAGCGGGCCTTCCCCCCACCGACAGCCCCTCGTAGGACGACCCGAAGCCCAGGGGCCTGTCGTCAGACATGCTTCCCTCCGGCGGCGTCCTTAGCCCTCCCGCCCCCGGCCCCTCCATGAGGGTGGCCTTCACCGTCCGGCCCCGGGCGTCCCGGTATACCCTGGCAAGCCACTGTCCGTAATCTCCCGCAGGCGCCTCCAGCGGCGTCATTTTCAGCTCGCCAGTCTCAAAACCTTCAACAGCCGGCAGGTTCCAGGCGGACGCGGAGGTCTGCGAAAACAGGACCAATATAAGACAGAGCAGGATAAACCAGGCGCGGCGAAGATAATTCACTAAAACGCCTCCTCCCATATTTCCGTAATTTTACTATATCACCGTCCCCTTATTTTGGACAGGCCGGGGTTACGGAGTATAATGTCCTCCAGGCGAAGGATCGCAATAATATTTTCCTGGAGGACCTTTCTTTTGTATCGATACGCTATTAAAGTTTACGGCTGTCAGATGAACGTCTACGACGGCGACAAGCTGAAAACCGCCCTTAAGGGAGCAGGATGGTCCGAGGCCCCCGAGGAGGAGGCGGACGTAGTTATCCTTAACGGATGCAGCATCCGGGACAAGGCTGAGCAAAAGGTCTGGAGCGACCTGGGCAGGTTTGCCCCCCGGTGGGAGAGGGAGGGGAGGCCCTTTGTGGCCGTCACCGGCTGCGTGGCCCAGAATGTGGGCCCAAGGATGCTCTCCCGGTTTCCCTGGGTGCGGTTTATATCGGGCCCAAGGCACATAGGAGCGGTGCCGGAGGGGCTGGAGAGGCTCATGGCCTGTCCGGGGGAGACGGTCGCCCTCCTTGACGACGATCCCAGGGCCTTCGACGAGCTGGGGGGCGCCCCTCTGGAGCGGGGCAACCCATGGAAGGCCTACGTCACCATCGCTCACGGCTGCGACAACTTCTGCTCTTACTGCATTGTGCCCTACGTCCGGGGCCGATTTCTATCCCGTCCTCCCAGTGAGATCCTGGACGAAATGAGGGCCCTGGCGGACGACGGCGTGAAGGAGATCACCCTGCTTGGCCAGAACGTGAACAGCTACGGTACGGATTTTACCGACGGCTATTCGTTTTCAAGCCTGCTCAGGGACGGGGCGGCCACAGGAGTGGAGCGGCTGCGGTTCGTCACCTCCCACCCGAAAGATTTTACCCCCGATATAGTCGACGTAATGGCGGAGCATTCCGCTATTATCTGTCCCTCCATAAACCTCCCCATCCAGTCGGGGAGCGACCGGATTCTGAAGATGATGAACAGGGGCTACACGATGGATCAGTACCGGACGGCTGTTGTCGGCATAAGAAGCCGCCTTCCCGGCGCGGGGCTCACTACGGACCTAATTGTGGGACACCCGGGAGAGACGGACGAGGACTACGGGGAGTCCCTGAAGGCGCTGGAGGAGTTCCGGTTCGACCTCGTCCATACGGCCGCCTATTCGCCCCGGGAGGGCACCGCCGCCGCCCGGAGGGAGGACCAGATACCCAGAGAGATAAAGATGGCCCGGCTCAGGGAAGTGAATGCCCTTCAGTCAAAAATCGCCGGGGAGATAAACGCCTCCCTGGAGGGAGCGATTTTCCCCGTGCTTCTGGACGACCTGGCCCCAAAGGGGGAAGGGCTGCTCCAGGGCCGCACTCCTTCAGACAAGGTGGCGCTGGTGGAGGCGAAAGAGGAGATGCTGGGCCGCACGGTCCCGGTCAGGATCACCAGGGGAGAGAACTGGTGTCTTTACGGACAGATAGCGGAACCTGCGGACTAGGAGGTTGAAAACGTGAAGCGGGGGTTTTTCTCGGATCCGAAATACCAGGGGATCGCCTTCTTCGGCCTGGGGCTCGGCTGTTTTATTCTTGCGGGCCTGCTGGTGTTTTTTTTCTCGGGCCGCTTCTCAGACCGCACCTCCGGAGTGAGGGCGGGCCCCGCCCTGTCCCTTTCGGCAAAGGCCGAAAAGTCAGAGCCGAAGCAGCAGCCGCATCCGCAGAAGGAGCAGAATCCCTCCCCCGGCGAGGAAAGGAAGGAGTGGGTGGTTTACATCACCGGCGCGATAGTTAAGCCGGGGGTCTACTCCGTTCCGCCCGAAAGCAGAGTAATAGCGCTGGTGGAGGCGGCGGGAGGGCTGCTGCCGGCCGCCGATCCTGTGGGGGTAAACCTTGCGGCCCCCCTGGCTGACGGCGTTCATGTCCATGTTCCCCAGGCGGGCGCTGAGGGCTCGGGGCCAGGCGCCGCTCCTCCGGCCGTCTCTCCCCGGGACGAGGGGTTTCTCAGGCCTTCGGCGCCCCAGTACGGCGCGAGTCGGGGCAACAGGCTCGTCCGGGTGAACTCCGCCTCCCTGGACGAGCTTCAGCGGCTGCCCGGAGTAGGTCCCTCCATAGCCAGGGCCATTATTGAGCATAGGGCCAGGACGGGAGGTTTTGCTTCCCTGGGCGATTTGCTCAAAGTTAAGGGAATCGGGCCAAAGAAGCTGGAGGACATGAGGTTTCACGTGGACCTGAAATGACGATGTTTCTGAAGCCGGACCAGGGCGTCGCAAGAGCGCCCCTTTTATTCATCTTTGCCCCGGTTTACCTCTCCTTGGTTTTGTCCTACGGGGGGCTTGCCCCTCTTGCGGGGGGATTTGTCGCCTTTCTCGCCTCCCTGGGCTCCATATTTCTGCTGTCGGACGAGAGACCTCCCCGGTTTTTATCCTGGTCCCTGCTCATTGCCCTGGCCGCCTCGGCCCTTTCCATTCTTTCCGTCGTCAGAATTCAGTCCTTCGAACTCCCCCCGGGCCCCGTGACGGACGGCGGGGAAGTTATCCTTGAGCGTTCCTGGGGAGGGAAGAGGGCGGTGCTGGTGGAGGGGAAGAAGGGGCGCTTTCTGCTCAAGGTGCGGCCCGATCAGTCCGTCCCCGGAGGACAGTCCCTCTCCTTTACCGGCGAGCCGGCGTCCTTTGCCCGATCGAACAACTCCTCCTTCCGGGAGGACTTGTACTGGAGGGCCAGAGGGGTAAGGGCCGAGATAATTCCCACCAAAGTCACCCTCAAGAGGGCTCAGCTTCCGGGCCTGCCCTCCTTCAGAACGGCCCTCCGCAAAAAAATCCTTCTCTCCCTGCCTCCGGCCACCAGAGGATATCTTCTCGCCGCCCTGCTGGGGGCAAGCGACCCCGCTCTGGCGGCGGACCACAGGACCTGGGGTACGGCTCACCTGCTGGCCGTGTCCGGCTTCCACGTGGGACTGGTCGCTGCCGCGGCATGGAAGCTTCTCTCCCTTGGTTTTTTCAGAAAAGTCCTCCCTCACGGAGGAAGAATCGGCCTTGCAAGCCTGCTGGTATGGGGCTACGCCTTACTGGCCGGAGGCGCCCCAAGCGCCATGAGGGCTGCCCTCATGGTTCAGGCCGTGCTTATGGGGAGGCTTCTGGGAAGAAGGGGCAGGCCGTTGAACGCCGTCTCCCTCGCCGCACTGATTCTGCTTCTCTGGAGGCCTGAATGGTACGCGGACCTGGGCTGGAGGCTTTCCGTCATGGCGGCGCTGCTCCTGGCCTCTCTGGCAGAAATAGGAGGAGGCTGGCGGACCGGCCTGGCGGCCTCACCCCTGATATGGCTGGCGACTTACCCGCTGTCGGCGGAGGCCTTCGGCGTCGTGCCCCTATCAGGGATAATCATAAATATTGTCGCCCTGCCCGCCTTCGGTTTTCTGTACCCTCTTGCCGCGGGGCTGTCCCTTCCCGCACTCCTGGGCCTTCCGGGAGGCTATTACATCGCCGGGGCGGCAGAGGGACTCTTCGTTATCTGGGGGTGGATCGCCGACGGAGCGGCGGCCCTCCTGCCCTGGGCCGTACCCTGGTCTGAGGGGGCGTCTTTCCTGGGGGCTGCGGCCTTCATAACCACGGTTATCCTTGGCCTCTTCCCTCCGGGTATGAGGGCTTTGACAGGAATAATCCTCATTACCTCAGCTGTCACGGTGCTGTTTTAGACGACGGAAATAAAAACGGATTAGATGACATGCTCAGGATTAGGCTAAACCCTCCCACTTTCCCCTTTAGAAAGGGTATAATATTCAGTTGTTCACCAAATTCTTAAGGAGGACGGATTATGCTGCTCGTCCTGGACGTTGGCAACACCACTACCGTACTTGGCATATATGACGGAGAGACCCTGGTCAAACACTGGCGGCTCCGGTCGGACCGCCGCACATCTGACGAACTGGGGGTATATCTGCTTAACCTGCTGGACATATCGGGCATCCCCCGGGGAAGAATCAGGGGCGCCATCTACTCAAGCGTCGCCCCCGCCCTGGACGTGCCTCTGTCGGAGGGTCTGAAAAACTACCTTTCGGTGGATCCCCTTAAAGTTACGTCCTCCCTGGACCTGGGCATGGAGATAGCCTACTATCCCAGACATGAGGTGGGGGCGGACCGCCTCGTAAACTCCGTGGCTGGAAAAGCTGCCTACGGGGCCCCTCTCATTGTGGCTGACTTTGGCACGGCCATTACGCTGGATATTATAAATTCAGACGGCGCCTATCTTGGCGGGACCATCTCGCCGGGTCTGGTCACGGGCATGGAGGCCCTCTTTGGCCGCACCGCCAAGCTGCCCCAGGTCTCCCTTGAAGCCCCGAAAAAAGTAATAGGCAGCAACACCATTGAATCCATCCAGGCGGGAATCCTCTACGGAAACGCCGGACTGGTGGACTTTCTCGTCCGCAGAATAAGGGCCGAGCTGAATTGCGATTGTCCCGTAGTCGCCACAGGGGGCCATGCGGAAGTCATGGCCACTCTTTCAGAGACCATCACCGCCGTGGACCCATGGCTTACCCTGAAAGGCCTCAAGATCATCTTCGGGAGGAACAGAGGCCGGTGACCCCTCTCCCCCCGGTTTTCAACGCCCCCCCTCCGGCGAAAACGGAGGTCGGGGGGCTTGTCCTGGATTCACCCCTGCTTCTTGCCCCCCTTGCGGGGATAACCATACCGCCCCTCAGGCTTTTTTTTGCGGAGCTTGGCGCCGCCGGAGTTCACACTGAGATGATAAGCTGCGCGGGACTGCTGTGGAGCAACGGAAAGACGGACGCCATGCTCGCCCTTCTGCCGGGAGAGGCGCCCGCCGTGGTCCAGCTTTTTGCCGGGGACAGGGATACCCTGGCGAGAGCGGCGGAGAGAGTTTTAAAGGATACGCCCTTCAGGGCCGTGGGGATAAACATGGCCTGCCCCATGCCCAAGGTGCTTAAAAAGGGAGCGGGATCCCGGCTCATGGAGCGCCCCGACGAGGCTTTTGCCATGACTGCCGCTCTGGCGGGGATGGGACTGCCCGTCTGGCCGAAGATAAGGAAATGTCCGCCCCACTACCCCCTGACCACCGAGGAGTTCTGCAGGGGCCTGCTGGACGCGGGAGCGTCCCTGGTGTGCCTCCACGGCAGGACCCCCGCTCAGAGGTATTCGGGGGACGCGGACAGGGAGATAGTCGGCGAGATGGCGGCGAAGTTTCCCGGAAAAATATGCGCCAGCGGCGACGTCTACACCCCCTCCCAGGCTGCCGGATACCTTGAGATGGGCTGTCCGGCAGTCCTTCTGGCCCGGGGGGCTGTGGCGGATCCCTTCCTTTTTGCCAAAACTCTGGCCTTTATGGGCTATAACGTGCATAATAGCTACGTAAACCCCCCGCCTAACCTCCGGACCTCCCTCATGATCCGCCTGGGCGACTCGGTAACGGGCTTCATGGGGCCCAGGATAGGCGCCCTTTTCGTAAAGCGGATGATGGCCGGGATGTACAAGGGCGTCCGGGGCTCTACGGCTTTGCGCAGAGCTGCGGCAGCTTGCTCATGCTGGAATGAATTGCGGGGAGTTATTGAACAGTTCGACGGCTACCTCGAAAGGAGAGAATAAATAAAGTGGAATCGCAGTTTGAAAAGAACCCTCCGGAGATTGACCCCAGGACGGATGAAGGCGGGGACGAGATAGTAAGGCAGAGGAAGGACAAGCTCGACCGGCTCATGGCGGAGGAGGGCTTCAACCCCTACCTGGCCGAGCGGTGGGACAGGCAGCGCTCCCTGTCCTATGTCAGGGAAAACTTCGGCCATCTGGCGGAGGACGAGACGGATGAATCGGAGCTCATCGTCACCGCAGGCAGAATAATGACCCTCCGGAAGCATGGCAAGGCCTCCTTTGCCAACCTCGCCGATGAGACTGACAACCTCCAGCTGTATTTTCAGCTCAACACCATGGGGGAGAAAGAGTATGAATTTACTAAAAAGTGGGTCGACACCGGTGACTGGGTGGGGATCAAGGGATACCCCTTCAGGACGAGGCGGGGGGAGCTCACCATCCACGTAACGGAGTGTGTGCTCCTCAGCAAGGCCCTCAGGCCTCTGCCCGAGAAGTGGCACGGCCTTAAGGATACGGAGATCCGCTACCGCAGAAGGTATGTGGACCTAATTGCCAACCCGGACGTGAGGGACACCTTCCGCAAAAGGTCCATGATCATCTCCTCCATCAGGAAGACCCTGGAGGATCACGGGACTCTTGAAGTGGAGACCCCCATCCTGTCGGTGCTGGCGGGGGGCGCCGCGGCCCGTCCCTTCGAGACCTACCACAACGCCCTGGGAATGAAGATGTACCTCAGGATAGCCACAGAGCTCTACCTCAAACGGCTGGTGGTGGGGATGTTCGGCCGGGTTTACGAGCTCGGCAAGAACTTCCGCAACGAGGGCCTAAGCCCCATGCACAACCCCGAGTTCACCTGCATGGAGGTCTACTGGGCCTACGCCGACTACCACGACATGATGGACCTCACCGAGGAGATCATCCGGAACGCCGCCGAGGTGGTCTGCGGCGCCGGCAACCCCAGAAAAGTCCGCTACCAGGATGTGGACCTGGACCTGGACAAGCCCTTCAGAAGGGCAAGCATGCTTGACCTGGTGCGGGAATACACCGGAGTGGACTTCAGGACCATAACTGACGACGAGCAGGCCAGGGAGATCGCCGCCGGGCGGGGAGCGGAGCTGTCAGGCTCCGAGAGCCGCTTCGCCGTTCTCAACATCATGTTCGAGACTTTCGTAGAGGAGAAGCTTATTCAGCCCACTTTTGTTACTGGGCACCCCACGGAGATCTCTCCTCTGGCCAAGAGGGACCCTGACAACCCCGACTATACCCGCAGGTTCGAGCTCTTCGTCTGCGGCAAGGAAGTGGCCAACGCCTTCAGCGAGCTTAACGACCCCATCGACCAGAGGGGCCGTTTCGAGGACCAGCTTAAAAAGAAAGAAGAAGGGGACGACGAGGCCCACGACTTCGACGAGGACTTCATAAACGCCATCGAGACGGGCCTTCCCCCCACGGGAGGGCTGGGCGTGGGAGTGGACCGGCTGGTCATGTTCCTCACCGACTCCCGGTCCATCAGAGACGTTATCCTCTTCCCCACCATGAAACCCCTGGCCGCCAGGGGCGGTGAGGAAGGGGAGGAGTAGGAAATCGCCGTGGCGGCCCTGAAGGGGAGGCCGGAGGGGAAGATTCCCCAAGAGGCCCGGGAGCGGGGGGCTTT
>CAZXOD010000002.1:0-25219 GCA_964642285.1 uncultured Synergistaceae bacterium
CATCTGGGGATGGACGACCGGTACGCGGAGATTCAGCGGAACCGCGCTCCGCTCGTCGACTTTCTTCACAAAGTCCGTCGCGCTCCGAACATCAGGGAACTCGTCGTCGCTGGTGACCTTCTCGACGAGTGGTTTATCCCCGCCGATACGGATACTTACGCCGGGAAGACCCAGAAGGAGTTCGCACAGGCCATCGCCGCGAATAACAAGGGCGTGGTCGACGCGTTCAACGACATCATCCGGGACGGAAAGATCAAGGTGGTCTACGTGCCGGGGAACCACGACCTCCTGATCACCTCCGATAGTATCCAGACCATCTTCCCCGGAATGGCGGAGGCACGCGACGTGCGGGGGCTCGGGACCTACTCCTCAGACGGCCACCCCGAGATCGCCATAGAGCACGGCCACCGCTACAACTTCTTCTGCGCGCCCGATCCCATCTCAAACAAAGAGATTGCCCCCGGCTCCATCCTGCCTCCCGGGTATTTCTTCACCCGCATTGCGACGCTCTCCGTCGTCGAAGGCAAGCCCGAGCCGGGCAAAAAGAGGCCGGTGATCATTCCAAACTCCCTCGGCGAAAGCCAGGATCTTGAATTTCTCTACTGGCAGGTATGGGAAGCGCTGATGGACGAACTGCCCATAAAGGAAGACTTCGAGGAGAAGATCATCAGGACCAACATCGGCGGATTCACGCAGGACTATGCCATGAGCGACCTCATACCCCGTCAGGCGGAGGAGGGCGGCGTCATCGGCGTGAATCTGTTCAAAGGGATACAGGACACGTGGGACGAGCGGCAGGAGCTCAACAAAGTAGCCGTAAAAATTCCCGTCAGGGATGCAATCGCAAAGGCGGCTTCTTCGGCTGAAACGGACAATCAGGCCGTTGTTCAATATTTCCACAACCCCGCGTCCGACAAGAGGATTGTGATCTTCGGCCACACCCACGAATCCAGAGTCATCCCCTCGGAGACGCACAACGGGAAGAGCGCCGTATATGTTAACTCCGGCACGTGGATCGACAAGAACGCGACGCCGACGATGACGTTTGTCGTGATAACACCGAAAGGTTCCGCGCGGCATGTCGGGCTCTACCAATACTCGCACGAAGGCGCCGTGACGACGCTGGAGGCTCTGGAGCTTGAAGGTTTTTAAGGAAAAAAGTTTTGGGGGCTCTTCAGCCCTTTCCTAAAGCGCTATCAATACTGGGAAATTCCAGTATCGATAGCGCTTTAGGAGTTATTCGGGAAACCCGGAATATGGATATGTCCAGGTTATTACATAAAACCCCTTGAACGGATGGTATCATCTTTCATAAGAGGGATTTTAGAATTTTGCGCCCGCGGAAAGGGAGATTAAACTTGAACGGTCAGGCGGACATATATCGGAGCAAAAAAGACGTGCTTGAAAAATTCGTCGGCGGCAGACTGTCGCCTCTCTTCGAATCCGGGAACATGGAGGTAAGAGTAGGCGACTTTAAACTTGATCTCGCCCTCTTTTTCCGCTGGCTGCTTATGTTTCCCAGCCAAGCCCCAAAAGAGGCGGAGGCGGCGGTGCTTGCCATCGGACCTTTTGAAAAACTTGAACGATATGTGCCCAAGCTCATGAGCTATATGGAATTTCTGAATTCAAGATACGGGTTTCTGACCAACGGCAGAGAGCTAAGGGTGTTCGGGAAGGCGACGGACAGGGATGTGGAACTGCTTTTTCAGTGTACGGGGGACGAGTTTGATCTTCACATCCGGGAACTGGAGACTCTTTTGGAGCCGCCGTCCGAAGAAGAAGCTTCGCCTAAGGATGAAAAACCAGAGGAGCAGAGCCTCGAACCATCGGGGCAGCCTGAAGAGCCTCCGGTTACGGCGAGCGAATCAGGCGACGGCAAAGAGGACAAAGAGACAAAAGGGATGAAGATCATCGCCGTCTATCACAACAAGGGCGGCGTGGGGAAGACCACCATCGCCGTAAATCTGGCGGCGGCCCTGAGGCAAAGGGGACTTCGGGTTCTTCTGATCGACATGGACGCCCAGGCCAACGCCACTTTCGCGACAGGACTTCTCAAGTTCCAGTTTGAGGAGGACGACGACATCCTGCCGAGATACGTTTATCACCTTCTTGCCTCAGGGGATTTCGACTTTATACCCGAGGTGGTAAGGAAGTCCGGCTCCTTCAACACCCCGGAGATTGATGTAATACCATCCCATGTCGATCTGACAAACCACCAGCCAAAGCTGATCCAGATGGGAGCAAGCCGCACCCGGCTTATCTCAAAGCTGGAAAAGGTGAAGGACGACTACGATTTCGTCATCATAGATACTCCCCCCGCAAGGGATCTCTACGCGGAGATTTCTCTCACCACAGCGGATTTCCTTATTATCCCGTCGGACCTCAGGCCCTTCGCCAACCAGGGATTGAACAATGTCAAACTTTTTATTGACGAAGTTAACGAATATCGGCGGTCCATCGGCAGAGCAGTTTTAACCGTTCTGGGAGTGCTTCCCTCAAAAATCTCCACAAACGCCAAGTACCTGCAGCATACGTTTCCCCGGCAGAAACAGGTTGTCACCGCAAAGTACGGTCTGCCCCTGATGGAGTCCGTAATTTATGAACGGATGCCCCTTGCCGCGTCCTTAAGCCGCTCCGCATCCGAAGGGGACGCCGACATCCCGGAACCCAAATCTATCTTCGATTTTTACTCCACTGATAATACTGTCTCTTCCAGGCAGGCCGCCGAAAATTTTAAAGAGCTGGCAAATGAAGTAATAAGCAAGACGGGGAGCCTGGTATGAAACACCAGCTTATAGATTTGGCCGCCATTTCGTCCCGCATGCCAAGGAGCAAATTTGAGCCGGAAGTGCTTGAAAGGCTGGCGGACTCCATTCTGGAGAATGAAGGCCTGATTCAGCCCCTGGTTTTGAAGATAGCCGGGCAGGAAAAGTACGAGGTGGCGGACCGTCACCTGGAGTACTGGGCCGCCGTGCGGGCCCGGGAGAAAGACCCCCGCAGGGGGGAGATGATAAATGCTTTCGTCGTGGCGCCTTCGTCGACGGAGGCGGTCGCCAGGCAGCTAGCGATTCTCGGGGCGCCAAAGCCACCGTCTTCGCCCCTGCCCACCCGGGAGGAACAGTTTCAGGAGCAGATGAAAGTGGAAGACCTTGAGGCGACCATTTCCGAATTAGTCCACTCCGCTCTAAAAAATGAATTCGCCAATTTCATCCCCGTGATCAACGACAGGATTGAGGGTATGGTAAACTCACTTTTAGAAAGGCTCTCGGCACTGGAGGAGAGCCTGTCCGCCGCCAAAAAGGCAAAGCCCAAACCAGCCGTTCCCGAAGAGCCGTTCACAAAGGCAAAGCTGGAAAAGATCACTGTCAACGTCCTGAGAGAAATTATAAAAGATAAAGAGATTCCCGCGACGGGACTAAAGCTGAAGGCTGACCTGATCGACGCCATTCTCACTTTTACCGGCGCAGATCAGAAGAGGGCATAAGTACGGACAAAATGGTCGCCTATTTCCTGAACTCCACCACGGTAACCCCGAAACCGCCCTCGGAGGGACCTCCCATCCGGCAGGATTCCACGTATTTCAGGGAAGCGCACAGGGCCTGCACTTCCCTCCGGAGGATTCCTTCCCCTCTGCCGTGGATGACCGTTACCTGGTCGTAGCCCATGCGCATGGCCTGATCAAGGTATCGCTGAACCGCCGGGATAGCTTCGTCCACGTTCATGCCCCTGACCGTAACCGAGGGCGGAACCCGATCCGGGGAAGATGAGAAGGTTTCCGTCGGAGCGACGATTCCCTTGGGTTTTTTTGCGGTGGGAAGGAGTTTTCTTAAGTCAACTTCCATTTTCATGGCGCCGGCCCTCAGGATAGCCCGTTTTCCCTGCAGGCTTTCGATTATTCCCACGATATCAGTGTCGGCAATTTGGGCGGCTGTCCCTACCTCGGGCTTGAAGCCTGCTGCCGCCTCTGTTCCCCGTTTTATCGCTCTTTTTTCGTGGGATTGTTCAAGCTTTCGTCTTTGCAGCCGCACTTTTTCGCTTGCGCCTCCTATTTGGCGATGAACCGCTGATTTTGAAGCGTCTTCGATGCTCCTGAGAAGATTTTTGCTTGTCTCTTCAGCTTTTTCAAGGATTGAGGCTGCTTTCTTCTCGGCCTCGGACAGAATTTTATCCTGCCTGAACTCAAGCTCCCTGAGGCGGTCGGCGTATTTCTCCCTGTCTGCGGAAAGGGTTTTTTTAAGGTCCGCCATCTCCCGCTCTGCCCTGTCCAGCCAGGCCCTTCTCTCCCCCAGCTCGGTGATGAGATCCTCCACGGGTACCTCCCGCTCGCTCAGCGCTTTTCTGGCCTTATCCAGCACTTTTTGGGGCATGCCGTACTTGCCGGCGATGTGCAGCGCGTTGCTCTTGCCCGGCACTCCGAGAAGCATCCTGAAGGTGGGCGACAGTGTCTCCTCGTCGAACTCCATGCTTGCCGTCTCCACTCCCGGAGCGGTCAGGGCGTACTGTTTTACCGGATTGTGATGGGTGGTGGCCAGAGTTAAACCTTTTTCTCTGGTGAGGGTATCCAGGATGGCAATGCCCAGGGCGGCTCCTTCCTGGGGGTCCGTCCCTGCCCCCAGCTCATCCAGAAGAACAAGGGAATCCCGGCCTGAATCCTCCAGTATGGAAATAATATTTTTTACGTGGGCGCTGAAGGTGGAGAGGTTCTGTTCGATGCTCTGTTCATCCCCGATATCGGCATATATGGCGTCCAGTCTGCCCACGGTCGAATCTTCTTCGGCGGGGATGGGCAGGCCGCACCACGCAAGATAGACGCATACCCCGGCGGTTTTCAGGACGACAGTCTTGCCGCCGGTATTAGGGCCTGTTATTACAAGGCTCCTGAACTGGCCGCCGCATTTAATGGTTACGGGAACGGCGCCGTCTCCGAGAAGAGGATGACGGGCTTCTTTAAGGATGAACATGGTTTTCTGCTCGTATTGAGGCAGCTTCCATTTTTTGCCGGCCATAACTTCGGCGGCGCCGTATAAAAGATCAAGGTTGGCAAGGACGGCTTCACTTTCCAGCAAGGGGCGCTCCCTGCGCAGGATGATCCTGGTAAGCTCCCGCAGAATTGCCCTTTCTTCCTCCCGTTCGTCGCTGATTTTTACTGCGAGCCTGTTATTAAGGGGAGTCAGGGAGGAAGGTTCCATATAAACTGAATTCCCGGAGCCGGAGCGGTCCACCACCGTTCCGGGGAAACGGTTGATAAACTCCTGCCGCACAAGAAAGACGAAGTGGCCGTTTCTGAAAGCCGTTACCCTTTCCTGGAGCATATGGGAAAAGGAGGGGTTATCCAGGATGGTCTGGGCGCCTTTTCTGAGCTGACGTCGCAGGGATTGCAGGTCGCGCCGAATTTCGGCCAGCTTGGGGGAGGCTGAGTCGTACAGGACGCCCTTGTCGTCAAGGACTCCAAGGGCGTCGGACTCTTCCGTAAAATCGCGAATTTTCCTGTAGACCCCTTCAAAGGAAGGATAAGAATCCCTGTACAGGGCAAGATGTTCCCTGGTCATTTTTGTGAGGGACAAAAATCTGGCGATAGCCGCTAAATTTTCGCCGAACAGCATCCCCGTCCGTCTGCCCTCGGAGAGAAAGGGAGATATGCACCCGGAAGTATTCCATGGCCATTCGCCCCGAGTTTCCCTGCAGGAGATGTAGTCTCTTAAGAGCTCCACCCGTTCGGCCAGTTCGGAGTCGCCTCCTGCCGGCTTAAGGTTTTCAACAGCCTGCAGGCCTAGCTCTCCTCTTACCCGCGACGCTAATTCCTTAAGGGTCTTTGGTATTTCAAGTATTCTGACTACGTCTTCTTTAACTTGCATCTCCGTCCACTGCTTCATCCTGGTAGACCGGAGGGAGGTTCAGCTCAGGCACGGTGAAGTTTTCCGGAAACAGGCCTCGCTCAGTCAAAAATGAACGTACTGCAGGCCAGGCGCTGTCTGCCCCCCGCATTACGTAGCTTGACGCCATCCACCCGGTGGGGATAAAGGGGGAGTAGGTTGCCAGCCCCACGTAAAGGAAGAGGATCAGCACTGCGCCCTTTAAAACGCCGGCCCCCGCTCCCAGCAGCCTGTCGGCGAAGCCAAGGGACGCGAATTTTATGAAGGCCTTTACCACCCTGCACAATACTCCCGCAAGCAACACTACGCCAATATAAATGGCCGCCATGACGCTGAAGGAGACCATGGAGCTGTTAGCCCCTGCAAACCATCCGGCTATCCACGCCGCAGCAGCTCCCGAGTACTTCCAGGCGACCGCGACGCCTCCTATCATGCCCAGCAGGGAGAAGAACTCCCCCGACAAGCCCCGAAGCATGCCCCTCGCGGCAAAAGTCGCCACAACAAGCCCTACGGCGATATCAAAAATATAAGAGAAAGTCATTGCTCCTCCTTGCCGGATATTTCCTCAAATGTCTGTTCAAGCGTTTTTCCCAGTTTCTGAAGGTGCCAGGCTAGCTGAAGGCATGTAAGGAGCAGCACATTCTCCTGGTCCGTATTTTCAATCCCGTCGGCAATCTCCGCAGCCATGCCCGTTATGCTCTCCAGGCTTTCATCATCCAGCGACGTTCTGAGATAGTAGGTCTTCTTGCCGATTTTAACCGTTACTTCCCGCAGGGAGGGCACGTCAAGCCCTCCTTTCACCCTTGAAAGGGCGGGCTTTGGCGTCGGGCATAAGGGAATTCAGCTTTTCGTAAAGCGCCTTCATCTGTTCCTCCCCCCGGCTCTTTTCCTTTTGGAAGGAAAGCCTGTCTCTTTCCATGATCTCAACGTTTCGCTGATTTTCTTTGGACAATCTTATGCATTCGAGCTCTTTTTCCGCCAGCCTGCCTTTTAGTTCTTCGCACTGGTCTTTAAGACTGTCCCGCTCGTCTTTCAGAGATGTTATCATGGCCTCGAGCTTTTCTGCCAGCTGTTCGATATGACCGATCATCATCGGAAAAACGCCTCCTATCGAAGAGTATAGCCTCCCGTCTGCAACTTCTGCCTTACACGGGCGTGAACGCCGTCAACTTCGCTGTCCGTAAGGGTTTTATCCTCCCGCCGGTAAGCCAGAGTGAAGGCAAGGCTCCTGTGTCCCTCTGGAATGCCCTTACCGGAGTAGATGTCGAAAAGCCGCACATCCCGGAGCAGCTCTCCTCCTTCTTCTCTGATTTCTTCCGCTATCCTTTCCACGGGATGATCTGTGGGCGCCAGCAGAGAGATATCTCTGTAGACCGGCGGGAAGGGTGAGGTCTCCCTGAAGGCGGGAAGATGCTCCTCCTCCAGGGGGTGGAGATCCAGCTCAAAGGCGAAAAGGGGAGAGCACTCCATCTCCTTTTCAATGGAGGGTTTAAGACGCAGGAGGTATCCCGCGTCGCGGCCATCCTGAAGAATCCGGGCCGTCTGGCCTCTGTGGCCGAAGGGCTCTTCTCCCCTTTCAAACCTAAGGGCTGCTCCCCTGCTCTCCGCCAGGGCAAGGATATCCCCTTTAAGAGAGAAAAAGTCGTCAGTCTCCGCAGGGCCGAAGGGATTCCGGGGATCCCGGCCGCCGTAGGAAAGGCCCGCGATTCGTTCCACTTCTTCCCAGCCCCCTTCCTCCAGGGGCAGGAAGACCCTGCCGAGCTCGAAAATTCGCACCGGCGCTTTCCACCCCGCCTGAACGGCAAGCTCAAGGCTATTGAGAAGCCCCGGAAGGAGGGTGGTCCTCATCCTGGACTGTTCGGCGCTCAGCGGGTTGGCAAGTTCGAGGGGTTTTGCCCTTCTGTCCGACTCGGGCAGCCTGAGGAGTCTGACGAAGGAGGGTGAGAGGAAGCTGTAGTTTACCAGCTCCACATATCCCCTGGAGAGAAGGTTTTTGCGCACGTCCCCCTTCAGCCTGGTTACTCCTCCAATATCTCCCCGCCCGTAGAGGACCCGGGGCAGCCGCGGCGGGAGGGTTTCGTTGTACCCAAGAATCCTTCCCACTTCCTCGATCAGGTCTTCTTCAATGTTGATGTCGGGCCGCCATGAGGGAACGGAGTAGGTTCTGGCCTCATCTCCGGAGGCCGTCTGCCTGAGCCCCAGCCTTTCAAGGATGGCCGTAGAGCCGTCCAGGTCGTCGGTCAGCAGGATTTTCTCCAGGGCTTTTTTTGTCAAAGTTACTTCTTTTTCGGCGGCGACGACGGAGGAAGAGCTTTTAACAGCGTAGGCTGTTTCAGCGCAGCCCCACTCCTTAAGCAGGTTAGCGATATAGGCAAGGGTAATCTCCGCCAGGGCGGGGTCCACCGTGCGGGCAAAGCGGAAGGCCGCCTCGGAGGGGATGCCCAATCGTCTGGAAGTTCTGCTTACCGTAATGGCGTCAAAGGACGCCGCCTCAAGGAGCACTGTTTTCGTCTGAGGGAGGATTTCGCTGCTCTCCCCTCCCATCACCCCCGCGATGCCCACGGGCTCTCCGCCGCTTGTGATAAGCACGTCCGAACCATCCAGATCGTGATGTTTTCCGTCCAATGTTTTAATTGACTCTCCCGGCACGGCGGGACGAACGGTTATTTCAGGACCGGGGAGCTGGTCGGCGTCAAAGGCGTGGGTGGGCTGACCCAGGACAAGCATGGCGATATTGCTGGCGTCCACCATGTTGGAGATGGGGCGCATTCCCAGGAAAGACAGGGCTATCCTTGTTTTTAGGGGTGAAGGGCCTGGTTTCAGACCGGTCGCAAGGCCCATACAGTACTTGCTGCACCCCTTTCCCTGAAGGGTGATGCCGGTGAATTCAACGGGCCATTCAGCCCCGTCTGTCTGAAACGCCTGGTCCGCAGGATTCTTTTTCCATTCGGCCCCCGGAAAGAGCCCGTACACCTCCCTGGCTACTCCCAGCAAGCTCAGCAGATCTCCCCTGTCGGGGGTGATGGACAGGTCCAGAATCGCGTCGTCGAGGCCAAGAAGCCGGGTTACATCCGCTCCGACGGGTGAGTCCGGGGGGAGGCGCAGGATGCCATATTCGTCGGCCGACTCAGGCACTCCCAGCTCTTCCGCGGAGAGAAGCATGCCCTCGCTTACCACTGCCCCGAAGGTTTTGGCCTCCAGTACGGTTCCGTCCGCCATTACCGAGCCCGGTCTGCCGTAGGGGACCATATCCCCCGCCGACAGGTTGGTAGCGGCGGTTACGGCAGTCGCAAGCCCTTTGCCGTCCCTAACCCGGGCCACAAAAAGGGTTTCCTTTTCGGGATGAGGGTCCAGGCTCTCGATCACCGCCGCCTGAACGTCCTTTAAAAGGGCGCAGGGGCGTTCTATGGACTCCACCTCGCACCCTGTGAGGGTGAGCCTCTCCGCGACTTCCTCCAGGGAGGCGGGGATGTTAAGCGCTTCATTCAGCATATTCCACGAAACCAACACTGTTAAACCCTCCCCGAGAGAAGATAGGGCACGTTTCCTTCAAACAGCACCCGAAGATCCGTAAGCCTGTATTTAAGCATGGCTATGCGGTCCAGCCCCAGTCCCCAGGCAAAACCGTTGTAAACGTCAGGGTCGATGCCTCCGTACCTAAGGACGTTGGGGTGGACCATCCCCATGCCCGCCACTTCGAGCCACCCCGTTCCCTTGCATATTCTGCAGGACGGATTTCTGCCGGAGCACTCAACGCACTCAATATCAAGTTCCAGGGATGGTTCGGTGAAGGGAAAGTAGCTGGCCCGGTAACGGGACTTCAGGGGTCTGGAGAAGATGCCCTCCATTAAAACTTCCATACACCCCTTCATGTCGGCCACGGAGATATCCTTTTCTACCAGCAGCCCTTCCAGCTGGTGAAACATTGGGGAGTGAGTGGGGTCGCTGTCCCTCCGGTAGACTTTCCCGGGACAGACAATCCTTATGGGCGCCCCGTGCTTAAGCATGGACCGCACCTGGACCGGCGAGGTATGGGTCCTGAGAAGATGGCCGTCGGGAAAGTAAAAGGTATCCTGCATGTCCCTGGCGGGGTGAGAGGCGGGGATATTGAGGGCTTCGAAATTATGGAAGTCGTCCTCTATTTCAGGGCCCAGAGCCACGGAAAAACCGATTCCCGCCAGGATTTCCACTACGTCCTGGGTCAGCTGGGCTACCGGGTGAATGCCGCCCCAACCCCTTCCTCTTGCGGGGAGGGTGACATCCACAAGGTTTTTAAGTTCTTCAGCGGCCGATTCTTCCTCTTCGATGGCATACTTTTTCTTCAGAAGGCCGTCTTCAATTAAATCCCTGAGGGAGTTTACCGACTCGCCCGCCGCCGGACGTTCGTCGGGGGGAAGGGATCCCAGTTTTTTTAAAAGGGAGGTAAGAGCGCTTTTTTTCCCGAGAAAGGCGACCTTCACCTGCTGAAGTTCCTCAGATGAGTTTGCCCGGGAGAGCTGTTCCGAGAAATCTTTTTCTATGGTTTGAAGATCGCCGGCGATCAATGTCATCAGCCAATTTCCTCCTCATTTCCTGTTCTTTGTCTTGATTTCCGGCTCTCTTCCCGCTGAGCAGAGGGCCGCAGATGTTTATTATAGCTTCTTTCCCGGGGCGGATGAAGAAAAAACATCTTTCCGCCTGCCAATTTAAAAAAAGGGGCCCCTACCGCAGACAGCGGCAGAAACCCCGGGTATCGGCCCTTCAGATATTGGGACAAAGCCTTGCTTCGGTCCCAGCGTTTCCTGTTCCGTTCCGCCCTATTTCCCCAGGGCGCTCCGGGCAGCGTCGGCAAGCTTCACGAAGGCGTTCATATCGTTGATGGCCAGCTCGGAGAGCATCTTGCGGTTGATTGTTATTCCGGCCTTTTTAAGGCCGTTCATAAGGACGCTGTAAGAGAGTCCCTGAGCCCTGGATGCGGCGTTGATTCTGGTGATCCAAAGACGCCGGAAATCCCTCTTTTTCCTCTTCCTGTCGGCGTAAGCCCTTGAAAGGGAGTGGAGATAGGCCTCTCTGGCCCTTCTGTAAACGTTCTTCTTCCGTCCCCAGTATCCCTTGGTGATCGAAAAAAGCTTTTTTCTTTTTCTATCGCTAGCGCTACCACCTTTAACGCGGGGCATCGCATTTCACCTCTTTCATGAAATTAGGCCGCGGCGGCGGCAGTTTTTTAGCTGTAAGGAAGCAGCTTTTTCATATCCTTCATATGGGCGTCGTCCACATATCCGCTCTTGCGCAGCTTTTTAAGTCTGGAGGGGCTTTTGTGGGTGAGCAGGTGGCTCCTTCCCGCCTTCCGGTAGGAGAGTTTCCCCGAAGCTGTAGAGGAAAATCTTTTTTTGGCCCCTGAATGGGATTTCATCTTTGGCATAATGTGTTCCTCCTTCCCTGGTAATCGACTCAATATTAAAGCCCGCCGCTTCATAACCGCGGCAGGCGAAAAAACGTCGGCGCGTCTGCGGGGCGGAGCTATTCTTCAACGATTGCTGCCGGTACCTTCTCCGCCTCTTTCTGTTTTGCTCCGTTTTTACCTTCGGCTGCCTGGCCGCCTGAATTCTTTTCAGGTTTTGAGGCATTTTTGCCCTGACCCTGGGGGAGAGGCGTGAGCATGATCCTCATGTATCTCCCTTCCATGCGGGGTTTTCCCTCGCTTTTGCCCAGGCCTTCGCAGTCCTTTATAACCCTGGCCAGCACTTCCTCACCCTTGCCCAGGAAAGCCATCTCTCTTCCCCTGAAGAATACGGAAACCTTAACCCTGTGGCCGTCTTCCAGAAATTCCTTGACTGCCCGGACTTTAAAGTTGTAGTCGTGTTCATCGATCTTAGGCCTCATTTTCATTTCTTTGAGGGTCTGGACTTTTTGTTTTTTCCTGGCGTCCTTGTCCTTTTTCTGAAGCTGATAGCGATATTTTCCGTAGTCCAGTATTCTGCACACAGGGGGCTTTGCCTGGGGAGCCACCTCAACGATATCAAGCTGCCTCTCCTCCGCCATTCTTATTGCCTCTGCCGTGGGCACAACACCTACTTTTACGCCGTTTTCATCGATGAGCAGCACTTCCCGGGCCGTAATTTCCTGGTTAACCCTGGGATCTCCGTCTTCTTTTCTTACTATAGCCTTTCACCTCCGTGATAATATGAAAAAAGAGGGACCGGTGAAGCCACCGACCCCCCAAAAATGTTCCCGGAGTATCTCCATAACCGGAAAGCATGCTGCACCGTCCGGTGAGAGGGCGGCCCCTCTGCTTAACTCTTTTCTTAAGCCGGAATACTATATCACAGCTCCCGATTAATTGCAAACGGCAGGCGCCGCAGCGCCGGAATTTCCATTCTCAATCTGCATTTTCAAAGGTGCTGCTGCTTTAAAGAGGGCTGTACTCGGCGGCCAGAATCTCCTTAAACCGGGCCATGGACATGGAGCCGAGGTCACCTTTGGCCCTCTCCCTGGGCGCCACTTCCCCCGAGCTCATCTCCTTCTCTCCTACAACCGCCATATACGGAATCTTCTGAGTCTGGGCGTCCCGGATTTTTTTGCCCAGTTTTTCGTCCCTCTCGTCCACTTCAACCCTGACTCCTTCGGCGCGCAGCTCTTCCGCCACCTTTCGGGCGTACTCTGTGAAATCTCCCGATACGGGCAGAATTCGCGCCTGAACTGGGGCAATCCAGTAAGGGAAGGCGCCGGCAAAGTTTTCGATGAGTATTCCAAAGAACCGCTCCAGGCTGCCAAGGATAGTCCTGTGAAGCATGACGGGCCGGTGTTCCCTTCCGTCGGGGCCGATATAGGTGAGGTCGAATTTTTCGGGCATCTGGAAGTCCAGCTGAATGGTGCCGCACTGCCATGTTCTTCCGATGCAGTCCTCCAGGTGGAAGTCGATCTTGGGGCCGTAAAAGGCTCCGTCCCCCGGGTTCAGCCTGTACTCCGCCCCGCTCTCGTCCAGGGCCTGTTTTAAGGCGGTCTCGGCCACATCCCACTGCTCTTCCGACCCCATGGAGTTTTCAGGCCTGGTGGAAAGCTCGATGGAGTACTTAAACCCGAAGACCTCTTTGTAAATGAAGTCGCAGAGGTTCATTATGCCTATTATTTCGTCCTTCACTTGTTCGGGGGCGCAGTAGAGGTGAGCGTCGTCCTGGGTGAAGCACCGGACTCTCATGAGTCCGTGGAGGACGCCGCTTCTTTCGTGCCTGTGAACCATTCCGAGCTCCGCCACCCTCATAGGAAGATCGCGGTAGCTGCGGATCTGCGTCTTGTAGACCAGCATCCCCCCAGGGCAGTTCATGGGCTTTATGGCGAAGGGATTTTCATCGATCTCGGTAAAGTACATGTTCTCCCGGTAGTGGTCCCAGTGGCCCGATCTGATCCACAGGTCCCGGTTCAGTATCATGGGCGTACGGATTTCCGAGTAGCCTCTTTTGACGTGCTCCTTTCTCCAGAAGTCCGTAAGGTTGTTCATAATCACCATACCCTTGGGATGGAAGAAGGGAAAACCGGGCCCCTCAGGCTGGAGGCTGAACAGGTCGAGCTCCTTGCCCAGGCGGCGGTGATCCCTGCTTCTGGCCTCCTCCATCCTGTGGATATAAGCATCCAGCGCCTCTCCGTCGGCGAAGGCGGTACCGTAGACTCTGGTGAGCATGATGTTCTTCTCGTCCCCCCGCCAGTAGGCCCCCGCCACCGATAGAAGGCGGAAGTGCTTTATCCATGAGGTATCGGGGACGTGCGGCCCCCTGCAGAGATCGGCATAGTCCCCCTGAAAATACAGGGAGACCCGGTCTTCATCAAGCTCGGAGATGATCTCCACTTTGTAGCGGTCGTCCTTCTTTTCCCTGAAGTAGGCGATGGCTTCTTCCTTTGACATCTCCCGCCGCTCCACGGGAATGGACCTTTTAGCCAGCCTGCGCATCTCTTTTTCAATTTTGGGCAGGTCCTCCTCGGTAATGCCTCCGGGGATTTCCATGTCGTAGTAAAATCCGTCCTTGATGGACGGGCCCACGCCGTACTTTGTCCCCGGATAGAGCTCCTCCACCGCCTGGGCCATTAGGTGGGCGGCGGAGTGTCTGAGGATGTCAAGGCCTTCCTCCGAATCGGCCGGGATGGGAGCAATTTCTCCGCTCTCTCCCATGGGGTGAAAAAGGTCCACGGCTCTTCCGTTCAGTCTGGCCGCCACGGCGCCGCTTCTTACGCCCAGTTTTTTCAGCGCTTCCCCCGCCGTTCCTTTTTCCAGCTGTATGGTTTTGCCACCGGGTTCTTTCAGTTCGTACATAGCTATCTCCTCCTGCAAATAAAAAAGCCGCGCCGCCTCCATCTGGAGACGGCGCAGTCATGCCGTGGTCCCACTCCAATTCCCCTCCCTATGGGGGGAAGGGCTCTTGTTCTCCGCTGTAAGGGGCGGACCCCGGCGTCTTGTACCCCGGAGGGTTTTTCGACGCCCGCTCAGGGGCGGTCTTCAAAGAAGTTCCGCAGGAGACCTTGCAGCCGCGGGTCTCCCTCTCTGGGGCGGGTGGACTCCTTTTACTCTTCCCTTCATCGCGAATATCAAACTTTTATGCTTATACCCCCAAAGAGAGTTTATGTCAACTCCTGCCGGTGCTTCCGAATCCCCCTTCACCCCGGAGGGATTCCGCCAGAGTCTCTTCGCTCCAGGATATCCTCGATACGGGGGCCAGGACGAGCTGGGCAATTCTGTCTCCCGCGGCGATGGAAAAGGGCTCCCGGCCCTGATTGATTAGAAGCACCCGAATCTCGCCCCTGTAGTCGCTGTCGATGGTGCCCGGCGCATTGAGTACGGTGACCCCGTGTCTGGCGGCCAGGCCGCTTCTGGGCCTGACCTGACCCTCGAATCCTTCTGGAAACTCAATCTTAAGCCCCGTGGGGACAGGGATCCATTCTCCGGGAAGTAATACCAGATCCTCCGACGCCCGCAGGTCAACGCCGGAAGAGAAGGGGGTCGCGTATTCAGGGAGAGGAAACTCCTTTGACTTCCCCTCCCTGAATATCTTTACAGTTACTCCCATTAAAAGGTTATTCCCTTCCTCCGGGATGGCGGCGGGGGCCGCCTCTTCTGTCGCCCCGGTCTCCCCTGTCGGGCCTTCCTCCCCCGTGGGACGGGCGGTCCCTTTCAGGAGCCGGATTTGCCTTTGCGGCGGCGGCAAGTTCGGCTATGGCCTTCTCCCTCTCCTGCTCGGCGGGCAACGCCTCTGAAAGGCCTTCTTCGGCAATGCGGGCTTCGTTTTCAAGAATGCGGCGCCTGGTTAGGTTGACCCTGTTCATGTCGTCTATTTCCTTGACCATGACCAGAACCCTGTCGCCTACCTTGAACACGTCCTCCACCTTCGGGATTCTGTAAGTGCTTACTTCGCTCACGTGAAGCAGCCCCTCCTTGCCGGGCAGGCACTCTATAAACACGCCGAAGGACATGAGCCTGGTGACTGTGCCGTAGTAGACCTCTCCCGCCTCCAGATCCTTGGTAAGGCCTCTGATTATGGAGATGGCCTCGTCCACTTTTTCCTGGGACGGTCCGCCGATATAGATTTCGCCGCTATCTTCCACGTTGATTTTAACGCCCGTCTTCTGGGTAATGCCCCGTATGACTTTTCCGCCGGGGCCTATGACGTCCCTTATTTTCTCCGGGTCGATGGTGGTCATATAGATTCTGGGGGCGTTGGGGGAGAGCTGAGAAGGCGCGGGGATGGCCTCCTCCATCTTGTCCAGAATTGCCATGCGGGCGGACATGGCCTGGTTCAGGGCCTCCTCCAGGATGGCCCTGGTGATTCCGCCCGCCTTGTTGTCCATCTGAAGGGCGGTAACTCCGTCCCTGGTGCCCGCCACTTTGAAGTCCATATCGCCGAAGTGGTCCTCCAGGCCCTGAATGTCGGTAAGGATGGCAATCTTGTCCCCTTCCTTGATGAGCCCCATGGCGACGCCCGCCACGTGCTTTTTCAGGGGTACTCCCGCGTTCATGAGGGCGAGGCTCCCGCCGCATATGGAGGCCTGAGAGCTGGATCCGTTGGACTCAAGGATGTCGGAGACCACCCTCATTACATAGGGGAACTCCTCTTCTGCGGGGATGAGGCAGCGGAGAGCTTTTTCGGCCAAAGCGCCGTGGCCTATCTCCCTGCGGCCCGGTCCCCTCATGGGCCTGACCTCGCCTACGGAATAGGGAGGGAAGTTGTAGTGAAGGATAAATCTTTTTGCCGGCTCATCTTCTTTAAGGCCGTCAAGGATCTGATCGTCTATGCCCATCATTCCCAGGGTGGTTACGACCAGCGCCTGGGTCTCGCCCCTGGTGAACAGTGCCGAGCCGTGGACCCTGGGAAGCACGTCCGTCTCGCAGGAAATCTGCCTGAGTTCGTCCATGGCCCTGCCGTCCACCCGGACCCGGTCGTCGGTTATGAGCGACCGCATGGTCTTTTTAACCATCTCATCGATGAAGGCCGCAATATAATCGCCGCTGTCGGGATACTGCCTGTCAAAGTGCTCCTGGGCCCTGTTCCTGGCATCGGAGAGCTTATTGCCCCGGGCTGTTTTTTCATGGGTTTTTACGGCGTCTTTTATTTCGTCGCCGAGGTTCTCCGCGATCCATTCGTCGATATCGGGGTACGTAGGGGCGGAGGGCAGAACGAGCTTCTCCCTGCCCACTGCCTCCCTCATTTCGAGGAAAAGCCCCACGATTTTCTTAATCTCCTCCTGGGCCAGGTCAAGAGCGTCGGCCAGAGTCGCCTCCGATACTTCCCTGGAGGCGCACTCCACCATGGTGACGCCGTCAAGGTGTCCCGCTACCAGAAGATCAAGGTCGGACGCCGGCATCTGCTCCTCGGTGGGATTCACGATCAGCTCTCCATCCACGAGCCCTATTCTGACCGCGCCCACGGGACCTCCCCACGGTATATTGGATATGGTCAGGGCAGCCGATGCGCCGTTTATGGCCAGGACACTGGGAGGGTTTATCTGGTCCACCGCCAGGACCGTGGCCACCACATGAACATCGTGCCTCATGGTTTCGTCAAAAAGGGAACGGATCGAACGGTCCGTCATCCTGCCGCTGAGAATCGCCGTCTCCGAGGGGCGGCCCTCCCGTTTTATAAAACCGCCGGGAATCTTTCCTGCGGAGTAAAATCTTTCCTCAAAATCCACAAGGAGTGGAAAGAAGTCGATACCTGTTCTGGGCTTGTCGGTAATGCACGCCGTGGCTAGGATGGTGGTCTCGCCATGACTTGCTATAACCGCGCCGTTTGCCTGTTTCGCGACTTTTCCCACTGAGAATTTCAGGGGCCGGCCGCCAACTTCCACCGAAAAAACCTTTTCCATTCAATTTTCCTCCTCAGATGTCATTCCTCTTTTATATACGGAGTAAGAATACCATAATTCGGGCTCCGGCAGGTAAAAAAAAAGCGGGGACAGCTGTCCCCGCCCAAAGTTAATTTTTGACCGTCAACGCCTGAGTCCCAGCCGCTCGATGAGAGTTCTGTACCTGTTGAAATCTTTGTCCCTGAGGTATCTGAGGAGCTTTCTTCTTGTTCCTACCATCTTCAGGAGCCCTCTGCGGGAGTGGAAGTCCTTGGTGTGAATCTTCAGGTGCTCGGTAAGATCTCTGATGCGCTGGGTGAGCATGGCCACCTGAACCTCGGGAGATCCGGTGTCCGCCCCGTGAGTACGGTATTCTCCGATTATTTCCTGTTTCTTGTCCTTTTCCAGCATGCTTGTCACCTCTCGATAGAATCCCGAAACCCAGAAAGGAACTCTCGCCCGAATCCGAGTTTGGGTCGAAAGAATACTATCATTTTCCGGGGAGTAAAGCAAACGGCGCCCCCGCGATTTGAAAAGGACTGTGTAAGGGAGGTTGCAATGGCCTGCATGGTCAGGACAATTTTGTTTTTGGAGCAATCCTGACATTTTGTCCTCGACTTTTAAATATAAGTATGTTTTAATTCCAACTGTTAACTGAGTACAATGTTACCGTTTCTATTTGAGGGGGAGAGGCATGGGTCCGCTTTTGATCATTGAGGAGGACAAGGATCACGTCCGGATGCTCTCGGAGGGATTCGCTGAAAACGGTTTTTCAGTGGACTGCGTCCTTTCCGGGGAAGAGGGTCTGGCAAAGATTTCCGGCAAGCCTTACGGCTGCGTAATTATGGACGTCATGCTGCCCGGGATGGACGGCCTGCAGGTACTTGACGAAATAAGGTCGAAGGGCGACGAAACGCCGGTTATCTTTCTCACAGCCCTGGACGGGGTGGAGGACAAGCTTGCGGGTCTGGACAAGGGGGCCGACGACTACGTAACAAAGCCCTTCGATTTCAGGGAGCTCGTCGCGCGGGTGAAGGTTCTTTTGCGAAGAACGGGCGAAGACCGTCCCGCCATCCTTAAGTGCGGCTGCCTGGAACTTGACCCGGCGGCAAGGGACTGCCGGGCTGACGGAAAAAACATTGCGCTGAGACGGCGGGAATTCGATATTCTGGAGCTGCTGGTCCGGAATGAAAACCAGGTGTTTACGAGGGAAAACCTCATAAGCACCCTCTGGCGGAAGGAATACAGCGGAGCCAGCAACGTGGTGGATGTCCACGTAAAGTACATCAGGGACAAGCTAAGACCCTTCGGGTGCGACACTTTAATCGTAACAGTGAGAGGGGTAGGCTACAAGGCGGTCTGTCCGGGGTACTGATGATCACAAAAAAACATATCCCGCCCGTATCGACGGGCGGGATATGTTTTTAACGGGCTACTTGCCTCCTCTTACCGATACGAAGAAGGTTCTCCCTTCCCTCCATACCAGAAGCACGGTGGAGGCTCTGCCGGAGGACGCCGCTTTTTCAAGATCCGATGGGTCCTTAAGGCGGACTCCGTTTATCTCCAGAAGAATGTCCCCCTCCCGGATGCCTCCCCTGGCGGCGACGGATCCCTCTTCCACGGAAGAGACGGCCAGTCCGTCCTTGTCCTTAAGACCAAGCTTTTTGCGGGCCTCTTCAGTGACGGGCGCGGCCTCTATCCCGATGGATTTCAGCATTTTTGCCCCCGCCGAACCGGATGCTATTCCCTCTCCCTCGTTGCCCGGAATTTCACCCAGGGTCACTGACAGGGCACTTAACTTTCCCTGGCGGACTATGCCCAGTGATACTTTTTCCCCACTCATGCGCTGCCGTATCTTGTTTACAAACTGCTGATGATCTTTAACCTTCTCGCCGTTTACGGTAAGGATTACGTCCCCTCTCTTAAGCCCCGCCTTTTCAGCGGGAGAGTCGGCCATGACGTCGCTGACCACCGCGCCGTGATCCTCGGTGATCCCGTAGGCCTCGGCGAATTCTTTGGTCAGAGGCTGGATGTAGACTCCAAGCCACCCTCTCTTAACGCTGCCGTAACGGATCAGGTCGTCCATCACCTGCTTAGCCATGTTTACGGGAATCGCGAAGCCTATACCCTGGGCGTAGGGAACGATGGCGGTGTTTATGCCAACTACCCTGCCGCTAAGGTCGATGAGGGGACCGCCGCTGTTGCCCGGGTTGATGGCGGCATCGGTCTGAAGGAAGCCGTCAAAGTTCACCCTGCCCGCGTGGATGCTGCGGTTCTTGGCGGATATGACCCCCACCGTGACGGAATGCTCAAGGCCCAGGGGATTTCCGATGGCTACCACCCACTCCCCCACTTCAGTTTTTTCAGAGTCGCCCAGCTCGATGATGGGGAAGTCTTTTCCCTTACCCTCAATTTTAAGCACGGCCAGGTCAAAAGTGGGGTCTTTTCCAAGGACGGTCGCCTCATAAACTTCGCCGTCGGACATGGTCACCGAGATTTTGTCGGCGCCCTCCACCACATGGTTGTTGGTTAGTATCCTGCCCTCTTTGGAAACTATGAAACCGGAACCTCTTCCCTTCATAGGAACAGTTCTGGAGAATTTTTTAAATTCGTCCCCGAAGAACTGCTTAAAGAAGGGATCGTCGGCAAAGGGATGGACGGATCTGGTTACCATGGCCTCCACGTCAATGTTTACCACCGCCGGAGAGAGCTCTCTCGCGATTTTTGTCACCGGGTTCCCCGTAAAGGGATCCTGGGCAAAGGCCGGAACTCCTGCGGCAAGAACCGCCAATGCCAGCGCCGAGGCTATGATTGCGCGACGCATTTTAAAAACGCTAAATCCTTTGTCTGATACTTTCATTGTGGTTCACCCCCAAAATCGTTTTATACTATTTTAGTGTGGAACCTGTTTAATACATCGTTTTTTTTACGTATCCCCATTTCGGCATTTTCTTCGGCGAAGCTCAATCAGGCGAGGAAGAATAAGCCACAGGAAGCCCGAGGCGAGAACTGCAAACAGGGCTATTCTTACGGTTCTGAGTCCTGCTCCGCCGAATTCCGCCCTGAAGGGATCGGCCATGATTCTAAGTAAGGCGTAAAGGACCATGAACAGGGGCCAGAGAAAGGCCCTCCCCGAGGGACGCCTTCTCTCCGCGCTCAAAAGGACGGCGGCGATAAAAAGAGCGCCGAAAGAATAATAAAGCTGAACGGGGTGGCGAAGGAGGGCCTCAAGGTCTCCGGGGAAGATCACCCCCCAGGGGACTGTCGTCTCCGTTCCGAAACAGCATCCGTTTAAAAAACAGCCCCAGCGGCCCAGAGCTACCGTAAGAGCCGCCGGGACGGCGGCGCTTTCGGCGGTGACCCAGACAGGAACGCCCCGCCTCTTCGAGGCTATTATGCCCCCAGCGCCCGCCCCAAGGAATGCGGGGACGGCCGAAAGGCCTCCCTCCCAGAACCTAAGAAGCCGCAGAGGGTCCTCCAGGTAGACCCGCCACAGCTCCAGGACAGAGCCGGCCCGGGCGCCCAGAAGCATTCCCAGGAAAGCGGCCGCCACAATCAGCCGGGCGTCGTCGTCGCGGACCAAAAAGTGATCCGTCATTCTCCTTCTTGTCAGGGTGACGGCGAGGCACAAAGCGAAGGTCCACAGCGCATAGTAGCTGTGGACCTTTATTACGGAAATTTCGAACAGGATGGGGCGCACGGTCAGTAGTGTTTTCGGCCCTGCCTTTTGGCCGGCCATACAACTACTTTTCGGGAGGGGGTCTCCCCTACGGACCTTGTCTCCACTGAGCTGTCGTCCTTCAGGGCCATGTGGATTACCCTGCGCTCCCAGCTGGTCATGGGCTCCAGGTAGGTGGGTCTTCCCCGCTTTACGGTCTTGCTTGCAGCGGCAAGGGCCAGCCTCTGGAGGCTCAGCTCCCGGCGTTCCCTGTAGCCGTCGCTGTCGAGGAAAATCCTTCCCCCTTCATCCGCTCCCCTTGCCATCAGGTTGATCAGGAACTCCATGGATTTCAGGGTCTCGCCGTATCTGCCTATTACGATCCCCGCATCCTGGCCTGTAAGGTTGATGGTGGAATCATCCCTCAGCTCCAGATTTACGTGAAGATTCATGGCTTCCAGCATCTCTCCGGCCATTGCCCTTCCCCGCAGCAGGGGCAGGGGCGCCGACGGTCTTGCTTCCACTCTCAGTTTTCTGCCCAGAAGGCCGAAAAAACTCTTCTCTTCCTCAATTACTTTTACGGCAACTTCTTCGGTGTCAATTCCCCATTTTTCAGCCGCTGATTTACGGGCTTCTTCCACAGAAGAAACCTCCAGTATGAGAACTTCGCTGTCGTTCACAGCAATCCTCCTTTCAGGAGAGAGGGCGCAGTTTTTATTCGCCGCTCTTCGAAGGCTTGTCCTTGAAAAGGGTGGGTTTTCGCTGCATTTCAGCCGCGGTTTTTTTCGACATTACAATCTGCTGGATTACGCCAAGCAGGGAAGAGACGCCCCAGTACAGAAGAACTCCCCCCGGCAGGCTGAGACAGATGAAAGTCAGAAAAAGAGGCATGAACCAGCTCATCATGGCCATCTGAGGATTGCCGGTGGACGAGAGCTGCTGCTGGTACCAGGTCAGGAAGCCGATTCCGGCCAGAAGCAGGGCGTTTGCCAGGTAGACCCCGACGTTCATGAGGCCCGCGGGGTTTGCCATGACGGCGTAACCCACGGACATGATGCCAAGCTGCTCAGTTTCAATGACCAGACCCACGGCCTGGGCCACGGTGGAAAGAACGGAGCCGTCCAGCTGAATTCCGAGGAAAGAGACTCCCGCAAAGTCGTACTGGGTCAGCACCCGGTACAGAAGGATGAATACGGGGAGCTGGACAAGAAGAGGAAAGCAGCCCGCCGCCGGGTTTACTTTGTTCTCCTTGTACAGGCTCATCATCTCTCTGTTCAGCGTTTCCTTGTCGTCCTTGTACTTCTCCTGCAGCATCTTGATGCGGGGCTGAAGTTTCTGCATCTTCTGCATGCTCGACATCTGCTTTTTCGTCAGGGGGTGCAACATAAGCCTGACGATAAGCGTAAGCGTAATTATTGCCAGCCCCCACGATCCAGTGAAGCCGTGGACAATCTCCATCAGCCTCATCATGAGGTCTCCGCCCATTTTCCAAATTGCACCCACTATAGATCACCGTCCTCGGAATTATAAGCTCCGTCTTCCGACTCCCGGGAAGGTACGGGATCAAACCCGCCCGGATGCCACGGAGCGCACTTGCATATACGCACTGTTGCCATGAAAAAACCTTTTAAAAAGCCGTATTCCGCCAGGGCCTCGGCGGCGTACTGGGAGCAGGAGGGATAAAAACGGCAGTTATGTCCCAGGAGAGGAGAGATAAAAGCCTGGTAGCCCCGGATCAGGCCGATTCCGACCCGGGAGGGGAAGCTCACTGCGCGGCTTTTTCTTTTTTTTCCGTACAGTTCCAGTCCAGCCCCGGCCATTCTTCCACCATAATGCCCCGCCCTCTTAAAAGCGCCGCAAGGTCGGAATAAATTTCCCTTGCTCCGGCAGTCATGCCAACCCTTCTGAGAGCCGCGACTATCCAGACGCCATCCCTCATCCAGGGCAACAGACGGCGGAAACCTTCCTTAAGGATCCTGCGTCCCCTGTTTCTCTCATGAGACTTACCCTGCCGCTTTCCTACCGCGAACCCCACCCTGGTTCTGCCGTCGGGCGCCTCAACAAACAACAACCGCACCAGCTCGCCATTCAGTCGGTTGCCGGTGCGGAAGACAAGGTCATACTCCCACCCTCGTTGAAGGCGCGAAGACCGCGGGAAGGGGAATCTCAACGACTAAACGGCAAGCCGCGAACGGCCCTTTCTCCTGCGGTTTCGAAGAATACGACGACCGGACGGCGTTCTGGACCGGGCCAGGAAGCCCATCTTTCTTTTTCTCGGTCTTCTGTGGGGTTGAAACGTCTGCTTCAAGGTGACACCTCCCAATGGCAATAAAGGACACAAGCCCCCGTAAGGGCTTATTTTTCAACCGTAATACTATATCACACCGTTCAGACAGGGGCAACAGATTTCCCCGCCATATTGGAAGATACTGTTAAACGCCGGTATTTCACCTCGGGAAGAGCGCCTGGGATATTCCAGTCCCTTCTCTGAAGTACTCTGCCGTCAATTATCGCCACTCTTCCTCTGTCCTTCCGGGAGCGAATAAGCCTGCCCGCAGCCTGTTTAAGCAAAATTTTTGCCTCTGGAAGGGTCAATTTTCTGAAAGCGTCCTTGCCCAGAAGGGCGTTTCTGGCCATGACAATGGGGTCCGCCGGGTGAGAGAAGGGAATTCGGTCGATTATTACCTGGGTGAGCCTTTCCCCCGGTACGTCCACGCCCTCCCTGAAGGACGCCATTCCCAGAAGAACCGATCCCTCCTTCTCCCTGAACTGCCTTATGAGTTCAGATCTGGGAAGTTCCCCCTGCACCAGCACCTGGTATTCCCTCTCCCTGCTCCTCAGACGCCGGGAGGCCTTGGCGAGAAGCCGCCTGGAGCTCAGGAGCGCGAGGGTCGCCCCTCCGTTGCTCTCCACAAGCTTTTCAATAACGGCGCAGAGAGTATCGTCGTAGGCAGGATTCATGACATCCAATCCCGTATCCACCACCAGAATTTCCATCTGTCCGGCAAGATCGAAGGGCGAGTCGCAGATAAAAAACCTGTCCGGTTGGAAGCCGGTCTCCCCCAGCCAGTAGTCCCATTTTTTGCCCACAGTCATGGTAGCCGAGATAAAAAAGACCGAGTCGGGATCGCCTGAGAAGAATCTTTCCGCAAGCTCCGGAAAGGGCGCGGCAGGGGCGCTTGACAGAGCGGCGCCCTCCTTCCAGTAAGCCCATGAGGGATAGCCGTCAACGTCGGCGCACCATTGAAGTCCGTGACGGGCCCTACGGAGCTCCTCCGCCCAGATCAGGGCCGCGGACTGGAGGGGAGAAGGCTCTTCCTGCTCGGCGAGAAGAGGTTCAAAGAGGCGGAGAAGGTCGAAAACCCTGTTTGAAATATCCTTTTGGCAGTTCCGCAACTCCTCGTCGGGCCCCGTAAGGGGCACTTTTTTCCCGGGAGCCTTAATTTCCAGGAGTTCGAAGAATCGGGAAGCCTCTTGCCTGATCTCTCCCGCCAGGGAAGCTATTTTCCCCGCCGAGCTTCCCGTCTCCAGGGCCTGCGCTCCCTCGGAGAGAACCCGGCTCCGCATGAGCCTTGCAAATTCATCGGCGGAGACTGACAGGGTCATGGACGACCTGGCCGCCTCAGGGATCTTGTGGGCTTCGTCGCAGATCAGAATATCGCAGGGCGCCGGAAAAGGCTGTCCCGCCCCCAGAAGGTAGGAGAAATAAAGATGATAGTTCGCCACCACTACCGACCAGTCCCGGGCGTTCTGGAGGACCTTCCTGTGAAAGCACTCGTCCCTGAAGGGACATCGGAAGCCCAGGCAGCTTCTGGAGGACGCCGCGATTCCGGCGATCGCCGGAGAATCGGGAGGCAGGGGCAACTCGGACAAGTCGCCGGTTTTTGTGGTCTCCAGCCATTCGGCAATAAGCATTGACGCCGCCCCGCCGTCTCCGTAAGAGAGGTAGCCTTCCGCCGCGCCCCTTTCCCCCAGCGTCTGGGATGCCCGGACCAGGCAGGCATAGTTCCCCTTTCCCTTAAGCAGTCCGAAGGGAAGGGAGAGGCCAAGGGCCCGGTTCAGGGCCGGCAGGTCCTTCTGAATGAGCTGTTCCTGCAGTGTGATGCCCGCCGTCAGAAAAAGGATTTTTCTGTCCCCGGCGGCGGCGGAAAGCATGGCGGGGACAAGGAGGGCAAAGGTCTTCCCCACTCCCGGAGGAGCTTCGGCGGCCAGAGTCCCGCCCCCGCTCCTCTGCAGATTTTTATACACTTCCGACGCCAGATCGGCCTGGGGCTTTCTATACTCAAAGGATGCAAAGTGACCGGCCAGTTTTCCTGAAGGGCCGAAATACTCATCCATGGCAGGTATTTCCATGTTTCTAACTCTCGCTTTCATGTTCTAT
>CAZXOD010000002.1:25319-40936 GCA_964642285.1 uncultured Synergistaceae bacterium
ATAAGGCTTTCAACTCTTGCTAATATAACAGAAATCATGCTAGAATGTCGTGGTTTCGGCGGGAGGAGGTGAGGTTCATGCCCAATAAGAAGTCCGCTATGAAAAGAATGAGGACGAGCGAGAAAAGCAGGCTCTACAACCGCTTTTGGAAGACCCGGTGCAAAAATGCCGTGAAAAAAGTTCTGGAAGCTGTCGAGAACAACGACGCGCCCCTTGCTGAGGAGCGTCTGGCAGTCGCGCAGAGCGTCATCGACAAAGCTGTTGTGAAGGGCGTTATGCATGGCAACACCGCTTCGCGCAGGAAGTCAATGATTACGAACAAGGTTAAGACCCTTCACGGTCAACCTGAATAATCATCGCAGCCAGGGCTAAGGCAGACCTTTACAGCTGAGCGGACTACCGTCCTCTCGGCTTTTTTTATTGTCTGCCGCTCCGCTCCATGCACCGGGCCAGAAGAGCTTCAAAGCCCAGCCATCCCTCCGCCAGGCCCGTCTTCTCCTTCCAGGAGAGATTCAGCAGCCCCAGTGAAAGATCGGCCAGGGCTTTTGCCGGGTACCGTCTCAGGGCCTCCCTGGACATTCTCATGGGGTAATCCTTTATCTGGAGCACAAGGCTGACCCACTCAGCCCCCTTATCCGGAAACAGTCCGAGGTACAGGGCCGGGCGAAGGCGGTTGTAGAGGGCGGTGGCGGCGGGAAGAACGCTCTCCTCTTTTTTCATGCCGTCCAGGCACTGGAGGACTTCCCCGAACCTGCCCTGACAGAAGCTGTCTAAAAAAGTCAGCATCCGTCCGCTGCCCTCGTCGAAGGAGAGCTGCCTTACCATTTCGCCTGTAATCGGCCCGCCGTCGGCGTACCCGGCCAGTTTTTCCAGTTCCGAGCGGAGCTCGCCCGGATCGTCCATCATCTCTCCCAGGATTGCCGCTCCGTCGTCGGCAAGAACGGCGCTCATCCGGCGGGACTGGGCCAGGAGCCACTCTTTTCTCTTCCACGGGGGAATGGACGGGGTATCCGCTTTTAGAAAGTCAACCTTTTTTCTGATCTCCGGCTTAAACATCTTGACGGGGGATGATTCGTAGACCAGCAGAATTACATTCCCCCCGTCCTCATCGTCCAGGAGGGTCGCCATAGAGTCGGGAAAGGGGCCGAGCTTTTCGGCCCCCTCCACTACGGTTGCTCTTTTTTCATCGAACAGCCCCGCGGTGCTCGCGGCGGAAATAAGAGAGCTCCAGTCTTCCTCGCCGGACGCTCCGGCGCGAAGGTATCCCTCCCTCTCCAGTTCCTCCAGGGTTTCCCGCAGGAACTGGCGCCCCGCCGCCCCCGACGCCGTCAGGGCTTTCAGCCGGGGCATTTAGCCCTTCACCACCACGTTGACCAGTCTGTCCGGCACAGCGATGACCTTTACAACTTCCATCCCTTCAAGCCGCCTGGCTATCCCCGGCAGTTCCAGAGTCCTGCTCTTAAGTTCGTCTCCGGTAAGGCCGGCGGGGAACTCCGCCCTCTCCCGCACCTTGCCGTTGATCTGAACGACCACGGTGACCGTATCGGCCTTTAGGGCCTCCTCTTCCGCCGTAGGCCACGGCAGCTTGGCCAGGGGTTCCCCCCGCCCGGACATCTCCCACAGCTCCTCGGCAATGTGGGGACAGAAAGGGTTCAGACAGGCCAGGAGCGCATCCACGCCCTCCCGGAACAGAACCCCTTCGTCGGCTGTTTCTGGTCTGAACTGCTGCAGTGCGTTTAGGAGCTCCATAAGACGGGCCACTGCCGTATTAAACTGCTTTTCTACATCGATGTCCCTGGTAATCGCGTCGATGGCACCGTGAATTTTCCTCTTCATCTCACGAAGGCGGGGCTCTTCCAGGTCTTTCATGGGAATGATGGCCGCCGCCGACTCCCGCTTCAGCACTTCGAGGTTTTCCTCCACAAGCCGCCAGACTCTGTTAAGAAAGCGGTGAGCCCCCTCCACTCCCTGTTCGGACCAGTCCAGGTCGTTGCCGGGAGGAGCGGCAAACAGGATGAAGAGCCTGGCCGTATCGGCCCCGTATTTCGAGATGATTTCGTCGGGGTCCACCACATTGCCCAGGGATTTGGACATCTTGGCCCCGTCCTTGATCACCATGCCCTGGGTCAGAAGATTGATAAAGGGCTCCCTGGCCTCCGACAGGCCCAGATCAGCAAAAAACTTGGTAAAAAACCGGGCGTAGATAAGGTGGAGGCACGCGTGCTCAATGCCGCCGATATACTGGTCCACGGGCATCCAGTAGGCCGCCTCCTCTTTTGAGAAGACTTCATGGTCGTTTCTCGGGGAACAGTAGCGGAAGAAGTACCAGGACGAGCAGATAAACGTGTCCATGGTGTCCGCCTCCCGTCTGCCGGGGCGGCCGCACCCGGGGCAGGGAGCGGAGATCCAGTCCGGGTCCGAGGCCAGGGGTGAAGCGCCTCCCGCCGACGGCTTGACCGACTCGGGAAGGAGCACAGGAAGTTCCTCTTCCGGCACGGGGACCACTCCGCACTCGTCGCAGTAAATAACCGGTATGGGGGCGCCCCAGTACCTCTGCCTCGAAATAAGCCAGTCCCTTATGCGGAAATTTATTTCTTTTTTGCAAAACCCCTTTTCGACGCCCCACTCAATCATTTCCGGGATAGCCCGTGAGGTGGGCAGGCCGTCGAAATGGCCGGAGTTGCAGGTAATTCCATCCCCTTCAAAGGCGGACTTCATTGTAGCGCCGTCGAGAACTTCTCCATCCGGCGGGTTGATCACAGGTATTACAGGAATGCCGTACTTGCGGGCGAACTCGAAGTCCCTCTGGTCGTGGGCGGGCACGCCCATGACGGCGCCCGTGCCGTAATCCATAAGGACATAGTTGGCGATAAGGATGGGGAACTCATCGCCGGTGACATGGTTTACCGCGGTGAGACCCGTGAAGAAGCCTTCTTTTTCCTCCCCGGCGGCGGACCGCTCGATAGAGCTCTGAGCGGCACACTTTTTAATGAACTCTTTTATCTCCGCCGCCTTAGGAGAAAAGGAGAGGATCTTTTCCACAAAAGGGTGCTCCGCCGCCAGGGCCAGGAAGGTGACCCCGAAAATAGTATCGAACCGGGTGGTATAGGTCTCGATCTCCTCTCCCGTGGAGGTCTCCCTGAAGGAGAGCCTTGCCCCTTCGGAACGGCCTATCCAGTTGCGCTGCATTATTTTTACTCTCTCGGGCCATCCGGGAAGGTTGTCCAGGTCGTCCAGCAGCTCCTGAGCGTAGTCGGTAATCCGAAGGAACCACTGCTCCAGGTTCCGCTTTACTACGGGAGTGTCGCACCGCCAGCAGTGTCCGTCGCCAATGACCTGTTCGTTGGCGAGGACTGTGGCGCAGCTCTCGCACCAGTTTACGGGCGAGTTTTTCCTGTAGGCAAGGCCTTTTTTCAAAAACTGGAGGAAGATCCACTGAGTCCATCGATAGTAGTCCGGGTTGCACGTCTCCACCCGCCTTCGCCAGTCGTAGCTGCACCCCATACGCTTGAGCTGTTCCGTCATATGCTCTATGTTCCGCCACGTCCACTCCGCCGCCGGGGTGTTGGATTTAATGGCGGCGTTTTCAGCTGGCATTCCGAAGGCGTCAAAACCTATGGGGTGCAGTACGTTGAGCCCCTTTTTCCACAGAAAGCGGGACATCATATCGCCTATGGAGTAGTTTCTGAGGTGCCCCATGTGGAGGGCGCCGCTGGGATAGGGAAACATTTCAAGACAGTAGAATTTTTCTCTTTCCGGCTCTGCGTCTGCGTTAAAAGTACCCTGGGTCTCCCAGATGTGCTGCCATTTTTTTTCGATGGACTGAAAGTCGTATGCCACGAACCCTTCCTCCTTGATAAACACTGCCGATAAAAGCGGCCGCCTTTGAATTTGTTCAGGCGAATTTCCATGTCGTCCTTTCGCCTGAAGTCTGCGATCTTTTGAAATTATATCCCGCCGGTCCCGTTTTATCCCCCAAATTAAGGGCTTTGATTGCCGGAACTATCCGATTTTCTTAGGGGACTCGCCTTCGTTGTTAAAAAACTTTTCCATAAAGGGCTTTATCAGGTCCAGGGGCAGAGGGAAGATGGTAGTGGAGTTCTTGTCCCCGCTGATCTCCCTGAGAGTCTGAAGGTACCTCAGCTGGAGGGTGATGGATGACTGCTCCATCTGCTTGGCCGCCTCGCTGAGTTTCTCCGCCGCCTGAAGCTCCCCTTCGGCGTTAATTATCTTTGCCCTACGCTCCCGCTCCGCCTCCGCCTGCTTGGCCATGGCCCGCTTCATGCTGTCGGGAAGCTCAAGCTCCTTTACTTCCACCGCGCTTACTTTAATGCCCCAGGGATCGGTGCGCTCGTCTATGATCTTCTGCAGCTCCGTATTGATCTTCTCCCTGGAGGAGAGCAATACGTCAAGGTCCACGGAGCCTACTACGGAGCGAAGGGTGGTCTGGGAGAGGAGGCTCGTCGCCAGAACATAGTTCTCCACCTCTACCACTGAATTGGCGGGCTCCATTACGCGAAAATAGACCACTGCGTTTACCTTGATGGGCACGTTGTCCCTGGTTATAACCTCCTGTACGGGGACGTCAAGGGTGAGGATCCGGAGGTCCACTCTTACAACCCTGTCAATCACCGGAAACACGAGCACAATGCCCGGTCCCTTGGAGCCGACCAGTCTGCCCAGCCTGAATACCACCACCCGCTGGTATTCAGGTACAACCTTGATCGCCGACGCCAGAAAAAAAGCTGCGATCAGAATAAACCCGAAGGACGTGCCTATGCTCAAAATAAGCCCTACCACATCAATTATCATTGGTCACACTCCTATTCTTATGTCTCTGTTTCTTCTTCGGAAATAGCTTTTATCTCTGCCGCGGGCCCAATGACAAGGGTCATTCCTTTAAGCTCTTCGACAATGCCGATTTCTCCCTTAAGTACCGGGCCTCCCGGCGCGCTTTTTGCCTTCCATATTTCGCCCTTGCATCTTACCAGGCCCACGGGATCCAGGTCCTCCAGAACCTCGGCCTCCATTCCGATCATGCCTTCGACGCCGGAGGAGACCTTCTTTTTCAGGGACTTGAGAACCAGATAGAGGACGGAGAAAAAGAACACCCCCAGAGCAATGGAAACTCCCGCGATAAAACTCACCGATACGTTCAACAACTCACCTCCGGGAGCGCGAAACAGGATAAGCCCTCCCGTTGCGAGGGCGGCCAGTCCGAACAGGGACAACACGCCGATTCCGCCTACCATCAGGTCGAGAATTATAACTCCGATTCCCGCCGCGGAGAGGATGATGCCCGCCCAGTTGAAGGGGAGCATTCTAAGTCCGAAGGCCCCCATAAGGACCATGACGGCGCCCGCCGTGCCCAGCACAAACCCGCCGGGGGACAGGACTTCAAAGACAATGGCCAAAACTCCCGCCGTCAGGAGAAGATAAGCTATGTCCGGGCTCGAGATAAACTGGAGAATTTTTTCCCGGGGGGTCATGTCAACTTCCACGGGCGGCCCCTGAGGGGGATCCAGGAAGACCGTCCTGCCTCCCGCCTCCGTCTCCCTTCCCCGGATCCCCAGAAGCAGAGACTCCATGTCCGGGGCGACCAGATCTATCGCGCCCATAGAGAGGGCCTCGTCGGCGGTGATCGAAAGGCTCTCGGTAACCATTCTCTCCGCTGTATCAATATTCCTTTTCCGCAGTTGGGAGAGAGAGCGCATTTGGGCCGCGAGGTCGTTGGTGATTTTCTTTTTCATCTCGTCGTCGGGCGCGTCCTTGCCGGAGGCCATTACAGGGTGCGCGGCGCCGACGTTAGTGCCGGGAGCCATGGCCGCCACGTGGGCTGCCTGGAGGATAAACGCCCCCGCCGACGCCGCCCGGGCCCCGCTAGGCGAAACCCATACCGCCACCGGAACGGAAGACTCCAGAATGGCGGAGGTAATGGCTCTCATAGAGCTTACCAGGCCGCCGGGGGTGTCAAGCCTGAAGACGACCAGGGAGGCTCCTTCCCTCCCGGCCCTTTCAAGAGTATCCGCGGCAAACCTCTCCATGGCTATTCCAACCGTGCCCTCAAGGGGAGCGGCAAGGACAAACGCAGAGGCGCCGCCGGGCAGAAGAAACATCAGAGCTGCCGCGAGAAGGACCGCAGCCCTGCGCCTTATTGCAATGTTCATTTTATCACCGCCTTAAGAGCGTCTTTCAAAGTTGATACTCTGATTATTTCAAGGGGACTGTCCTTAACCGACATCTCCTCCCTCGAACTGACCACCGCCTTTGTGAATCCCAGGCGGGCCGCTTCATGAAGCCTGCGGGCCAGACGAACCACAGGCCTTACTTCCCCGGCGAGGCCCACCTCTCCTAAAAACGCGCACTTTTCCGGCAGAGATTCATCCCTTACCGCTGAGGCCAGGGCGGCGCAGAGCGCAAGATCAGCGCCGGGCTCCCGTAGTGCGAGTCCTCCTGCCACGTTCACGTATATATCGAAAAGGCCGCAGCCTATGCCGCATCTTTTCTCGAGGACAGCCGTAAAGAGCTGGATTTTATTAAGGTCAATGCCCCTGCCAGTCCGTTTGGGATAGGGAAAGGCGGTTGCAACGGCAAGAGACTGAATTTCCGCCACCAGGGGCTGGGTCCCCTCCAGCACGACGGTCATCGCTACCCCGGGAACGGACTCCTCAGCCTTGTTCCAGTAGAGCCCGCTTACGTCCCTGACGGGAAACAGGCCTTTCTCCCCCATCTCGAAAATGCCCAGTTCATCGGTGCTGCCGAAGCGATTTTTTGTTGCCCTGAGCATCCTGTAGGGGGAATAGTCGTCTCCCGAGAAGGTCAGCACGCCGTCCACCATGTGCTCCAGCAGCATAGGGCCCGCAATTCTGCCTTCTTTTGTGATATGGCCCACCAGGACGGCCGGAATATTCCGCTCCTTTGCCGCGGCAATACAGACCTGGGCGGACGCCCTCACCTGGCCGGGACTTCCCGCCCACCCCTCGGCCCCTTCGGTTCTCATAGCCTGAACGCTGTCCACTACAAATAGTCCGTGGTCCCCAAGGCATGAAAGGGCCGACGCCAGGTCGCTGTCGCAAAAGAGCTCCAGCCCCGCGCAGGCCGCTCCCAGACGGCGGGCCCTCATGGCGACCTGGGATTCGGACTCCTCTCCGGAAATATAAAGCACCTTTTCCCCGGAGGAACACATCATCCCGCAGACCTGCAGCAGGAGGGTGGACTTTCCTATGCCCGGCTTTCCCCCCAGGAGAAATACTCCTCCGGGCACCCATCCTCCCCCAAGGACCCGGTCAAGCTCTTCCATCCCTGTCTTAGTTCTATCAGGGGGCGTCACAGATACAACGTCCACCCTGGAGGGACGGGAGGAGCGGAGAACCGCCCCGGGGACGGCAACCGGAGCCGCCTTGTCCAGCGTCCCCCACTCTCCGCACTGAGGGCACTTCCCTGCCCAAAGAGCGGTTACAGCGCCACAGGCGGCGCATTCGTATCTTTCACTGACGCTCTTCGCCACCGGAAGTCCTCCCTCCCGCTGAAATGCCGCCGCCCCACGGACACGTGACGGAGCGCCCGGCAAGGCCCAGGAGGGCCATTCTAACCTCGGCGAAGCTCGGGTTCTCCATCATCATGACGGTGCACCGGGCCCTTGATATATCGGAAAGCCTGTGAGAATCAGAACTTCGGATGAATACCCGTCCCGGATATCGCTCCTTCCATTCAGAGAAAGCCTCGTGAGATACGAAAGAGGACAGCTCCAGCGCATGACAGGGGAAATCATCCGGAACAGGCCCCAGGACGGCCTCGTAGGAAAAAGACGGCCTGTCGAGGTGCGCCAGTATTACCAGAGCCTCCCTGCCCATGGCCTCCTCCGCGATCTCATCGGCCGAGTACCCCGCGCCCTGGACCAGAAGGATCTCCTGTTCGCCCAGGATTTGATTTTCTTTGTCGATTATAAGCTGGTCGCCGAAGATTTCGGGCCGGTTTTCCACGGGGGGCATTTTTCTCCAGAGCCATTTCTGAAAGTCCGCCGCCTCTTCCACGGTCGGGAAGATGACCACCATATGGATATCCTCCGCGGTCTGGACCTCAAGTCCGGGAAGGACTACCGGGGCGCCCTGCGCTGCTCCCGCGACGGCCGCGGCATTATCGGATGCGTTATGGTCCGTTATGGCACAGAGGGCTACTCCGGCCTGCCGGCAGGCATCGACAATGTCAGGGGCTCCCATTTCAAGCTCTCCGCAGGGCGACAGAACTGTGTGTATATGCAGATCTACCCAAAAGGGCGAAAGGGTCATTTTGGTTTCCCGAGCCCTGCCTCCCACAATCTGCCGGCCGTCTCATAGGCCGAAGGGGCGGCGCCGGAGAGCGTGATTCCCTCGATCCGGCACCGCTCAACGAGGTCGTCGCCCGGCTTTCTTCCGGAGGCTATTATGATAAAGGGAACGTCTTTGAGCACCGCCACCGCCGCCACGTTCAGATGAACCTGTATCGTAATCCACAGCCAGTCTTCCATGGCCTCCGCCATAATAAAGCTAAGGAGGTCCCCCGTTACGACGCCTTTTATTTCTCTCTCCCCGTCTCCTTCTACGTAGACCTCCAGGGCAAGAAGGGAAATTATATCCGAGATCCTCACTGTCTTCTCCTCCTTTTCCCCGATGGATGAAGGGTGTGGGGAAGCTTGGACGACAAAGACCATATTTCGCTGCTGAGGGCCGTAATATGCTCTCTCAGCTTGAAAATACAGTCGGTCTCATCGCCCTGGCCCCGTACTATATCCTCCGCCAGGGCCCGGCACGATGGTCTGCCGCATGAGCCGCAATCAATGTGGGGAAGGCCCGCGTAGATGGCGTCCATCTCCCTGAGCTTAGTCATGGCCTCGCCGAGATCCTGGGAGAGGGGAAGCCTCTCCTTAACCTGAAGAGGGGCGTCAAGACGCCATATATCCTTGTCGTACCATTCCCGGATTTCTTCCATTTCCTCCTGGGAGGGAAGCCATTCCGTCTCCATGTTTTCAAGCCGCAGCTGGGACAGGAAGCGGGACTCGTAGGTACCCGACCCTCCGATGCAGCCCAGGTCGCAGGCCCGGCATTCAATGAAGTCAACGCCGGAAAGCCTGCCTAGTTCCAGCTCGTTGAGCATATCCATGGTATTTCTGAGGCCCGATACGGCCACCGATGTAAGCCCCTTGTCCGAGAAAGAGGAGATATGTCTCGCCTCGCCCCCCGATATGGACCAGAGGAGCCACCGGCTGCTGATGGGGTTTGTCTTCGTCCCGGACACTTTGACGTTATATACAAGGAGATCCCTTATAACCTTTTTGACGCTTACAACGTACTTAAGCGAGCTTTTCGACCGACCCACCGGGTTCCTCACCAGGGTGGCCTTCGCCGGGCAGGGAGATACCAGGGTTACTTTTTCCTTTCCGCCGGTGGCGCCCCTCCAGATGGTAACCGCCGTCTCAAGGGGCGACTCCACGGGAAGTATTCTGCCCACCAGCTCGGGGAAGTTTATCTGAATAAGCCTGATGACCGCCGGGCAGTAGGTAGAAATAAAGGGGCGGTTCTCCCCGCCGTCCCTTATTATCCTGGCCGAGGCGTACGCCGCCAGGTCAAAGGCTATAGCCGCGTATTCGGCAATATCCCTGAGCCCCTGAAGCTCCAGGGCCTCCTGCATCAGCCGCGGACGGGAATAGGCGCCCACCTGCACATAAAGGGTGGGGTCAGCCATAAGGACAAGCCCCTCCCGGGAGCGCAGCAGCTCCCATTCATCCTCGTTTATAGTTATGGCCTTGTCCCTGCAGCTCCGGATGCACTCTCCGCAGTCTATGCAAAGATCGGGGATTACCCGCATAAGGCCGTCTATCACCCGGATGGCTTCTGTAGGGCAGGACTTGATGCAGTTGGCGCATCCGCGGCACCGGTCCTCCTGAACTCTTATTCCTCCTGACAAGTTAACCACCCCTTCATGTTGCGCCGTAGCCGCAGTCAGGCAGATAAGCCCTTACTGCTCCGCAAACCTGATCGTTGCCGTAAGAACGGTCCCGACTCCCACTTCAGTCTCGATGTCCATTTTATCAGAATTGCGCTTTATGTTTGGGAGTCCCATCCCCGCGCCAAATCCCAGCTCTCTGATTTCGTCTGAGGCGGTGGAGTATCCTTCCTGCATCGCAAGCTCTACATCGGGAATTCCCGGTCCTCTGTCGCAGGACCTTATCTCAAGATGATCGGAGGCCACAGTCATTCGTATGGCTCCCCCTCCCGCATGTATGAGGGCGTTCATCTCCGCTTCGTAGGCAACTACCGCAGCTCTTCTCACAAGGTCTGACTGGATCCCAAGCATTTTAAGGGTTGCGCGGAACTTTGTGGACGCCTCTCCGATAGCGGTAAAATCACCCTCCTGGATGACGTATTCTTCGACGTAATGTTCCTGCGCCACGCTCTACACTCCTCTTTCAGGAATGTGACAGGGCAAAATCCCCTTCGCGAAGAGGATTCCGCACGCTTCGAACATACTCATCTGACATACGAGAACGGGCATATTTATCTGGGTGGCCAGCTTAATGGCAGCTTCCTGGGGTTTTTTTCCTCTAACAAATATTACCGCCGGAAGATCCAGCATCTGGGCAGTTCTGACGATTTGAATATTGGTCAGGCCGGTGAGAAGAAGGGAACCAGGACGGGCAAAAGCCAGCACATCGCTCATTAGATCGGCGCCGTAGGCGCACTCCAGATCCAGCTCGTCCAGATGCTCTTCGCCGCACAGAACTTCCGCCCGCAAAATCTGCACCACTTCCCGCAATTTCATATCTTCAACCTCCTCGATAATAGGAAAAGAGCCGGGCCGGCTAGGGCAGATACTGAGGACCCGCGACCTGAAAAATTGCCGCCCCTTTAAAGCTTCGGTCACTGACCGCTAGAATAGCCACGTCCCTGAAGCGAGGTCTGTGGGTGGCGGCGTTTATTGTTAAAGCGAGGGATCCGAAAGGGATTCCCTTCACTGTTCCCATGGCTTTGGAAAGTTTGTCGGGGGTCTGAGATCCCGCCTTTCTGAGCCCCTCAAAAACCCAGCTGCATACGGCATAGGCCCTTCCCGCAATCTTCCTGTCCTTCACCGTTATTCTGGTTTTTTCCCAAATCCCCCTTCCCAGACGGACAAAGGCTCTGTCCTGGTCCATGGGGGCATCCTGGTCGGCCACGTGAACTCCATTGAAAGAGAGAAGAGTCTGTATCGGAGCCCCGCCGTACCACAGGCCGAAGGCATTCTCATTGTTTCTCACGGCCCGCCATATCTCCCTTACCACCATGGAGCCCGCGCAGGAAACCATAATTTCGGCGCCCCCTGAGAGGGCCTCGGACTCTATCATCCGGAAGGAGTCCGGCCCCGCTCCCGGAAGCCAGAAATAATCCGCTGAAAAGCCGGCGGTGAAAAGCATCTCTCCCAGATTACGGGCAAAACGATCAAGGTAGGGATCGTACCGGTCGCCCAGAATCGCCAGAGTAGCGCCTTTTTCCAGGGTCTTGGACGCATATTCAGTGAAGGCCCTCATTCTGAAATCTTTGTACAGGTCGAGGGCAAACATCATGGGGTGAGGTACGCCCTCGTAAGCTATGTCGTCATCTTCGCCGAAGGCGGTTATAAAAACTGGCCCCCTTTGGTCAAGCAGAGGGCGGAGCAGCCTTACGTCGTCCTCTCCGCCCAGGGAGATCACGGCGGGAAGCCCCTTGCTCCTCCATTCCTCCAGGCGGGCCTTGACATTGCCGCCGGTAAGGGGCGGCTCCTGCAGGAAGTGAATATCCCTGCCGACTACTCCGTCCGGGCTGTCCTTAACCTGCAGCTCGGCATACCTGACCGCCGCCATGGCTGACAGGCCGGCGTCGCTCTCCCATCCGCCGGGGGGAGGCAGGACAGCTATCTGCCAGATCCATCCGTCGTCGACGCCGATAGAAACATTGCTGCCCCCGGATGAAGGGAAGGATAAAAACAGGACCGCGGGCAGCAGGATGAAAAATATCTTCTTAAAAATCCTCATGGGTTAAATCCCCGAAACTCCTCCGCGTTACCTTTTATAGCCAATTATGGAGCGAAGAAGATCTTTTCTTTTTTCTACATCCCCGGGACCCTCGATTCCCCTGGGAGTGAATCCGTCGATGACTCCCGCCACGCCCCTGCCCTGAGAGCTCTCGAAGATTATGGCCTGAAGAGGGTTGGCCGTGGCCGCGAAGATGCGGCAAACCTCCTGGCACTCTTTGATTCTGTTGAGGACGTTAATTGGATACCCGTTTCTTAGGACTACCACAAAACAGTGCCCTGCCGCTATCTTTTCCGCGTTGGCCGCGGCAATATCTGTGAGTTCACCGTCGTTGCCGTCCGTGCGGATAAGACAGTCCCCGGACGCCTCGCAGAATGCAATCCCGAAACGGAGGGACGGAGAGGAGGTCACCAGAGCTTCGTACAGATCCTCCACTGTTTTGATAAAGTGGCTCTGCCCGAAAATTACGTTGCAGTCTTCCGGGTATTCCAGCTGAACCAGGGACCATCCGGTGATTTCCGGCACTTGGGATTACCTCCTTACGTATTGATGGAAATAGTTGATCATCAATTATAATAACACAACGGGAGCGGTTATTTCACAGGGGTTCTTTTCCCACTCCAGCAGCCAGTCCGCAAAGGACGAAAAACCGTGGCTGTCCGCCCTGGGCATAATGACGTCCGCTATTTTCAGCACTTCGCCGGCGGCGTCTTCGGGCGCGGCTGCTAAATGGGCTGAGGCCAGAAGCTCCATATCGTTATGATGATCTCCTGCCGCCACCACCAGGGAAGGTTTTTTATCAAGGGTTTCAAGCCATGCGGCCAGTGCTGCTCCTTTGGAGATCCCTGGCGGCAGTACGTCCAGGAAGCGGTCTCCCGCCTGGACAACTTCCGCCCTGCCTGAAAACCTGACAGACAGGTCATCGGCAAGGCTTTTTATTGCTTCCGCAGGTCCGTGAAAAATCACCCGGTATACCAGGGACGGCGCATAGGGAGATTTCATGGAGTCATCCACGGGGACTCCCGAAGCCTCAAAAAAACTCTTTGTCATAACGTCGGAACTCCGGCAAAAGGCCCTTTCGTCCCCAATAACCTGCAGCTCCGCGGGACAGCTCCATGCCGCCTCAACAACTTCGGCCGCCAGGCCGGGGTCCATCGTCGTCTCCAGCAGGGCCCTTCCCGTTGCAGGATCCATAATACGGGCTCCGTTGTAAACAATGGCGGGAAGGGACGATCCGATCCCCCTGATATGAGACAGGGACGTGGCAAGGATCCTGCCGGTGGCAACCATAAGGCTCCACCCGTTTTCTCTCAGGCGGGCGCAGGCCCTCTCCACCTCGGGAGAGGGAGACTCACCCCGGGAAAGGGTTTCGTCGATATCAGTCACCAGCAACTTCATAAAAATTCTCACACTCCGGAAATAAAATACAAGGCCGGCGATACCCCCGGAAGACGGGGGGAGGCCGGCCTCCATGATCCTTAAAGTTTTTTTGACCGCCCCGAGGCGGCAAAACAAAAAACTACTTCTTTGCGGCGTTCTTTTTCAGCTCCTGGATTACGTCGTCGGTGATGTCGATGCCGCCGAAATAGACCGCTGATTTTTCAAGGACGACGGTGATTCCCTTTACCTTGGCCACTGTGCGGACCGCCAGTTCAGCATCCTTGAAAATGGGCTGCATCAGCTTCTGTTCTTCCTGGGCAAGCTCATTCCTTTTGGTATTGAAGATCTGAGCTTTTTTGTTCTGGTCAGGCTCTTTGTCTACCGCAAGCTTCATTTCGTTCTCTTTGGTATTGCTGATCTGCTGAAGCTGTTTGGTAACGCCTTCGAACCTTGGATGCTGGAATATTATCTTCTGGGGATCTATAACGCCGATCTTCTCATTAGCCTCCGCCAAAGGAGAGAGGAGGAGCACAAGGATCGCCACAGACAATAAAATACCAACGCGTTTTACTGAGAACATACAATTAACCCCCTTGATAGGTTGCTGCAATTTCAGACACGGAAAGGATTGTATCGGGAAAGCCCGGGAAAGTCCAGGCAAAAGTACTGTATTTTATCCTGCATCCACGACCTGCGTCCCGGGTTTACCGCCGGGATTCAGCGATGAGCCGTATTTCCCCGGCTACTCTGCGGACTTCGTCGTCCGAAAGCCCGTAAAATATGGGCAGGCTGATCTCCCTTGAGTAAAAAGTCTCCGCTTCCGGGAAATCTCCCTTTTTCCAGCCAAAATTCCGGCGGTAGTAAAGGTGAAGGTGCAGGGGCGGATAGTGAACCATGCCTGCGATCCCCTTCTCCCTGAGTCTTGCCATAAACTCGGCTCTTCTTTCAGCCGGCGTCTGCAGGGGGTAGAGGTGGTAGGAGTGGCCGTCGGAGGCAGGAGGGATCGTCAGTCCGTCAATATTTGAAAGCAGCTCATCGTAGAGGGCTGCTATCTCTCTCCTTCTGGCAGTGAAGAGATTCAGTTTTTTAAGCTGGCTCAGGCCCAAAGCCGCGTGAATGTCGCTGAGCCTGTAGTTGAATCCCAGAGCCTGCATTTCCGTGGACCAGGGGCCGTCGGGGGACTCCTCCATTTCGGCGGGATCCTTGGTGATTCCATGAGTTCTGAAGAGCCGGAGCCTGCGGGCAAATTCGTCGGAGTCGGTGGTTACCAGACCTCCCTCTCCGGTAGTTATGTGTTTCACCGGGTGAAAGCTGAAGACGGTGAGGTCCGCCTCCCGACCCACGGGAACTCCGTTTCTCATGGCGCCCAGGGCGTGGCACCCGTCTTCAATTATGACGGCCCCGCAGCTGTCGGCCAGTTTTCTGAAGGGGACCAGGTCCACGGGGTAGCCGGCGAAACTTACGGGGGCTATCGCTTTTGTCGCCGAGGTGATCTTTTTCCCGGCCTTTTCGGCACTGAGGCAGAGCGTGTCAGGGTCGATATCAGCGAAGGTCACGGATCCGCCAAGGTAGAGGGCGCCGTTTCCCGTAGCAGCAAAGGTCATGGGAGTGGTTAGAACTTCGTCCCCCGGCCCCACTCCGGCGGCAAAATAGGCCCCGTGAAGGGCGGCGGTACCATTTGCGAAGGAGACGGCGTGCTTCGCTCCCGTATATTCTTCAAAGGCCTTCTCAAAGGCCGCCACGGAGGGCCCCTGGGTAAGCCAGTCGCCCTTCAAAACAGCGACGACGGCTGCGATATCCTCTTCGTCGATGTACTGTCGTCCATAGGAGAGGACTCTCATTCAACACACTCCTTTTTGAGCCCGCCCTTGGGGCGGTTTTTTCTGCGCTCAATAAAATATCCGGTGAGAAGCTCCGCGCACTCCTCCCCAAGAACGCCTTTGGTTACGGAGCAGCGGTGGTTCAGCCTCCGATCCCTGGCAATATCGTAAAGAGTGCCGCAGGCCCCCGTCCTGGGATCGGCGCATCCGTATACGAGCCTGTCAATGCGGGCCAGGACTATCGCCCCGGCGCACATGGGGCAGGGCTCCGCAGTCACATAGAGGGTGCATCCCCTAAGATTCCAGGAACCTGCTTCCGCGGCGGCCCTCCTGATCGCCAGAATTTCCGCATGAGCCGTAGGGTCATTTTCTTTTCTGTTGGACGCCGTGGAGAG
>CAZXOD010000002.1:40946-45243 GCA_964642285.1 uncultured Synergistaceae bacterium
GTCCCTTACCACCGCGGCTCCCACGGGCACGTCGCCCCTCAGGGCGGCATGGCGGGCCTCTTCAAGGGCCTTCGTCATAAAAAAGGCGTCTTTGCTTTTCATCTAACCGCGGGGGGAAGTTCAGCTGCGGACAGCCTCTCGGTCACGAACAGATGGCCCCCATCTTTTTGCTGATAATCTGAAGCTGCTCTATTCCCTGGATGTCATCTTCCAGCATGGGAAGCTCGACTACGGGACCGGCTGAAAAGAGTTCTCTTATCTCCCGGAGGTACTTCTCCTGGGAGACTCGTTTTTTCTCAAGGAAATCTCCCGCTCCTTCAGGTATCACCTTGTTGACGACCATGCCGCCCACGGGAATTCCGTACTTTTGGAGCAGAGCCACCGCCCTGGCCGTTTCCAGGATGGACAGCTTCTCCGGGTTCAGTACAAAGTGGAAGGCGGTGTTCTCGGTATCGGTCAGAATTTTTCCCGCCAGGGTAAACTTGTCTCTTCTCGCGGAAAGAACCTCTATGACAGGGTCCTCGGCCAGCTGTTCCGCCAGGGCCCGGTCGTACCGGGCTGCGACTTCCATCAGCTTCCTGGCTTTCTGCCGCTTCTCTATCATGTGCTCTATCCAGACCTCCAGAATCCCGGGAAGGGTCAAAAGCCTCAGGGTATGTCCCGTGGGGGCCGTATCGAAGACTATGGCATCGTAATCCTTGCCGGCGGACTCCATGAGTTCGATGAATTTATCAAAGATAGCCGCTTCCTCCGCGCCGGGGGACATGTAGGCTATCTCAATCTGACGCTTGATTTCATCGACAATCGTAGCGCTTACAAGGTGAAGCATTTTACTCATTATGGAATCTGTATACTTCCGGGCCTCTACCTCGGCGTCTATCTCAAGGCCCCAAAGGTTGGGGCCCAGGGAAACAGCCTCGTATCCTATGGGTTTGTTGAAAGCGTCCGCCAGGGAGTGGGCCGGATCGGTGGATACTACAAGCGTTCGGGCGCCTCCTGCGGCCATGGCCAGAGAACAGGAGGCGGCGCAGGAGGTTTTTCCCGTACCGCCCTTCCCCCCGAAGAAGGTAAAGCGTTTCATTTTGCCTTTCACCTCGGTTAAAAGTATTATGGACAGCCTTTCCTTCTGCGAAGGGTCGACCTTGCGGAGCCTTATTCCGCTCCCGGCTCGCCTTAGGTATCGAAGTCGTACTGGGCGGCCTTTTCCGCAAGTATGAACTTGCGGTTCTGGATCCTCCGCTCCCACGGTACCAGCTCGTCCGCCATGAAGGGCAGCAGCTCAAGCATATAGTAGGACATAGGGTTGGGGATTCCTATGAAGTCGCCGAACATCAGCAGCATAAGGTTATCGTTTATATCGAAGGCTTCCTTACGAACTACAGCCATCCGGCGGTCCAGAAAGGCTCCCTGGTGGAAGAGCGCAAAGAGCCTCCACCACTTCTTAAGTTTTTCTGAAATCTTCTGCAAAGGGATCCCGCCTTTTGCCGGCTCCGGACTATTTGCCCTTGTCGATGCTCAGCACTCCGGCGGCGGCCATGTTCTCCCTGGGCATATCGTTGATGATGATCCTGACTACTTCCGGACCTACGTCCAGGGCTCTGCAGACCGCATCGGTTACTTCGGTGACAAGCTTCCTCTTCTGATCAGTGGTTCGTCCTTCGTACATGTAAACGTTAAGTATGGGCATATGAATTTCCTCCTCTTTTTCATTGAAGTCCTTCATTGAAGATTACTGTATAGCGGGCGAAAAGGCAATGGAGAAAAAAGACCCGGCAGGGCCGGGTCTCCGTTTGCGCTACTTCTTTGGGGCGGCTTTTTTCGCGGGAAGCTTTCCGACAGCGTAGGGATAAGCCTTAAAGGGGATCATTTCCTTCGACATCTTGATGTACTCTCTGTCGGGAGAACCGTACTCCGTGGACTTGATCATTTGTCCTGCCATATCGTAATGGCTGATGTACGTTACGGCAAACTCCTTGCCATCCTCGGAATAGGCGTAGCCATACTCGGTGAAATAAAGACCGGAGGCCGTTTCATCGTCGATCCCGAATTTTTCGCAGATAAGTCCGATGGTCTTGTTCTTCTCATCAGGATTGGTGTAGTACTTCCTGGCGCTGGCAAAGCAGCAGTCGTCGCCCTTGCCGTAGTTGACAAGATACCACTGCATTTTATTGGCGTCCTGGCCCAGGTTTACCGGTTCGGGAGCGGCAGTCTGAGCCGCCATGGCAATGGCGGCGGCCGAGATCAGGGCCAAAGCGGAAAGGGCTATAATGCGTGAAATTTTCTTCATGATTCTGGAACAACTCCTCTCAATTTTTTTCCTGCGGGATGCAGTCTAACACAAAAGGGCAAATTTGGCGCTACCGGGATTATGTATTTTCAGCCCTCACCTCCCGGTCATCTTGGAAAAGCGCCCACGCCGTAACTTACAGGCCTCTCTCTGCCGTCGGACAGGCGGTTCATGACTCTTTCCCCCACGCAGATAGTGGTGGAGCCGCCGCCATCCAGGTTAAGCGCATAGTAGGCGCCGCTTTTTCTAAGAATATCAGCCGTCTCCGCAAGGGTAAAGCCCACGCTGTGGAGGGCGTCCCTGCCGTCGCCTACGAAGAAAAACCACTGCCCTTTTTCGGTGAGGCCTATTACGGAGCGGGGGTGGCGTTTATTTACTATGGAATCGCTCAATTTTTCCGCATCCTGCATGAACACCCCCTTGTTAAGCAAAAAGGGGCCCCCCTGAATAGCGTTTGTCATGGAAGACCAGTAAGGATCGCCGCCGTTTATAGTCTGGCGCACCTCCACCCTGTCGCCGTTTCCCAGTGATTCCAGGTACCTGGCAGGGTTTCCGTAGACCGCGAGCACCCTCCTGCCGACCGGGATGGGGTTGCCTCCCTCCCTTCGGACCTCCGAGCAGAACTGGCCATCAAGGACGAGCTCCACCACAGGACCGGAAAAAAGGGGGGTATATTCCCCGAAGTGGCTGGTGAACAGGAGCACCGCTCCTTCCCTCGGCTCCTTGTTTATCCCTGTTATATCCATATATCCGCCCCCGGGAAAATGAACCTCTGCCTTCCAGTCCATCTGGCCAAAGGTCGCCTTGTTCTGTTCGTTCCACCCCAGGATTGTGCGACCCTGGTAAGGCGGATTGGCCATCATGCCCCTGTCGATTATCACTCCTATGGGAGCGCCCTTCTCTTTAGCCGCCGTTGAAAAGTATCCCCCGTTAAGGGCGGCTGCCGTTCCGGCAACCATGGAGCTCAGAGGCGCAAGGACGCTAAGCCCCTCGGGGGCCACAATCGGGCGAAGGTCAAATTTTGCCGGATCAAATACGATCATAATCCAGAACCGGGGGCCGCCGGCGGTCTCCCAGTTTGCCGGGGACGAAAAAACCGTCCCCTTTCTGCCCAGAGCCTCGCAGGCCTCAAGAAACTGTCTTACGGGCCCGTAGACGTCCGAAAGGGGAGATCGGACCCTCCAGTCATAATTCCAGCTGTCCACGGTACTTTCAATGCCTACCGCGGCAAGCGCTTCGCTGAACAGCTCAGCGTCCTCCCTTGTATCAAACCCGTTTGCCACTCCCCTCCACCGGGGCGGGCGGTCGTGAATCCCGCGCCTGTTCACGTGGACGGTCATTCCTTTAACGGGCGAATACGCCGCCGTAAGGGACAAGTTTTTTGAGGCCGACTTTACTATGGCGGCAATGTTTTGAGCTTCCTTGATGCTGAGATTTCTGCCCGGGCCAAAAGCAGTTACGTTTTTCTTAAGAAGGGCGGGGGTCATATTTAAAGCGACGGCCAGGCTGCCCTTTTCAATAGGCTTGAGACCGGATACATCCTTGAAAGGGAGAGGAGCGCCGGACAGTGCCTCGGCCACGGAGGACATTCCAAGGCTGTGGACCGCGTATACAATGGCTTCTTTCATCGTAACCGCCGACCCGGTCCCCCCCTCAGGTACGGGCACAAGGTCAAGGTCAAGGGCAGTCTGAACGGCATCCTTGCCCGACGCCTTTAAGCCCCTTGCCTGAAGAAGCATGTCGATATAGACGTCTTTTCTGACGGCGCCGGAAGCCACCGCTTCTGTAGAAAACAAAAGGAACAGGAGAATAAGACCCAGAAGGCTCCTGGCAATATTTTGGGTTAGCTTGGAATAAGAGCGGGCGTCGGGGAGAATATTGCTCCGGGTCATGACGTCCTCCTTGCAGGCATGGAGAAAAAATGCCGTATTTTTATGTCTGAGACGATGAGGAGTATAACAGACCCTTTGCTGCGGGCCTATCCCGAAAAAGACGTATTAAAGGGCTTGA
>CAZXOD010000003.1:0-12908 GCA_964642285.1 uncultured Synergistaceae bacterium
TCGCTTATGCAGAGCAAAGCAGGCGACCAGGTGTCGATCGCTTAGGCGGCATGCTTCTGGCCGCTTTCCGAAAACCCTATTCCCCTACGTTCGTTCGGGATGACACGTAGAACGGAGGGGGTTTAACAACCAACAAGGCGCATTAAAACAGGAAGCTGAAGCCGCCTTCGAAGAAGAGCCATTTTGTGGCGGTCAGGATTATGTTTACCAGGATGCCTGCCACTATGTCGTCGGCCATGATGCCCCAGCCGCCGGGGAGCTTTTCCGCTGCGTTTACGGGGAAGGGCTTGATGATGTCCAGGACTCTGAACAGGAAGAGGGCCGGCAGGAGGTAGCTCTGGGAGAGGCCGTACATGGAGATCCACGTCCCTGCCACTTCGTCGATTATTACTTCTTTGGGATCGTTTATTCCCTCCCGGACGGAGTATGCCTGGGCGGCCCAGGTTCCCACGACTATTACGGTCATTATGACGGATATGGGAACTCGCCATAGGGCATAGACCAGGAAGGCCGCCGCCGACCCGAGGGTTCCGGGCATGGAGGTGAAAAAACCCAGGCCGCAGAGGGTGGCTATGAACCAGGGGAGGTCTTTATTCCCCGGCAATTTCCGCAAATAGGTCATGTTCAGCGGCATCTGTTATAAGCACCTCCATGAATTTTCCTTCTTCAGGCAGTTCGGTTCCGCAGGCGACGCCCACCAAGCCGTCCACCTCCGGGGCGTCTCTGTAGGATCTGCCCCAGGCTACGGAGTCTTCTTCGTCAATTTCTTCCACCAGAATTTTAAGCCGCCTTCCCACGAAGAGGCTCTGCCGCTCAAGGGAGATTTCTGACTGAAGCTCCATGAGCCTGCGGTAACGGGACTCCTTGATTTCGTCCGCCACCTGTCCCGGCATGAGGGCGGCCTTTGTGCCCTCCTCGGGGAAGAAGGTGAAGGCGCCGGCCCTGTCTATCTTGGCGTCCTCCAGAAAGCGCAGGAGGTTTTCGAACTGCTCTTCGGTTTCGCCGGGGAAGCCCACCATGAGGGTGGTTCTGAGGGCGAAATATTTGTCGACTGCTCTCGCATGGGAGAAGATGCGCCGGATGTGGCCGTCGTCGGGGGGACGGTTCATCCTCCGCAGGATTTCAGGGTCGATGTGCTGGATGGGTATGTCCAGGTAGGAGAGGATTCTGTCGCTAGCCGCCACGAGGTCGATGAATTTTTCGTCGATCCTGGAGGGGTGAAGGTAGAGCATGCGCACCCATACGTCGGGAGGGAGCTCTGAATCGAGGGCGGCGAGGAGTTCTTCAAGGCGGGGCTCTCCGTAGAGGTCCCGGCCGTAGATGGTGAGATCCTGCCCCACCAGGCAGATTTCTTTTGCCCCTTCTTCGGCGAGCTTCGCAGCCCGGTCGGCAAGGGCCGGAATGGGGATGCTTCTGGCCCTGCCCCGGATGGAGGGGATGGTGCAGAAGGCGCAGAGGGTTTCGCACCCCTCGCCTACTTTAAGGTACCTGGACCAGGGAGTGGTACCGGAGATTATTCCCCTCACCGGTTCCTCAGGGGGACGCAGTCCCAGTGAGCGGGCCAGGGGGATCCATTCTTCCGCCCCGGCCCAGCAGTCCACTGATGGGAGTTCTTTTTTAAGTTCGTCGCCGTAGCGGTTTACGAGGCATCCGGCCACGCATATTTTTTTGATTTTTCCCTGCTGTTTAAGCTCCTCAAGGTCGAGGATGACCGAAATGCTCTCCTCCACCGCCGGGCGGATAAAGCCGCAGGTGTTGACGATGGCCGCGTCCGCCTCGTCAGAGTCGTCGGCGACCACCGCCCCGGAGGCTTTCAGCAGGCCCGCCAGGTATTCGCTGTCCACAGTGTTCTTGGGACAGCCGAGGCTTATTATCCGGACCTTCACCTGGGTACGGTTCCGGTGCTTCCGTCTGGGGCGTAGAACACTTTTTCGACGCCCCGGGTGGCTCCGGGGTGGCCCAGGTCTTTGCCGTTCCAGCGAGTTTTTACCGATCCGGATCTTCCGTAGGTTACCTCTATCCTGGACTGAACTGTGAAGGATACTTTGTCCCCCGCCTTAACTGTACGTTCGTAGAGGGTTTTAGTCCCCTGGCGGACCCTTATCCAGCAGTCGCCGTCGGCGGTTATGACAAGCTCTTTATCCTTTTTGGCCTCAGCGGCGGCGGGAGGGGTCTCCGGTTCGGCTACGCCCACGAGCTCCGCCGCGGTGGGGGGAGTTTTTATTCCCCCTGGGACAGTGGCTGCCTCACCGCCTGCTGGAACCGCCCCACCGGGTACGGCGATTTCAGGATTAATTTCTTCCTCGCCAATTTTTTCAGCGCCGGGGTTTTCAGTGGGCTGGGGATGATCTTCTTCTTTTTCGGCTTTGATCACCGGATTCTCAGGCCGTCCGGCGGTCCGGGAGCCGTTCCCCTCCGTTATGGTGAAGGAAGGGACTCCGTTCTGGTCCCAGGAGTACCAGAGGTACCAGGATGACCCGGCGGCGATGAGAAGCAGAAAGACGAATATCCAGAAGGGAGAGGCTGATTTGAAGCCCCTGGTGGGAGGAGCGCACTTGCCCACTATGGCAGGCTCTTCCTCCTCCTGCTGCTCCCGGATTGCCTCCACCATGCCCTCGGAGAGGACGGGGAGGTATTCCTGCCAAAGTTGATCCATTTCGATAAACTGAAGATAAGTTCGAATGAAGCCCCGGACATAGACTGTCCCAGGAAATTCGGAGAAATCGCCCCGTTCGATGCCCTCGAGAAACTGAATTCTTATTTTTGTTCCCTCGTAGACGTCCTTAAGGGAGAGTCCCAGCTCTTCTCTTTTTTGCCTTACTTGTTTTCCCAAGTCCTGCAGGTTGTTTTCACGGTACTCAGGCATGGGCTATTGCCTCCTTAACTTTTAGCTTAATCTCCCGCAGAGTGAGGGCGGGATTTCCCGCGCCGAAGACGGCGCTACCCATTACCAATACGTCCGCGCCTCCCAGGGCTACCCGGGGCGCGTTATCCATGCCTATGCCGCCGTCCATTTCAATAAGAAATTCGTGTCCGCCCGCCTCCCTCCAGCGGCAGAGGGACCGGGTTTTTTCCATGGTCTCCGGAATAAAGGACTGTCCTCCGAAGCCGGGATTTACCGACATGACGAGGACAAGGTCGACGAAGGGCAGCAGGGGTCTGAGCAGTTCCGCGGAGGCGCCGGGGTTTATGGATACTCCGGCCTTAGCCCCCGCCTCCCTGATGCGGGTCAAGGTTCTGTGGATGTGGCGGTCGGCCTCCAGGTGGACGGTGAGCCAGTCTGCGCCGGCTTTCAGAAAGTCGTCGACAAATCTGTCGGGGCGTTCGATCATGAGATGCACGTCCAGAACTTCCTCAGGGTACCCTTTTCTCAGGGCGGATACAAACCCCGGGCCGTAGGTTATGTTGGGCACGAAGCAGCCGTCCATTATATCCACATGAAGCCAGTCATGCTCCCCCTCAAGAGTTTCGATGGAAGACTGCACGTTAAGGGGGTCGGCGGAGAGAAGGGACGGAGCGTAAAGAATTTCCCTTTTCATCGGTACCGCTCCTGCCAGACGAATTCCCCTCCAAGGTAGATGGTTACCACGCTTTCCTTTACAAAGGGAGCGTCCAGGGTGATGTACTCCCCTCCCTTGACGTCGCGGCCAAGGAGATTTCTGGTCCCGGCGGCGTCCACCATCTCTATTTTAAGCCCCATGGGCTTGGTAATGGGAGGAACCTGGTATCTGATTTTAGCCGTGCCGGTAGCTCCCTGAATCTGCTGAGGCTGCTGCTGGGTCTGAGGCTGGGGACCGGAGGTGGTGGGAACGCCCAGGGCGCCCGCAATTTCGGGGTCCTTTGCCGTTACCACGGTTTTAACGGGGCCGGCGGGGCCTACCTGAACCGTCTGGGGCTGCTCCACCGTTACCGTTCCCGAGGGGGTTTCAGCGGAGCCTGGGGCGGTTACCTGGGGTTCTGGCTTTTTCTGGTTGGAGGCCACCACAAGCTTTACCGGCTCGCCGAGGCGTACCATGGAGCCCGCCTTTGGCTTGGTGGACATAATCATGCCGCCGGGGGTGTTCTGGGTGGAGACGTACTCCACCCCGCCGAATTTAAGGCCGCTCTGGGCGATGAGCTGCTTGCCGTCGGCCTCGCTGCGCTGGGCGAGATCCGGCACGGGCACTCTGCCGTCTTTGGGGACGGGGCCGAGGCTTACAAGGAGGTCGATCTTGCCTTCATCGTCCACCACGGCGGGCACTGCCGGGTTCTGAGCGATTATGACGCCCGCCGCCCTGGTGTCGTCGTTGATTTTAACGGTGTCCCCAAGGGTGAAGCCCATCTCCTGGATTTTCTTAAGGGCCTGGGCGGTCTCCATGCCCCGGAGATCAGGGACGGCCTTTTTGTTTCCGCCCTTGCTTATTTTGATGATTATGGTTTTATCCCGGCGGACTTTCGTGCCCGGCTCCGGCCACTGGGCCAGCACCGTACCGGCGGGTATGGACGAGTCCACCTGCTCGATTTTTACCTCGAGCCCAATGCGCTCAGCCTCGTCTACCGCGTCCAGGACGGACATCTCTCTCAGGGGCGGTATTACGAGGTCTTTTCCTCCGAAGAATATGGTGTAAAAGGCCACGCTTCCCGATATCAGTATTACCAGAATCACCAGGACCACGGCCCAGCGGAAGATTCTACCCATCAACAGTCTTCCCTCCCGATTTTTTCATGATTGCGGCTATGTAGAATCCGTCGAGCCAGGGCAGTTCAGGCCAGATGCAGGTTCCCCACGGGCGGCCCTTCCTGAAGGCGGCGCCGGTGAAGGGGAACGAGAGTTCCACAAGGTTCGGGTCTTCCGACAGAACGCCGGCCACGACGTTTTCATTTTCCTTTTTCAGCAGGCTACATGTAGAGTAGACCACAATGCCTCCCGGCGCAAGGAGGGAAACCGCCCTTTTCAGGAGATTTATCTGCAGGGAGGCCAGAGAATCCAGTTTTTCCGGGGTGAGCCGCCATTTTGCCTCAGGATGCCTGTTCCACGTTCCGCTTCCCGAACAGGGCGCGTCCAGGGATATCATGGCGGGGGTCAGACGGGGAGCTGTCTGCAGGGCGTCGCCGACAGCAATCTTCACGCGGCTCCGAAGGCCCGTCCGGTCCAGCTCTCTTTCCGCCGCCCTTGCCCTGGCGGGCGACAGCTCAATACCCTCCAGGGGCGCGTCGGGCAGGAGGGAGGCTATTTGGGCGGTTTTCACCCCGCGGCCGCTGCACAGCTCCAGAATGGGGCCACCTCTGTACAGTTTTTTTATTACTTCCGCCACCATCATGGACGATTCGCTCTGAGGGGCGGAAAGGCCCTCGGAGTAGCCGGGGAAGTCCGGCGGGAAGATGGTGCCCGCCAGGCGAAGAGACGAGGGCAGGAAGGGAGACTGCCAGCAACGGATACCCTTTTCCGCCGCGGCGGAGAGGATTTTTTCCCGGTCGGGGGCGCCCTCCACCCTGAAGGATGAATAAGGACGGATGAGCATCATTTTGAGGAGGTTTTTGCCCTCGTCCCCCCAGGCGTTGCGCCATTCGGAGGCTACCCAGGAGGGGACGCCGCAGAAGAGAGATTGTTCTTTAATCCCCCCGGACTCTCCTATTTTTTTCAGCTTGGCAGGGCCTTCTTCCACAACTCTTCTGAGGACGGCGTTTACCACGCGGGCGCCCTTTTCGTCCCCAGCTTTTTTAAGCTCCTGTACGAGGCCGTTTACCAGCACTCTGGGGGCAAAGGTGCGCAGCTCCAGAATGCCGGCCGCTCCTATGCAGAGGGCGTCCTCCGCCTCCCGGGAGAGGCCCCGGGGGGATGTTTTAAGAAAGGCGCCGCTGATCTCCTTCCAGAGGAACTGCCGTCTCAGGGAGAGGTAGACGAGGGACGAGGCCAGGGTCAGGTCGCCGGGGGTGAGGAGGTGAGCGATCCGCCGGATGGATTCGGAGGCGAACTTTCCCTCCCTGACTTCCTTCCATACGTGGAGAGAAGCCTCTATGCCCCTCATTCAGAGGCCTCCGCCGCAGAAGGGCCGTCTTTCCGAAATAAAGCGGAGCGACTTGCGAAGCCGCTCCGCTGCGCGCTCAAAAGCACTTTTCCGCCACCGCAGGCCGGTTCAGTCCCGGCTGCCGTACATTCCTCTTAGGAAGAGGAGCCGGATCATCTGGGCAAAGGCCATGACCGTGGCGGCAACGTAGGTCCAGGAAGCGGCCTTCAGCACCGCTCCGGCGCCGCCGATTTCGTCCACGGAGAGCATTCCTGTGTCGCCCAGCACTTTCAGGGCCCTGTTGCTGGCGTCGAACTCCACCGGCAGGGTCACCAGGTGAAAGACGATTACTCCGAGAAACAGGAGGATGCCCAGATCCATGAGAGCCTGACCCCTGAAGAGGATGCCGATGAAGAAGAGGGGGAAGGCCATGGATGAGCCGATGCCCACGACGGGGACAATGGCGTTTCTGATTTTAAGGGGCGAGTAGTTTACGCTGTCCTGGATGGCATGGCCCACTTCATGGGCGGCCACCCCGATAGCGGCGATGCTGGTACTGGAATAAACGGAGTCGGACAGGCTAAGGCTTTTATTCCGGGGGTCGTAATGATCGGTCAGGTTTCCTGAAACTCTGCTGACGGGCACGCCCGAAAGGCCGAATCTGTCCAGAAGGGCCCTGGCGGCGACAGCGGCAGTGACTCCCCGCCTTGACCCCACCGAGCTGTAGCGGGCAAATACCGTCTTAACCCTTGTCTGGGCCCAGAGAGCCAGTATAAGGGCCGGGATAAGAAGGATCATGGTTGGATCGAAAAAAAAGGGAAACATTGTTTCCACCTCCATTTTGCGGCTTGCTTCCAATGAAAAGCTTACACCGGTGTAATTGGTCCTACATCGGTATTTTACACGGTTCCAGGCCTAAGGTCAATATTGGTTAGGCTATTTTCCGTAAAATTCCGCGACCGCCTCAGCCACCCTTATCTGCTCTTCCATGGTGAGTTCGGGGAAGATGGGCAGGGCCAGGGTTTCGGCGCTCAGCCTCTCCGATACGGGGAAGTCCCCCTCTTTATAGCCCAGGAAGCTGAAGCATTTCTGGAGGTGGAGGCTCAGCGGGTAGTAGACCCTGGACGTTATGCCCCGCTCTTCGAGGAAGGCCTGGAGCTCGTCTCTGCGGGGGGCTTTTATGACGTACTGGTGATATATGTGATAGTTGCCCGGCAGCTCCGCGGGAGGTGTTATGACGCCGATGAGGCCTTTTTCAGCGAAGAGGGCGTAGTATCTGCCCGCCGCCCTGCGGCGCTCTTCGTTCCATTCCTCCAGATGGCGGAGTTTTACCCTTAGCACGGCGGCCTGGATTGAGTCGAGCCTGCTGTTAAGGCCTACTTCGTCATGGAAGTAGGTGGCGTCAGCGCCGTGGACCCTGAGCTTGCTCATGGCCGCGGCGGTTTTTTCATCCCAGGCGGTCATCATGCCGCCGTCGCCGTAGCAGCCGAGGTTTTTGGTGGGGAAGAAGGAGAAGCAGCCAATATCGCCCCAGGCGCCCGCCCTTTTGATGTCGTCCCCGGTCTTTCTCCATGAGCCGAAGGCCTGGGCGGCGTCCTCCACTACATTTATATCCCGGGCTTTGAACTGGTCGATTACGGTTTCCAGGGGAGCCATCTGGCCGAAGATGTGAACGGGGAGGAAGGCCTTTGTCCGGGGCGTGACTGCCTCCAGGGCTTTTTGAGGATCGATGTTGTAGGTTTCAGGGTCTACGTCCACAAATACGGGTGTCGCCCCAAGCCTTGTGATGCAGCTTGCCGTGGCGAAAAAGCTGTAAGGGGTTGTGATGACTTCGTCTCCCTCCCCTACGCCCAGGGCCATGAGGGCAAGGAACAGTGCGTCGGTGCCGGAGGCGCAGGCAATGGCGGGAATTCCGTCGAGGTAGGCGGAACATTCTTTTTCGAAGGCGGCGACGTCGGGCCCCATGATAAACTGCTGGCTATCGAGGACTGCGTTTATTGCCTGTGATATTTCTTCCCTGATTCTTTCGTAGTTTCTGGTCAGATCCAGAGTGGGGATCCTTGCGGTCATTTTAGTTCGTACCTCCCATGGGGCTTTTTATATATTGTCACCGGCGCAGATGATTTTTTGGCCACGAAAAAAGCGGGGATTATCCCCGCCCCGGCATTTAGACACAGCTCCGCTACTCCTCCAGGGCCTCGCTCAGTCCGGCGATGGCGTCCTTAAGGTGGCGCTTCATCAGTTTTATGGATTTTTCCACGTCGTGAGCCCTGAGGGCCATGAGGATTTCCTTATGGGAGTCGACGGAGGGAGTGGTTTCGGTATGGTAAAAGGGATCGAAAAATACTACGTAGGCGTTGGTCCTGGCCAGGATATTTTCCACATACTCGGCAAGCACCCGGTTTCCTCCGGCGTCGGCCACGGTCTTGTGGAAGGCTTCGTTTACTTCTAAGTAGGTTTCAAGGTTTCTTTCGTCGATGGCCCTGGCCTCTTCAAGGAGGGCCTCTTCGAGCCTGCGGAGGTGGCGGTCGCCGATTTTTTCCGCGGCAAGGCTGATGGCAAGGCACTCCAGCTGTTCCCTGACAAGGAAGGTATCCTGTATTTCCCTTACGGTGGGGGCCGCGAGGCGGGCGCCGCTGTTGGGGATTATAATTACAAGGCCTTCGCTGGCAAGCCGCCTTAGAGCTTCCCTCACGGGAGTTCTGCTTACGCCCATCTGTACCGCTATGTTTACCTCGGGAAGCCGCTGCCCGGGTTTCAGCTGCTTTGTTATAATGCGATGGCGAAGTTCCTGGTAGGCGTAATCCGCAGAAGTTGTATATAGACGCGGTTCTCTCATTTTTAAAGGACCTCCCCTGTAATTAGATAGGTCTGAGTGAAACATGTTTGTATAACAGTCAGTATAGTGGATATTGGAATACTTTATCACAGCAGCTGAAAAGGGGCAAGGGTAAATACAACAAAAAAACCCACCCCGGGAAGGGAAGTCGGGATATGAGGCAGGCGGTTCTGGTTTTATCCATGGGGACCATAGTTCTTTACGGTTACGCCCTGGCGGGCCTCGGCGGATATCTGGCGGGCAGGGGGAGGCCCGACTATATTGTCTTCGGACTCGGACTGGGGACCATGGCAGGGGCGGCGGCGCTTTTTTTGTGGAAAAAATACTTGGCGGCCTTGGAGGCGGAGGACGAAAAGAGCCGGGAGAACAGGGCCGGGGAGGAATGAATATTGGCGAACGACAAAATTGACCTTATAGTTTTTGATGTGGACGGAGTGCTGGTGGACGCGTCCCGCTCCTTCCCGAGGGTAGTGGCCCGAAGTCTTGTATGGGCCTGGACAAAGGTTTTGGGCCGCGTTGACGATGGCGGAGGGTTTTCTTACAAACATTTTGCCGCCACCAAAACCCATCCGGCCTTCAACGATGATTACGATATTGCCTGGGCGGCGATAAACTGCGCCGCCGCGTCTTCCTCGCCGATGCTGTCGGAGAGCCTTCCCTCCCCCCTAGAATGGCGGGCCATGCTGGAGGAGACGGGCGATGACCTGGCCGGGTGGGTCCGGCGGACTTTCGGCGAGACGGTATGCAGAGAAGCGGTGCGGGAGGTATGCGGGGAGATTTATTTTGGCGGCGAGGAGTACGAGAGGCTGGGGCTGACCCCAAAATACACCACGAGGCGGGGCGGGCTTTGGGAGGAGGAGGCGGCGCTTGTCTCCTTCCACTGGAAGGACCTTCCCCTTCCGGCGGCGATTTATACGGGCCGGACGCTCATGGAGCTTGAGCTGGGACTTAAGGTTATAGGGTGGGAGGATTTTCCCCGGAACATGGTGATTTCATCGGACGACGGGGTTTTAAAACCGTCTCCCCTAGGGCTTTCCATTCTGTGCGGGAGATCGGGCGCGACGGCGCCGCTTTTTCTGGGCGATGCCGAGAGCGACCGGGAGGCCGCGAGGGCCTTCGGCAGAGGGGCTTTCGCCGCCATCGGAGACTATCTGCCCCACGAATCAAGGTCTTACGGAAATCCGGCGGAGGCCCTGGCAGCGGCGGGGATTTTATAGGGTCCCCTCAGGCCTTGCGCTGCATCAGCCAGCGGAAGACGGCCTCGATGTTGCTCCAGAGGTCTACTGAAAGGTCGACGGCAATCCCCCGGCCAAGGCTCCACCCGGTGAGGCCCAGATCCCTGCCGCTCTGGGAGTCTTTTATAGTCCAGATGGATCTGCTTTTTTCCCCGGGGTTGTATACGGTTGAGTAGGAGACCCGGCGGCCCCTGAGTCTTTCCCCCAGGTTGAGGAAGTCGTCCCCCTCCAGGGTGGCGATCTCAACTCTTGTAAAGCCCGATGAAGGCATGGCGTACTGTCCTTTGTACCGGAAGAGGTTCAGCCCTTCGAACTGCTTGCCGTTGGGAAGGACGAAGGATTCGCCCAGCAGAAGGGAAACACCGCCGTTGACGAAGATAGTCTGACCCCGTTTGAACAGCCCGGTGAACCAGTCCCTGGTTTCAGGGATGCCGAGGAGCTGTTCGGCGCACAGGAAGCCCAGGCCGTGAGGAACGTAGACGGCCTTCAGGTCTCCCAGGCGGCCCTCTTCGCCCAGAAAGATTTTTCTTACCGAAAAGCCCAGGTAGGAGAAGAGCCTGGCTGCGTTGTCCCCTTCGAGGTCGAGGGCGCCGTGGGCAAGAATTCCGATAGTACAGCCCTTAGCCCTGTCTCTGTAAGGCTCTTCCGCCTTAGTCCATTTGGGCGAGAGCCTGGCGAAAGCCCAGAGAGCGTTCCAGTCAATCTGGCCGTCCATGGAGTAAAGCTGAGCGGCGGCGGCCTTTATGGGTAGAATGGATTTCTCCGAGGTGGTGTCGAGGCAGAGCTCCAGGAGAGAGGTTCGCTTCCTTTCGAGGGACTTGGGAATGTAGCCCAGGTTCAGGAGAGGAGTTCGTCTCCCCGCCTCCACATCCAGGAGCTGATACTCCCTTGGGTTGAGCACCGATGCGAAGATGACGGCGGGGACGTCGACAGTTTCATGCCTGAGGATGCCCGACAGGGCTTTTTCAAGGAAACGGGCTATGACAGCTGAAGAAGAGTCCGCATATAGCACGGGCAGGAGGGGGCACTCAAGGGTTTTGGCCAGGCCCGGCCCCGAGGGAAAGACAGAAAAATCGTCGTCCTCCAGCCTCTCGCCCAAAGGCGCCAGGACGATGTTCAGGCTGCCCGGTTCGCAGGAGACCTGGAAGAGGGTTTTTAATATCCTGGGGCTGCCGCAGGTAAAGGGGTCGAGGACCGTGACATTTTCTCCCGTAGCAAGTGAGATGAGGCGCACCAGATATTCGTCCGGCCCCGCGCAATAGATCCGCAGCGGGCATCCGGCGTTTTTAAGGGCGGTAACCAAAAGGACGGAGGGGGGGACAGAGTCTTCCCTCCTTTCGTCGGCGATAACAAGTCGGGGAATTATCACGGCTTTTTCTCCTTTTTTTTACTGTGTCGTTTAGTGTATCATACTGGAAGAAAAGACTGTCAGACGATTTTACAACAAATTCAGATGTATGGAGGTTGACTGCCCATGACTGCGCCATGGACCTATATCAAAGATCTTCCGTCCCGGGAGGGGAAAGAAGTCCTTATCCGGGGATGGCTCTACAATATGAGGAGTTCGGGAAAAATACAATTTCTGCAGCTCAGGGACGGAACCGGCACGGTTCAGGGTGTAATGGTAAAAAAAGAGGTCTCGGAGGAAAACTTCGCCGAGGCTAAGGGGCTTTGGCTGGAGGCCTCCGTGGAAGTCCTGGGCAAGGTAAGAAAGGACGACAGGGCTCCGTCGGGTGTGGAGCTAACGGTGTCCTCGGTATCGGTGATTCAAAACCCCACGGAGGAATACCCAATCGGCAAGAAGGACCACGGAATTGATTTTCTCCTGGACAATCGTCACCTGTGGCTGAGAAGCCCCAGGCAGCAGGCCATTTTGAAGATCCGGGAGGCGGTAATCTGGTCGGCCCGGGAGTTTTTGCGAAACGACGGATACATGCTCGTGGACAGCCCCATCATAAGCGGCGCCGCGGGAGAGGGCGCTTCGGGGCTTTTCGAGCTGGACTATTTCGACTCCAAGGCCTATCTGGCCCAGACTGGACAGCTCTACGCGGAAGCCGCCGCCGCGGCCTTCGGCAAAGTTTACACCCTGGGCCCCACTTTCAGAGCGGAGAAATCAAAGACCCGCCGCCACCTTACGGAGTTCTGGATGCTTGAGCCCGAGGTAGCCTTTTTCGACCACGAGGCCAACATGGACCTTCAGGAGAGGCTGATATGCCATATAGTGGCCTACGCCCTGGAGCATTGCCGGGGAGAGCTGGAATTCCTGGAGAGGGACATCTCCAAGCTTGAGGCCATCAAGGCACCCTTCCCCCACCTTCAGTACGACGAGGCCATAGAGATGCTCCGGAAGCTGGGGAGCGAGACTCCTTACGGCTCGGACCTGGGCAACGAAGACGAGACCATTCTCACAAAACAGTTCGACAAGCCGGTGTTTATCGAGAACTACCCCAAGAAGATAAAGGCCTTCTATATGAAGGAGCACCCAGAAAACCCGGAGCTGGTGCTATGCGACGACCTGCTGGCCCCGGAAGGGTACGGCGAGATCATAGGCGGCTCCCAGAGGGAGGACTCCTACGACCGGCTGCTGGCAAGGATCAGAGAAGAAAAGCTCCCCGAGGAGGCCTACGACTGGTACCTGGACCTGCGCAAGTACGGCACTTTCGTCCACAGCGGCTTCGGAATGGGTATAGAACGGGTAGTAGCCTGGATCGCCGGTCTGCAGCACATTAGAGAGGCCATCCCCTGGCCGAGGACGATTTACCGGCTGAAGCCGTAGGAAGAGAAAAGAGTCGGGAGTATACTTCCCTACGGGATGCTCCTTGTCATCCCGAACGACGCTAGGGCGGA
>CAZXOD010000003.1:13008-21328 GCA_964642285.1 uncultured Synergistaceae bacterium
TCGTTCGGGATGACAAAAATAGCGTTGTTCAGGATGACATAAAATGCCTGTTAAGGATGGCATATCGAGGAGTTTGGGGGAGGTTTTCGGGAACTTAATGCAAAGGGCCGGGATATCCCGGCCCTTTGCGTTGGCTTAAACTTAAAACAAGTCTTTTAGCTCCTGAAGGCTCTTCTCAAGTTCTTTCCAGCTGTTGGAAAGGTCGTCAAAGCTGTTGCCGGAGCCTGATGAGGGAACGGCGTTTCCGGCCAACAGGAGGACTGTGTAATATCCGTCGCTCCTCCGGTGAATCCCGGCACCGGCGTCTGTGTACGCCGCCGTCAGCATGGACTTCCGGCAGTCGGCGTTGTTATAGAGTTTCTGGAAAATTTCCAGGGCGTTGGAATCCTGCGTCAGGGTACCCGATCCGTTTACGGCGGCAAAGGAGAGGCCGTAATCCTTAAGGACGGTGTCGTACTTTCTTCCGTCGGGCCTTACGGAGATGTCGGCTTTGACGCTCATCTCCCGGGCCCTGGTCAGCGCCGCGCTGAACATTTTTCCGTTCACGGTCAGGGGTTTCAGCCCGCGTCCGGTCCTCTCGCCGTTAATAAGGTTTATTAGATTGGCGGCCGTTACGGCAAGAGGGTCGTCCGACGGCGGGGGGATATTCCCCGTAGCCCCCGTTCCTCCGGTAAACAGCTCCGCGCAGTAAGTCTTGCCCCCCTCTTCGTAAAAACCCAGGCCTACGGCCGAATAGTCGCGACTTAATAGGGTTTTTTTATGCCCGGAGGAGTTCATAAACTGCTCGTGGAAGTAGGAGGCCTTAAGGGATTTTGTATTGGAGGCCACGTTTTCGCCGCTTCTGGCCGGGTTGAGGCCGAATTCTGCGAAGACGGAGCTGTAGTTTTTTCCCCCAGGCCGGATATGGCCCCATGCGGCCGGCAGCTCCGAAGCGCGGCGGGACGCCGCCCTGGACAGGGTTTCATCAAGCTTAAGCTCCCCGGCGCCCACCTTTTTGCGGTCAGCGTTGATTAGTTTAAGAAGTTCCGCCCGAACGGCCGAATATTTGTCGCCTCCGGCGGTGGGAAGAGGTTCCCGCGCTTTCTCAGGCCTGTAGTTCAGGACGCCGTTTTTCGCGGCAAACTTGGTAAACTTTACCGTCCTTCTGTTTGGGCCCGCCGGGCATTCCTCTCCATCCCGGTATATAAAAGAATTGGACGTGACTACTCTGGTGACGTCCCCTTTTCCCCAGGCGGTTTTTCCCTTGTCGGAGAGAAGAGAGTAGATGTAGATTGTGGACTCGGGAGAGGGGAGGTTTATGGTCCGGGACTGCCGGGGCTCCGTAACGTACCAGCCTCTGGCAACCCAAGCGCCCTCGGATTCGGCGTAGTAGACCACGGCGGTGCTCAGTCGTTCCGCGAAATCGTTTTGAATGTTGAGCTTCAGGGCAAAGGCCGCAGACGGGATCGACGCCATTAAAAGGAAGGCGAATCCCATGACCGCCAGACTTCGCCGCCGAATCGAGAAATTTCTCATAACAGCCTCCCTTCAGCCCTTCAGGCCTGCCTTCTCGCTCCTATTTGTCCGCCAGATCGCCGAGACGAAGGCCCAGGCTAAGGGCCCGTTCGCGAACGAAGTCCGCCTGAAAGCCCGCCGCCATCGTCCGGTACATGGAGCCGTCGAAGCCGCGGTAAAATTCTTGGATGAACCCGAACTCCAGATCGCGGAACTTTATCCACTCCTTTTGAGATTTCCGCAGTTTTTCCCCGCTCTCTTTGTCCAGCTTCTTCATCAGGGCTTTGTAGTTTTCGTTCAGGAGCTTGTCCCATTCTTTCTCAGCCCACAGAGATGCTTCGATCATGCCGGCGGTGGAAGGATCGGCGTCGATTCTTTTTTCAAATTCTACGTCGATGGGGTGTTTTTCGCCGAATTCTTCAGCAGCGACCTCCGTCGCGCACTGCGAGACCGCGACCAAAAGCAGCGCTGACAGTAAAAAAACTGTTGTTTTCTTTATTCTTTTCACGCTTTACCCCTCCCATACAGAGTTTTCCTCAAATTCCCCTGCCAAAAGAGAGCGCGGCAGGCGGCGTTAAACTGCCCCGCCGCCGCCTCTCTCCGCAGGGCTATCGTTGACGCCCGGTCCCGGCCGCTTTGCACGGGGGGAGGGGCAAACTCTGAAACTCCAGCTATCTGTGACTTGTTACCTGAAAATCAAAGCTCAATTTTTCAAATTTAAAATTGAAATTTTTAAACGCGGCGCGATTCGTTAACTTCCAGTCCTCTTCGTAGGGCCTGATCAATCTGCTCAGTGGCGTTGTTTGTTCATACTTGTATACCTGCCCCGGATACCATTCCCCTCTGATGGGGTTTGTTCCGTTGATGCTGAACCTTACGTTCCAGGTCACCGGGTCGCCACGTTCTTCCTCGTCGTCATCGTCCATATCTATATCCAGAATAGTAAACTTTCCGCTCCAGCTTATCTTTCTGTCGTAGATTGCTGTAAGGATATCGCCGTTTTTGCTGCTGTTTATGATGTCGAACTTATGAACTAGAAGCAAATGATTGCCGCTTGTGTCCTGGACGTTCTGCTGACGTCGCAGCGACGTTCCGGTGTATTTGACAGTCACCCAGTCCGGCTTTGCCGCAGCCTCGCCTGCAAAGACAAACAGCAACGCCGCCAGCAGGAGCGCCGGCAGTACGAATCTCGTTTCTTTTCTCATTGTCTCCCCTCCCCGCGGGGCGGCCCGCCGTTATTTAAAATTGACGTTCGAAAGCATGAGCGGCGAGCGCCGGATTTGAGATGGAACCTTATTTGTGGCTGCGAACCCCGAAATCAAAATAAAGTTGCTCAGGCTTGAAGTTAAAGCCTCTGGACGAAGCTTCATTCGTCGTTTTCCAGTTTTCTTTGGGCTTGATGAGTTTATTGAGCGGAACAGAGATGTCGTACTTGTACACCTGTCCGGGGTACCACTCTCCCTTTTCCGGATTAGTGAATTTGCCCGAATAGCTGATGTTCCACGACGCGGGCCTCCATCCCTTCGATTCTACTACTCCTTGGAGATAGACGGTACCCCATTCCATCTGGGTGATAGTGAATACTCCCTTGTACTTTATCGTTCTGTCATAGATGGCAGTGATTATATCGCCATTCTTGCTGTTGTTGATGACGTCGAAATAGAGAACCAGTTTTCTGTGGTTGGCGTCCGTTACTTTAGTATTCTTTACCGTTACCAGTTTGCACCCGGTATACTTCACGGTAACCCAGTCGGGTTTTGCCAGGGCCGCGGACGCGAACAGCAGCAGAAACAGAAACGCTGCGCAAAAAAACAGTCCGGGTCTGTTTTTCCTTATCATTGATCACCCCTCCTTGAGGAAAATCGTTTTGAAATTTTCATCAAAAATCCCCTTTTGCGCTCCAATTTTTGCTCGGCCGACAACTGCCGATATCGCCCTCTATGATCTTCCCCTGTTACTTAAAATCTTCCGGATAGACGTTGAGAAGCATGCAGGCCGAGTCCCAGACGCTCAGGTCCTTGCGCCAGTCGTAAAGGTTGTTCATTGCCTGGGCAAATGTATTTCCGTCGAAAGTGTCGGTATCGACTCCCAGATCGCTGAAAATCTTGATGAGCTCTCCGCCAAGCTTGATTCGTTCATTATCGGTGGTCGTGCCGTACCAGTCAGGCTCCCACTCGCTCTGGAAGCGCTTGATTTTTTTTGAGTGGGCTTTCAGCGCTTTTGCGGTACTGGCGACGTCAAAATCTATCTCCTCGTAGAGCCCTTCGTTCTCCGCATGAACCATAAACCATTCGAAGGCCATACCGGGGTCCGGCTCCTCCACCCGCTCCACCTTGAGGGACGACGTCCACCGGTTCAGCTCTCCGAGATCGTCTTTACCTTCAACAAATTCAGCGCTCTCGCCGCCGAACTCCGAGTGCTGATAGAGGGTTACTTTATAGCCCGGGCTTACGCCAATGGAGCAGATGCTGTCGTTGGGCATATCAAAGCCATTGCCAAGGTCATAGCTGCCCGGCCCGGGGATCTGCCATGCAACGCCCCTGAATCCCGGCAGCGAATAGACCGCGGCAACAAAGGGTATTCCCTCGTCGTCTTCATCATCTTCCTCTTCATCATCGTCGTCGAAGATGTCGCCCCTGCCCTCGCCGCCGCCGACGAATTTCATGTGGGTCAGCCATACCTGACTCCTGGAGGAGTAATCATCCATAAAGTCCGCCGCAACTTCAGCCTGAACCAGGAAGATGTACTCGTCGGTGAAAACGCCGAGAACGGCCACATGTTTGGCGTCCTCATCTTCGCCAATGGTGTATTCGGCGGTCATGCACGGGGCGGAAAAGAGCTCGGAGAATATCTCGGCCCCGCTGTCGAAATCGATATCGTCCGGATCGCCGCCATTTTCTTCCACGTTTTCCGAGATCGCTTCCCTGAGCACTTCCGCAGTCGTCTCATCGTCGGCCGGCGCCCTGTGAATTCCCAGCACGAAGACGCCGCCGTCCAGGGAACGGACGTAGGTTACTTCGCCTTCGCCGTCATCAGAGAAATTAATGACCTCCGCGTCGTCGGGAAAATCCGGAGCCCTGAGCCAAAGCCCCTGGACTTCTCCATCCTCCCCGGCCCCGTAACCCGCGGACGGGAAGGACGAGAGCAGTAGGACGGCGCAGAAAACTAAAACAGGAAAGCCGCAAATTTTTCTGAAGCGCTTCATAAAATCCACTCCTTCGATATGTGATTCCCTGCAATTTCCAGGCACAGGAGAAAGTTGCCCCCCGTGCCTACAGCATAAGGGAGGGACGGGCGCCCCTGCGCAGTTGTAAGATACACTTTTGGTGGGAATTGCGGAATCACCCGTTCGGGTGGTATTTCGGGAGGACAGAATAAAAAAGGGCCGGGAAATCCCGGCCCTTCGGCTGTGCTGCTTTGCGCTTTCTTAGAGATATACTCCCCTTGCCTTGACTGTGTCAGCAACCCTCTGGATCGCCGCCATGAAGGCCGCCCTGCGCATTTTGATGTTTTTCTCCTTGGCGTAGGACCACACTGTCTCGAAGTTTTCCTTCATGATGCGGATGAGCCTCTCATTGTACTCCTCAATGGACCAGAAGAAGCCTCCGAGGTTCTGGGCCCACTCGAAGTAGGAGCCGATAACTCCGCCGGAGTTGGCCAGGAAGTCGGGAACGATGAGGATTCCCTTGCCGTCCAGGATGGCGTCGGCCTCGGGAGTAAGGGGGCCGTTGGCGGCCTCGACGATGTATTTGGCCTTAACCTTGTCGGCATTGGTTCCGTTGAGGACGCCTTCCAGGGCCGCAGGCACCAGGATGTCGCACTCAAGGAAGAGGACGTCGGGAAGGTCCATCTTCTGGCAGCCGTCGCAGGTGAATCCTTCAAGAAGCTTCTTGGGGTGATTCTGGACGTGGTCGAAGGCTTTTTTGATGTCGATGCCACCCGGTGCGTAGTAGGTACCGGTGATGTCGCTGATGCCCACTACCTTGGCTCCAGCGTCCACCATGGTGAGGGCGGTGTAGGTGCCCACGTTGCCGAAGCCCTGGATGGCCACGGTGGCGCCTTCAGCGGGTATGCCCAGGTTTCTGAGTAGCTCAAGGGCGCAGGTGGCTACGCCGTAACCCGTGGCGGCGGTACGGCCCTTGGAACCCCATTTGCCAACGGGTTTGCCGGTGATTACGCCGGGCTCAAGCTGGTTTTTGATCTTGCTGATGGTGTCCATGATCCAGATCATCTCTGGAGCTCCGCTGCCCACGTCGGGAGCGGGGATGTCGATCCAGGAGCCGATCACGGAAGCCATACGGGCTGCGTAGGTCCTGGTGATGCGCTCTTTTTCCCTGGAGGAGAGCTTGAGGGGGTCCACAGCGATTCCACCCTTGCCTCCGCCGTAGGGAATGCCGGCCAGTGAACACTTCCAGGTCATCATCATCGCCAGGGCTTCGCACTCTTCCTGGTTGACGTCCTGGTGGTAGCGGATTCCGCCCTTTCCGGGACCGACGGCCGATGAGTGAAGAACTCGATATGCGTCGAAGACCTTCACCGTGCCGTCGTCCATCTCAACGGGAATGGAGACGGCCACCTGCCGCTCGGAATGGCTGAGGATATCGATGAGCCCTTCGTCCAGGCCCATCTCCTCCGCCGCCGCGTAAAAGTTTTTGAGTGCAGTGTCAAGGAGAACGTTTGAGGAAGTACGCTTTACCAAGGCCATTAAACACACCTCCTGTATTATTACGGCTTATGCCGTTTGATACCTCTAATATCATAACATTCTTTTCTTCAACCACCAATAGAACAGAAGAAATAGGTCAAAATAGTCCGAAATACCTACAACAAAAACTTACAATTGGCTATCAGCAGGTCGGAGCGCCCGCCCCGTAATCCACGCTGGTGACCATCAGATACGCCGACCAGAGAATTCCCCTGCTGACCACTTTCACAGTGTCGTCCCTGAATTTAATCCATGAGGGGACCCAGAGGGTTATGCCGTCCCCTTCAACCTTCGCGTACTCTCCCTCCGCCGGAGGGGTGCCTTCTTCAACTTTGAAGACTTTTCTGACACATCACCCGGAGCCGGTAGTCCGCTGGATTACATAGGCTTCGCCCAGCTTCTTCAGCTTTTCCATGACTTTTTCGTCGGCAGAAATTTTAAGTTCCATATCCCTTCTCCTTTCCGGCCCTGAGGCCGACTATATTTTTTAAATTACTCATGAGGCAAATGCCAGCCTCTGGCTTCGGCCACTGAGACCATGTCCTCCGCCGGGGGGGCGGCAAGGGCCGTGCCCGACAGAGGTTCAAGCTCCCCCCCAAGGGCGCCGAAGACAAGCTTCCAGCTGTGAAGGAGGGGGCGCCGGACGCCGGATTTTCTCCACCGGGCGTTGATTTCTTCAGCTCCGTATCGGACGTCGCCCAGGATGGGGCATCCGATGGAGGCCATGTGAACCCGGGCCTGGTGAGATCTTCCAGTTATCAGCTCAATCTCCACGAGGGAGATATCCTTCCCCCCGGCGATAAGTCGGTATCTTGTAAGGGCCTCTTTCCCTCCCGGGTCTGCCCGCACTGTATTGGAGGAGGGATCCTTCAGCAGGGGTACATTAATTTCTCCCCGGGCCGCGGGAAGCCCCGCCACTACGGCCAGGTAGAATTTGCCTATGGCCCTCTCCCTGAAGGCGTCCTGGAGGATGCGCAGAGGCGCGCCGGACAGGGTTACGAGCAGGATGCCCGTAGTGTTCCGGTCCAGGCGGTGCACGGCATAAACTCGCTCCTCAAGGCCCTCCAGGCTGAGCATGTACTTTACCCTGTCGAGGACGTTGTCCTGATCCTTGCGGTCTGGCTGCACAAGGAGGTTGGACGGCTTGTTCACGGCCCATACCCCTTCGCTCCGGTAAACAACGGGAATGGAACGGCGGTACCGGTACTCCCCTGTCGACTCCCTGGGGGCCTCCCAGGGGACGTAGAGCTCCTGCCCCGCCGATACGCGGACGTCAAAAGGAGCTTTTTTGCCGTCCAGCCGGACGGCCCCCGTCCTTATTCCTTTCATGACTACGCTGAGGGGCAGGCCGGGCCAGACGGACCGGATTACTTTGTCCAGCCGCCTTCCGTGATCGGAGGGGGAGATGGTCAGCTTATGAGCCAACCTCCAGGCCTCCCTTCCAGAATCTTCTCTGGGCGGAGGGGTGGTAGTCGGTAATCTCCCTGTCGTCCCCGGTCCGGTCCACGGCGGACTTCCAGCAGAAGAGCCGGAAGTCGAGCTCGTCGGAGGCGCTTACTATCAATGCCTCCGGCGTGGCGGGCAGCACGGGGGAGCCGAACTCCCGGCAGCCGTGGTGGCTTACCAGGATATGGCCTATGGCAAGGGTCAGGTCTTCGTCCAGGCCAAAGTCCCGGGCCATGCCGGCGAAGACGCCGTAGCCAAGGACTATATGGTCGATTACTGCTCCCTCCACGGTCATCTCCGGGGCGGGGGTCAGCCTGTAGGAGCCGATCTTGCCCAGGTCGTGAAGAAGAGCCCCCGCCACCGCCACGGGAACGCTGATTTCATATCCCGACGCGGCGGATGCCTCCGCCAGGGATTTCGCCGTTCTGGCCACCGCAACAGTATGCTCCAGGAGGCCGCCCACGTAGGCGTGGTGGTGGCTGACGGCGGCAGGCCAGTCTTTGAAGGCCTCCCAGGTCTTTCTTTCGAAGAAAAGATACCTGAGAAATCCGGCCAAAGGCTCGCCGCAGGAGTCTAAAAGTTCGTTAAACTCCTTCTCCAGAGCCGCCTGCGCCACGGGGGACCGCTGAACGTACTGGTGAGGCGGGTATTTTTCCTGGTTCATGAAGTGAACTT
>CAZXOD010000003.1:21338-40753 GCA_964642285.1 uncultured Synergistaceae bacterium
CACTGAAGTTGTACTGGGGCTGCCCCTTGAACTCCGCCACAAGGCCCGTAAGGCCGATGGTCTTGCCCGTCATCTCGCCGAACTGCTCCGACTCGGCGGGGTTGGCTATCTCCGCTCTGCCGTCTCCGGAGCTTACGTCCCACCACCTGGAGTTGCCCCATATCTTGCCCTCGATGACCCCTTCCTCGTCCATGATGGCAATATCCCAGTAGTTTTTGCCGTTTTTGTCCTTTCTGACAGCGGACCGGGAGACTACGCCCATCACTTTAAAACGGCTGTCTTTCTCAAGTTTTTTAATCTCCCCGGTCCTGATCAGTTTCTGCTCTTCCACTCCGTCACCTCACGCTCCATATTTTTCGAGCCGGCCACCGTGGGCCAGCATAAGTCCAACAAGATTCCTGCCGGGAATGCGACCCGCAGCCCCGATGCGGCATTCATTCTCTCCAAAGGCCCTGGAGCCGCCCCGCCTGGCAAAGGGGCTGAAGATCATAAAGGGCACGGGATGCCAGGAGTGGGAAGCCATAACGCTCGGGGTGCTGTGGTCTCCGGCGACTACCAGCACGTCGGGGCTTAGGGCCAGGAGTTTGGGCAGGATGGCGTCTATATGCTCTATTACCTTTCGCTTGCCTTCGAAATCTCCGTCTTCGCCCCGACTGTCGGTATACTTTATGTGAATAAAGAAGAAGTCGTAGTCTTCCCAGAGCTTCCCCACCGTGTCAAAGAGCTGCTCCGGCGTCTCCCCCGCCTCGACCACCGACATGCCGGCCAGTTTGGCAAGGCCCCTGTACATGGGATAGGTGGCCACGGCCACGGGTTTTATATGGTATTGATCGCCCATCTGAGGAATGTCGGGGGCCGATGAAAATCCCCTGAGAAGGCAGCCGTTGGCCGGAGATTCATCCTTCAGTACCTCGGATACTCTGTTTATAAAGGAGTTGGCGACAGCGGCCATCTTCTCTCCGCTCCCGTCAAGGGCCGCGGCATACCGCATGGGAACGCCGTCATGCTGGGGGTCGGCATCCGCCACGCTTTCGACGAGGCCGGGGCCGGAAAACACCGCTACAAAACGGTGTTCCTTGCCGGGGTACAGGGTGACTTTCACCCCGTCCATTTCCTTTATGGAAGCGGAAAGCTTCTCCACCAGGAGGGCGCTTTTTTCCGTGGCTATTCTGCCCGCCCTTCGGTCCGTGATTACGCCGTCTCCGGACCGGGTGCAGAAGTTGCCCCTGGCGCAGACGTCGCCGGGCCCCACGTGGGCGCCCACTCCCATGGCCTCCAGGATTCCCCTGCCGATGGAAAACTCCAGGGGGTCGTAGCCAAATAGGGACAAGTGTCCGGGGCCGCTCCCCGGCGTAATTCCCACGTCCACGATTTCAAGCAGGCCGAGCTCGCTTTTTTCAGCCAGCTGGTCGAAGTTGGGGGTCGAGGCGGCCTCCAGCTCCGTTTTGCCGTCGGGGCCGGGAAGCCCTCCAAGGCCGTCCATCACCAGGAGGATCATTTTCTTTCCGTTGTCAAAGGAGAGTCTTTTAAGAAGCTCCATTCTTTTCATGACTGCTGTTCCACCTCCAGGGCGCTCACGAAGCGCTTTTGTTTTTAATCAGTCTTTTTTTCTGTATTAACTGATGTTTTTTATGATATCATTTTACTTACAGATTCATCCAGTTTAATTCAGGGGGGTAATTCCTTATGAAGTTTTCCGAAAGAGTTCTAGCGCTTCAGTCGTCGCCTGTAAGACGCCTTCTTCCCTATGCGGAGGAGGCCAGGGCGAAGGGTAAGAAAATCTATCCCCTCAACATAGGCCAGCCCGACATCAAAACGCCCGCTTCATTCCTTGAGTCAATCAGGAGTTTTTCCCAGGAGGTAATCGAATACGCCACCTCTCAGGGAAACAATGATCTGCGGGACGCCATGAGCAACTACTACAAGGGCTTCAACATTCCCTTCGAGAGGGAGGATATTATTGTAACCGCCGGCGGCAGCGAGGCCCTCATGTTTGCCTTTATGGCCATGTGCGACCCCGGCGACGAAGTGCTTATCCCCGAACCTTTTTACGCCAATTATAACGCTTTTGCCGGTTCTGTGAACGTTAAGGTCCGGCCCATCACCACAAAGGCCGAGGAGGGCTTCCACCTTCCCTCCAAAGAGGAGATCGAAGCGCTGATCAACCCCAGGACCAAGGCGGTGCTGGTAGCCAACCCGGGCAACCCCACGGGGACCATCTACACCAGGGACGAGATGGACATGCTGGCGGAGCTGGCGCTGAAGCACAACCTTTATATAGTGGCGGACGAAGTCTACAGGGAGTTCGTCTACGACGGCCTGGAGTACACGAGCTTCGGCCATCTTCCTGAGATCGCCGACAGGGTCATTATCGTGGACTCGGTCTCCAAGCGCTACAGCGCCTGCGGCGCCCGCATCGGCTGTTTTGCTTCCAAAAACAAAGAGCTCATGGCCCAGGTACTTAAGCTGGCCCAGGGAAGGCTCTGCGTTCCCACCCTGGAGCAGGTGGGCGCCACGGCCCTCTACAGCACCCCAAAATCCTACCTTGAAGAGGTAAACAAGGAGTACCAGTCCAGACGAAACACCCTCTACAAGGCACTGAAGGAGATGCCGGGCGTCATCTGCGCCGAGCCCAAAGGCGCCTTCTACGTTATGGTGAAGCTGCCCGTGGACGACGCCGAAAAATTCATCATCTGGATGCTTCAGAATTTCGACGTAGACGGAGAAACTCTGATGGCCGCCGCCGGAGAGGGCTTCTACGCCACGCCGGGGCTTGGAAAGCAGGAATTCAGACTGGCCTACGTGCTTAAAAACGAGGACCTCACCAAGGCCATGGATATTCTTAAAGTTGCGCTGGAGGCCTACCCGGGCAGAATAGAGGCGGCGGTGGCCCGCTGACCCGGAGCTGGAAATTCCCCCTCCCCGCCAGCCGGGGAGGGTTTTTTAATGACCCCATTCCGGAGAGGCATTCCTCCTCCGAAATGATTAATTTCTTGAAAAGAGGGAATGTTATATGCTCAAGGTGAAGGAAGCCATGCCGAAGGACGTGGGCAAGGGAATCGCCCGGATGGCTCCGGAGGATATCAGGGAACTGGGTTTATCCGAGGGGCGTATCATCGATATAGAGGGGAAGAAGATCACCGCGGCGCGGCTCCTTTCTTGCGATTCAGAGATGACTGAGGACGGAAGCAGAGGTTTTATCCAGATCGACGGCATTACCAGGGAGAACGCCCACGCCGGCATCGACGACAAGGTAAAGGTGGCCAAGGCAAATCACAGCTTTGCCGGAAGCATTACCCTGAAACCCCTTACATCCACGGCCCTTTTGGAAAAAGAGCGGGACGCCGCCTATATAAGGTCTCTGCTGGAGGGAATGCCGGTAAGGGAGGGCGACCGGGTGCGCACCAACCTCTTCGGCGCCCGAATCTGCGATTTCCGGGTGATGAATACGGCTCCCGGGGGATCAGTCATCATAAGCAAGTCCACCTACGTTAACGTGGAGAAGCAGCCTGAACTTGAGAAGAAGGAAAAGATCTCCTACGAGGATATTGGAGGGCTTGGGCCGCAGATTCAGCGGATCAGGGAGATGATCGAGCTCCCCCTGCGGTTTCCCCAGGTGTTCGACAGGCTTGGCGTTCAGCCTCCCAAGGGAGTGCTGCTCTACGGCCCTCCGGGCACGGGAAAGACGGTAATCGCCCGGGCGGTGGCGTCGGAGACGGACGTCTACTTCACCCATATTTCAGGCCCCGAGATTATCGGAAAGTTCTACGGCGAGAGCGAGGAGAGGCTGCGGAACGTCTTCGAGGACGCCCAGGCCCACGCTCCCTCCATAATTTTTATCGACGAGATAGACGCCATTGCCCCCAAGAGGGAGGACATGGGCGGGGAAAAGCAGGTGGAGCGGCGGGTGGTGGCCCAGCTGCTGGCCCTCATGGATGGCCTTGAATCCCGGGGACAGATTGTGGTCATCGGCGCCACCAATATCCCCAACACCCTGGACCCGGCGCTGCGGAGGCCGGGGAGGTTCGACAGGGAGATTTCGATTCCCATCCCGGACAAGACAGGCAGGCACGAGATTCTCACCATCCATACAAGAGGAATGCCCATGGCTGCCGACGTGGACATGAAGCGGATCGCCGACATGACTCACGGCTACGTGGGGGCCGACCTGGAGGCCCTGGCCAAGGAGGCCGCCATGGCCTGCCTGAGAGAGCTGCTTCCCGAGATCGACATGGAGATGGAGGAGATTCCCTACGACCGCCTTCTGGCCATGGAGGTGCGGATGGACCATTTCCTTGAGGCCTTCAAGGAAGTGGAGCCTTCGGCAATCCGGGAGGTATTCGTGGAGGTGCCCGACGTATCCTGGAGGGATATCGGCGGCCTGGAGGATGTAAAAGAAGAGCTCAGGGACGCGGTGCAATGGCCCCTTCAGCACAAGGATCTCTTCGAGAAGTTCAACATTACCCCTCCCAAGGGAATAATGCTTCACGGCGTGTCAGGCACGGGAAAGACTCTGCTCGCGAGAGCGCTGGCAAAGGAGAGCGGCGTAAACTTCATCTCCGTAAAGGGGCCGGCGCTCATGTCCAAGTACGTGGGCGAGAGCGAGAGGGCCATCAGGGACGTCTTCAGGACCGCCAAACAGGCCTCGCCGTCCATCCTCTACTTTGACGAAATAGAATCCCTGGCGCCGGTGCGGGGCAGGGACAGCGGCAGCAGCGCCAGCTTTACCGAAAGGGTAATAAGCCAATTTCTTGCGGAGATGAGCGGCATCGAGGAGCTTAAGGGCGTAGTGGTTCTGGGGACTACCAACCGTCTGGACCTGGTGGACCCTGCCCTGCTGGCGGCGGGTCGGTTCGATCTCATTCTTGAGCTTCCGAAGCCCGACGGAGGGGCGCGGGAGAAGATCTTTGAAATTCACCTGAGGAAGAAGCCCCTGTCGCCGGAGGTGCGCATAAGCACCCTGGCCAGGCTGACCGACGGAAGAACGGGCGGGGACATCGCCTTTATCTGCAGAAAAGCGGCCATGCTCGCCGTGAGGGATTATCTCAAGGCGGAGAACAACAACGGAGATTTCCTGCTGGAGTGGCGGCACTTCGAGGCGGCCCTGGAGGGGCTGAGGGAGTTTCCGACAGTCTGCCGCCCCGGCGAAACAGCTAAGTAGATAAAAGAAGCCCCCCGCGGGGGGCTTCTTTTAATTTCCTCCGTCGCCGGCGGGCAGAGGCTCCTCATCGTCTCTGTCGTCGATATCGGCCTCGGTTCCCTCGGGGAGGTCTCCCTCCGGCCCGTCGGGGGCGGAGGCCGCCTTCGGTGTCCCGTAGAGGGACCTGTAGATGTGCAGGTTTGCCATGACCTTCCGCACATAGTCGTTGGTCTCCTCGAACCGGACGGACTCGATCCATTCGTCCAGGGGTACTTCCTTTCTGTCCGCAAGCCAGCGCCTCGCGGAGCCCGATCCCCCGTTGTAGGCCGCCACCGACTGCTCCGTATTGCCGAAGGATTTCAGAAGTCTGGCAATGTGGGCGGTCCCCAGGACAATATTCTGGCCTGCGTTATAGAGGTTATAGCTCTTCATCTCCAGGGCTTTGGCCTCTCCTTTGGCGGTAGCGGGCATGAGCTGCATGAGGCCCGCCGCCCCCACCCAGCTGGTGGCGTTCGGGTTAAAGGCGCTCTCCTGGCGCATGATGGCCCAGATCAGGTTATCCTCCACCTTGAACCTCTTGGCGGCTTTTTCCACGTCATCGGCAAAGGGCCGGGGGTAGAGGTACTCCATGCCCTTTCTGAAAAAGGAGGGACCCCGGGTTATCTCGCCGGCGATCTTGCCGATGGCGGCGTAGGACGCCTGATGGTCGCCGCTCCACTCGGCCAGCCTGGCGGCCCGGAACAGGGATTTGGCGTCCCCTTTGGCAAGGAGCTTCCACCGGGCGTAGACTATGAAGCCCCACTGCTCCAGCTCCGACGGACTGTCGTTCGCCAGGGAGGGGGGGATTTCAGGCACTATGGCTAGTTTTTCCCCGCCGCTGAGGAAGGCGTAGATGGAGAGGGGGTGGTTTTTCAGGATTTTTCCCCGGGCGGCCTTCTCTTTTTCCTTCTCGCCCAGCCTTCCCCATCCTTTGGCTATCCAGTAAAGCACCCTGGGCCTCCAGCTGTTGTCCATCCCTCCGGTGACGCTCTTCTCCCACTGGACTACCGCTTCTCTGATATTCCCCTTTTTCCAGAGGTCCCAGCCCCGCCCGTACAGAATGCGGGTAGTGAAGGATGAGTCGGGGATTAGGGCGATGACTTTTTCTTCATATTCCTTTTTCTCTTTGCCAGATGCGTGGGTAGAGAGGGAGTAGTAAGCCCTGGCCTTAATGGCCCCCTCCCTGGAGGCGGCTATCTCCCGCAGCACCCTCAGCGCCCTCTCCTTCTGAGCTCTTTCGGCCAGGATGGAGATCCGGCGGATGGACGACTCGGCGTAGGTTGTTCCCTTTCTGGCCAGGGGGCTCCACAGCTCCAGGGCTTCGCCGTACCGCTTCAGGCTGTACAGGGAGAAAGCCCGGTAGTACCGCGCCTTTCTTCCGTTGCGGGAGTCGTAGGGCACGGCCTTGAGCAGGGGTATGGCCTTGCTGTGCTGCCCCCGGAGGTAGGCGGCGTAGCCCAGGGCGAAGTTCACGTCGGCATTCCAGGGCTTCGGCAGGGCTTCAAGCACCTTAAGGGCGGCGCTGTTCCGTGGGAGTATGGATAGAAGGTTCAGGGCATAGGCAGTCTTATCGCCCGGCAACGCGAGGAGGTTTGTCAGGGCGGTGGTCTGCTGGGCCTGATTGAGGGCCAGGGTGTACATTTTCTGCAGGTTTTCTTTCTTTGCCGCCGTATCCTTATCGGGAGTCATCCTGTAAAGGGCATAGGCAATGTAGTAACCCGTGTCGGCAGGGGCGCCGGGCAGAATTTTTTTTGCGTAGGCCCTGGCCTCGTCCTTCCGGCCCGTCCTTTCAAGGCCCAGGACGGTTACCAACCGGCCGTAGGGCTTAACGGATTCGGGCCAGTGGGGGGCCGTTTTCTGGAAAAGTTCCAGGGACTTGGCCCAGTTTCCCCTGTACCACAGGGAGTTTGCAGCCAGGGACAGCTCCCTGGGGGAGAGCCCGTCGCCTTTTTCTTCGAGAAGGGCGTCCAGGGCGCCCCACTCCCTTGCCGCGAAGAGTTCGTCCATGGTCCTGCTTTCGCCGGGGGAGGGAGTGCAAAAGACGGTCAGACAAAGGGTCAGAACCGCCGGCAAGATTGTTTTTCGAAAGTTTTGAAACACGGTTTTCTCCTTTCAGGATTGGCCCTGATTTCAGGGGTCAGCCAATTACGGCGTTTCTTCCCCTTTCTTTTGCCAGGTAGAGCTTTCTGTCGGCTGCCAGTAGCAGTTCATCAGGCCCCCGGAAGGTTTCTTCCCACGAGCTGACGCCGAGGCTGGAGGTAAGGGTAAAGGGGAGTCCCCCGTTTTCCTCCGGGACTGCGAAGAAGGGGGATTTTTCCATGGAATGCCGGATTCTTTCGCAGATATTCACGGCGTCCTCCTTTTTCAGGCCGGGGAAGATGAGCAGAAACTCCTCGCCGCCGAATCGCCCCACGGTGTCGTAAGGTCTTACGGCGGATTTCATGCGCCTGGCGGCCTCGATCAGCACAGCGTCGCCGGTGGCGTGCCCATAGATGTCGTTTACTTTTTTAAAGTGGTCGAGGTCGAGAAGGGCCACTGAAAAAGGCTCCCCCGTCCTGCGGTAGCGGGCAATCTCCGATTCCAGGGCGCGGATGGAAGCCCGCCTGTTTGAAAGCCCCGTGAGAGGATCTTCCATGGCGGCCTTTCTCAGCTGCTCCTGGAGATACAGAATCCTCTCCCCCACCCGGATTCTAAGCTTTAGCTCCTGATAGTCAAAGGGCTTTATTACGTAGTCGTCGGCGCCGGAGTCCAGACCCGTGACGATATTTTCCTTCTCTGCCTTGACGGTGAGGAGGATTATGTACTGGTACTGATTTTCATCGCCGTTTCTCTCCCTGAGACTGCGGCAGATTTCAGGCCCGTTCATCCCGGGAAGCATCCAGTCGAGGATGGCCAGAAGGGGGGGCGACTTTCCTGAAAGGGCGGCGTAGGCCTCCTTCCCGTCCGCCAGGGCGACCACGCTGTATCCCCACTTTTCCAGCAGGGACTTTAGAATAAACAGAGAGGTAGAGTCATCTTCAGCTACAAGTATCCTGGTCAAGACGGATCACCCTTTCCGGAAGATAGAGCCGCCGCGGCGGCAAACCTGTCCCAAGCGTCATGAACTTTCTTAACAAGGGAGAGGGCTTTTTCTCTTTCCCCTCTTTCAACGGCTGCCTCCACGGCAGCGACGGTCTCTCTGATTTCAACGGCCTCCACGTTGGCGGCGGCGCCCTTCAGAGTATGGGCCTTCATGCGGGCCTCCTCCAGGGCGCCCGATTCAAGGAGGACGGCGAGATCTTCAGCCAGTTTTTTTGAGTCCGGGACAAACACCCTTACGGCCATGTCGCACAGCTCTTCGTCGCCTCCCACCCGGCGGAGCAGGACGTCTCTTCTGAAGACGGCGGCGGGCGGAGCCACTTTTTCCGGCAGCGGCGCGTCCCCTCCGCCCAGGGCTCTGACGAAGAGCGCCCTCAGCTCCTCAGGAAGGACGGGCTTGCTTATGTATTCCGTCATTCCCGCATTTAGATACTTTTCGCGGTCGGCGGGGAGAATATTGGCCGTCATCGCCGCCACAAAAGCATGGTGATCAAGGACGGGGGACGAAGGGTCCCTGATGAGGGAAACCGCCTCAATGCCATCCATAACGGGCATCTGAATATCCATGAGCACCAGATCATACCTTGACAGAGAGAGTTTTTCAATGGCCTCAGCGCCGTTTTCGGCCGTCTCCACCACTGGCACGCCAATTTTCTTGAGCATGGAGACCGCCACCAGCCTGCTGGTGGCATTGTCCTCAGCCAGAAGGACCGAATAGCCCGGAGGAAAGGCAGGGAGATCCCCGGGATAAGCCTCTTCATGCTTAAGGAGCGGCTCTTCATGAATTTTGAGAGGGAGGGAAAATCTGAAATGAGCGCCCGGTCCGCCGGACATCACGATGGATATGTCTCCGCCCATGGCCTCAAGCAGGCGTCTGGAGATCACCAGACCCAGGCCAGTCCCCCCGAATTTTCTTGTGGTGGAGGAATCGCCCTGGGTGAAGGGCTGAAAGAGCCTGGCCGCCTGTTCTTCTGAAATGCCTATGCCCGAATCCCGGACGTCCACCGTCAATAGAGCATATCCGTCGTTGCCGGGGTGTATTTCACCCATTACAGAGACCTCTCCGGCGGAGGTAAATTTAAGGGCGTTTCCGACGACGTTTCCAAAGACCTGCCTGATTCTGAGGGAGTCTCCCGAGACCATGGCCGGGGGCTCCCCCGCAAGCTCCATGACGAAGCGGAGATTTTTTTGTCTCGCCCTAGGCCTGAAGCTGTCCCTTATGCCGTTCCAGAATTCGACGAATTCGAAGGGGGCATCCTCGAACGAAAGCTTGCCTGCCTCTATCTTTGAGAAGTCGAGGAGGTCGTTGATCAGTCTGAGCAGGGAGGAGGATTCCTCCCCCAGGATTTTGATAAGCTCCTTCTGGCGGGAATCGGGGGAAGTATCCCCCAACAGAGAGGCCATTCCCAGAATGCCGTTAAGGGGGGTGCGGATCTCGTGGCTGACGTTGGCAAGAAAGATATCCCTGGCCCGCATGGCCTCGGCGAGGTTCTGCTCCGATTCCTCCAGGCGCTCAATTTTTTTTGTCAGCTCGCTGTTCAGCTCTCTGATCACGGAGTAGAGCTCAGCGTTCTGCAGCAGCCCCGCCACGGAGCTGAGCACCACGGTAAGGAAAGCGAAGGAGAGATCGAGGATGTGAACCTCGTCCTCGCCCAGAAGCCCTATAAACATGCCCATGGTCCGGTTCTGGGTGGTCATGGAGTGAAGAAGAAGCTGCCCCGATCCATCCCGGGCGGTGACTATCACCGGCCTGTTGCGGTCCACAGCCCAGGCGAAGGTCCTGTCGTCAATAAGAGGGCCGATCTCCTCTTCAAAGAAAGCTTTTTTCCCGGGGGGATCGCTGTAGGAGAGCGAAAAATCCAGCCCGTCGGAAGAAAAGACCAGAAAGGCGAGGGATTCAAAGGCGATAAAGGTTCTAACCTTGCGGGCACACTCTTCAAAGAGGCTGTACCGGGAAAAATCCTCATTTACCACCACGGAAAACCCCAGGGAGTCCACCGCCGACTCCAGGAGGCGCTTGGCCGTCTCCCGTTCTCCTGAGAGGATTTTCAGTCTTTCCTTCATGGCTGCTGAATCTTCCATGGGAATAAAAACTCCTTCCTAGGCTACGAGGAAGATGTTCATAATCTCCCTGATCTGCCGCTCACCCTGGACTAGTATGGACTCCATGTCCCCTTCCTCCAGCTCCAGGGCCTCCCATACTTCGAAAGGAACGGGAGAGAGGTAGACCGAACCGCTGGTCCCGATCCTGAGGCCGTTGGCAATATAGTCCGCCGCGTGAACGAAAAGGGCGTCTTCCGGGGCGTTTTCATCCAGGGGCGAGTGATGGAAGTCGCAGAGCCTGCGGATGCTCTCAGGGATATTCCACGACTCAAGCAAAATCCTGCCCACCGAGGAGTGATCGAAGCCGAAGACCCTCTTTTCAGCCCTCCACAGGGGGATTTTCTCAAACACGGAGAGTTCTATGGCGTAGGTCATCTCCGCGGGAGTTTTTGTGTAGAGAATAATTCTTCCCAGGTCGTGAAGCAGCCCCGCCAGGAAGAACCGCTCCTCGTTTCTTATCCGCTTGGCGTAGGCCAGCAGCCGGGAGAAGACGCCGCAGGCGATAGAGTGCATCCAGAGGGATTTCATGTCCACGTAGGACGGGGGCACATGCCTGAAGACCGTCATGGTGGATACGGCCAGGGCCAGGGCGGTGAGCTCATTGGACCCTATGATGGCGATGGCCCTGGGGATGGACTGTATGGGGTTGGGAAAGCCGTAAAAGGAGCTGTTCACCAGCCGCAGCAGCCGGGCAGTGAGGCTGGGGTCCTTCCCCACGACCTTGGCGATGGAGGTGGCGGAGCTGAGGGGCGAGTTTATGACCTCCTGTATCTTGAAGTAAATATCGGGGAAAGACACAAGTCGGACTTCGTTTTTAGCCAGGCTCCAGGCCGAAAAGGTCTTGCCGAAGTGTCCCTCGGGGGGGCGGGGAAGCCGATCCATGGCAGGAAGAGGAGCCGGCGGGCGGCCCGCCTCGATCTGGGCGGCAAATTTTTTTGCGCAGAAGTCCCGTATTGCGGCAGCAGGGGGAGCTTCCTCCGCCGCCGGGGGAAAGTAGGAGTCCGCGAAGACGCGGGCCGAGTGAAGGGCCTCCTCCTTCAGAAGCTCCTCCCTTACGATCTCCCCGTCCTCGACCCCCTCCACTGAAGCGCCGGCGACGCCCCATATCTTGAACATGCGGATATGGTTTTCTTTAAGAACGGCTCCTTTTCCCAGTATAAACCTTCCGTTGGGAGCAGTAAGATCCTCTTCGAGAACCATCCCTTCCTTCAGGTTGCCGACGCTGACCCTGCCCATAAATCACTTCACCACCAGCAATCATAGTTAGTGTATTATACGTAATTTTCCCCTTTCCTGCAGGAAGAAAACAGGTCAGAATTCAATTGGACAAATGCTCCGGAGAAAGGAGGGCAACAGCATGAAAAAGATTTTCAAAATTCTTGCCGCACTCTGCCTTTTCACTCTTTTTGGGGCCATTCCCATGGAAGGGGCCATTAACGAGGCGACGGTAAACCGGGCCTGGGTAAATATCGCAAAGGCGGCGGGGCTGGAAGCCAAACCGGTGAACTACGAGAATAAAAAGGAGCCCAACGCCTGGGTGCAGTTTTCGCCCGGCAATCACTCTTTTCATGTCACTACCGGCCTTATGGCCATTCTCGACAACGAGGACGAAATAGCGGGAATCATGGGACACGAGGCGGGACACGTGCAGCTTGGGCACTACAACCAATCTGTGGGCAGAAACCTGCTCTGGGGGCTTCTCTTTAGCGCCCTGGAGGGCAATACAACCAGAGAGATTGCCGGAGGGCTGGGGATGGCCCTGGCGGAGTCGGGCTTCAGCAGAGAGCAGGAAGTGGCCGCCGACGACTATGGCATCAGAGTAACGAAAAAAGCCGGGTACAGCCCCTGGGGTCTGGTGAGGGCCATGGAGAAGATGAAGGCGGCGGGCTACGCGACATCGCCCAGCGGATTCAACTCTCACCCCCCTACCGAGCGAAGGCTGCTGCGACTCAGGAATAACGCATCGGCCATTGAACCGAGGAGATAAAACACGGGACTACGAACTGGAAAGAATTTCGGCAGCTCCATAAAATTTTTTACTGATCAAAATAGGACGAAGCCGGCGGCTGTTTAAAGTCGCCGGCTTCGTTGTATAATAGAGCATCTACATGTTGTCAGTTTTTTGGGAAAATACAGGATACAATATTTCCATGTTTAAAAAAGAAAAGAGAGGTGGTCGAAAATGCGGCTGATCGCAGTCTTTCTTGTAATTCTGCTCGCCCTGCCCTCTCCCCTCCCCGGTGGAGCCGAAGAAGAGGAAGTTCTTGTGGAGAGTGAGTTCACCCTGGAAGAGGAAGAAGAATTGGACGATCTCCCCGATTTTTTTGCCGAAAGGGACAAGGACATTTTTCTCACGGCGGACGATATTTTCAGCGGCTATGAGCCGGAGGCGCCCGACCTTCCTGAAGAAGAAGAGTTTCCGCTGATTCCCGGAGAAGAAGAAGCTATGAAGATGGCCGCGGAGGATCCGTCGGAGGAGAACATTCTGACCCTGGCCATTCTAAGGGGCCGGCATGCGCTGTCCCTGCTGAACGACTTTAAGGAAAAAGGAGGACTTCCTCCGAAGAAGGGAGAATTCGACCACCCCCTGTATACCGCCCTGAACTACGCCTTTTCTGCGGCGGAACTGTACCCCGACGAGCCGGGCATTATTTTTACCATAGCCCAGATTTACGCCTCCTTCGGCCAAAACACCTTTACCATGGATTTGGCGGAAGAGGCGGCGGAGAGAGTGTTGGAGCTGGATCCCGCCTACTCCGAGGCAAGGCTCATGCTGGGGGTTCTGCAGTGGACGGGCCGATCCTTCGGCCTTGCGACGGACAGTCTGGAAAGGGCGCTCTCGGAGAAGCCGGAGCTGATGGATTTAAAGACCGCGGCAATTCTGGGCTCCGCCTATTTATTTGAAAACGACATCCCGAGGGGCGAGGCATTTTTGAGGCTCCTCATGGAGAAAAACGGCTCTACGCCGGAAGTATTGTTCTCCCTGGCGCTGCTGTTGCAGGGGGCGGAAAAACAGCGGGAGGCGGAGGAGATGATGGACCTGGCGGCAAAGGCCTTCGGAGAGGACGGAGAAATGACGTCTTACGCCCGTTCGATCCTCGATGACTGGGCCGCAGCGAAGTAGGGGGGCGAAGGGAATGAGAAAGACCGCTTCTTTTTTCAGGCCGTTATTTTCAGTTTTAATTCTGGCAGCTTTTCTCCTCCAGCCTGCGGGACCCGCACTCTGCGATACTCTGGAGGCGGAGATGAACTCGGAGCTTCAGCGAATTTCGGAAAAGTTCGCAAAGACTGAACCTCAGAGAGGGCAGTATTCTGATAATAAGAGTTATGAGGCTGCCCGCAACAAATGGCAGAGGGATTTCAGAACCGAATCCAGCAATACCAGAGCGGAATACAAGGCCAGGGATACCCGCTTTAAAAATCTGAACGAAGCGATAAAATCCGCAGGGATGGAAGGGGAGCTGGTAAATACGGGGAGTAAACCTAAAACGCCCGCAAGTGATATGGACCTCACCACTACCAGACAGGGAGCCGCCAAAGAGCTGGCCCAGAAACTCAACAAGCAGGGCTACTCCCTCCAGCCTGATCCCCAGGTACCCGGGCGCTATATCGACCCATCAAAAAAACTTGTCGTCTGGGACCCTCCGCCAAATATGAAAACCGGCAGTCCCGAATGGAGAAACTGGATGGCGACCAGGGCCGCATCCCCCGACACCTTTTCAACGCCGGGGGGGCTGCACGAGACCTCCGGCGGCAGGATGGGCGCCAAGGACCCGGCCGGAGCCGTCCTCGACAATGTTAAAAAAGCCATGGAGGCGGGGATAACAAAAAATCCCGCCACCGGCGAGATAGACAGCAAAACGCTGGGGAAGAGCGTCAAGAAGGCGATGGAGTGGACCGACAGCGTCCCAAAGAAGGGCGAATGGAGAGAGTTCGCCAGGCAGGCCGAACGGCTGAGGCAGGGAGCAAGCTGGGAGGAAGCGGGCATCACCAGCCCCAACGATCCCCCCGACGTAAAGAACAAAAAAATTCAGGACTGGCAGAACAAAGCCCAGGATTCTCTGGCAAACTCCAACAAAAAAGCTCAGAGACAGAGCCAGAAGCTGACTGACCAAAAGGTAAAAGAGCTGACCAAGCTGCTCGATAAAAAAGGTCCCATGTCGAAGGCGGATACAAAAAAATGGAACCGCCTTACCGACGAACTTCACGCCGTGTCCAGGGGCAACGGTGAGACCATGCGCCATATTGCGGAGACAAACCCCGAACTTGCGGGCAAAGTAACAAAGCAGCCCGTAAGGGTGAATCCAGACGGAACGGTCACGGATCTGGCAACGGGCAAGACGATGACAAGAAGCCAGTATGCGGATAAAGTCGCCCCCGGGACCCAGCGCAGGGCGCCGAAGGTCGTCAAGCCGGAGCTGCCGAAAAAAACTCCCGAACCCATCGCCCCGAAGCCTGTCTCCCGGATCACGAAATACGGAGGCGGATTTTTATTAATTTATCAGGGGTACGAGGCCGGAAAGGCTTATTCGGAGTATCTGGACAACGCCGCCAGAAACGACCCGGAGAACTTTGGCTATTTGACGGTAGCCAAGGGGCTTGGGTACGGCGTGGCGACGTTTCTGGGAATTCCGGCCCTCATACGGATGGGCGAGGAGGAGGGCCAGAGGGTCAGGAAAGAGTATGAAGAGGATTTGCGCCAGGGCAAAAAGTGGCTGCTTCCGCCCTCCGTGTGGGGAGGAATAATGGGGGCGTGGACCTTCGGCAGGAGCATTTTTATCGATCCGCTTATCGCGGGGGGAGAGGCTGTAATTGAGTTTGGCGGGATATTTGTCGATCTCCATAAAGCCAGTAAGGCCGCCCGGGACGCGCTTGAGATGAAAAATGCGCTGGACGAAAGATACAGGCCTCTATCGGAGCTTATGAGCCATATTATCGGAGGGCCTCTGCCGCCCATATGGGAGAAAAACAGGTTCAAGTATTACCAGATTTTCAAGCCCATCCTCGACGACAAAGAGGCTTTGGAAAAGCTTATGAAAACCCCGGCAGGGACAGACCTGCTGAAGTGGGCAAAGGAGTATAAAGAAAAGAGGGCAAAGGAGCTGGGAATCACTTTCGGCTCCCCGGGGGCGGACAACCCCGACGACAACGACAATATCGGCGAAGCTCTCATGGCCCTCTCCCTCCAGGAGAGGGGTCTCTACCTAAGGGCGCTGGCAAAGAAAAACGAGGCCGGGGCGGATTTTATCCTTAACCGCGACAGGAAGGCCTTCCCCGGCCCGCTGGACCCGGAGACCCTCGGCGCCTTTCTGGACGCATCGGCGTCAGACCCTCTTACGGAGGAGATACCCTTCACAATCCCTCTTAATGACGAGCAGAAGGCGGCCGCGGCGGAACTTTTCAGAGACCTTCTGGGGAACCTGGCCCGTATTCCGGATACGGCCATACTGTCGGCGGGATATGCCCGGGGCGCGGCGGCGATGATGAACGGCATGGAGCCAGCCGTCCTGATCAATCCCTCAAAGATCGGAGAGCTTCTGCCCGGCTTCAGGCTTTTGATCATACCGAGCGGCGCTCTCTCCGACTGGTATCTTTCAACCAGTCTCAGGAGCGCGCTAGAAGACTTCGTAGCCGGCGGAGGCACAGTTCTGGCCTTCTCCCAGCAGCTAGGCAAGGAGTATGGAGTTCTGCCGGGGGACGTCTCGGCCTTCGGCTTCGCCGAGGACCAGAGCTGCCAGTACGCGTCGGCCAGGATCGTCTCTTCGGCGGGGGCGTTCTGCTCCATGACCGACCCGACTCCCAACTTCAACATCGACGGCTACTTCCTGGACTTTCCGGCGGAGAGCGAGATATGGCTGACCAGGACCAAAAACGAACAGCCGTGCATGATCTCCTACTCCTTCGGAAAGGGCCGGGTAGTGCTTTCCACCCTCTACATGGACTGGGCCGCGGGAAACCACCAGAACACCCTCCACGAAAAGCTGTTCTTCAGGGACCTTTTGACCTTCCTCCTGGAGGACGTTCCCCTATTCGATGCGGAGGAGAAGACGGTGCGGCTGCCCGTTCCGCAGGCCGACTCAGGGACGCAGGGGAAGGTCTTCGTCCCCCTGCTGATAGGCCCGGACGGAGCGGAGATCAGAGGAGAAAAAGAGAGCGCCGGAGCGGGTGAGGTTATTCTGACTCAGGCGGGCCAACCGGGCTACTACCGGCTGGGAGGAGTTTTTACCGACGCTGAGGGCAAAAAGATTGGAGAGGCCTTCCCAGCCGTCCGCTTCGCCCGCTCCGTCCTGCCCCCCTATATTGCGAGCGGAGAGGCCGTGGGCGGCATAAATTTGGCGGCTGCCTGCGATTTCGAAAATTACATCAGGGGCGCCGAGGGGAACTTCTCCATACTTGTATGGAACAGGGGTACGTCGGAAAAAAAGGTAAGGGTCGACTGGAGTTTTCCTCATAACCATGGGGCGGCCGACCAGGCGGAAAAAAGCAGGTACTCCGGCTCTAACTCCCTGAACGTGCAGCCCGGGGCAAGGGAGACGATTGAAATCACGATTCCGATAGTAAACAGGGACGGAATTGATCGTCTCTGGGTAAGCGCCTTCGACGGGGATAGCGGCAAGCAGATGGCCAAGGTAAACAAGGGGTTCTACACGAGAGAGCCGTCGACAGAGGTTCTGCTGTCCATAGAGAAAGAGCTCTTCCGGGAGGGCGACTCCATCAGGGGCAAAGCGACTTTCAGCAATCCCTTCATGACGAAGACCGCCGGAGTTTTAAGGCTTAGGGCCTCCGACGCCGCCGGCAATGCCATAATTGACCTGGAGCACGACTTTGAGGCGGAGGCCGGGGAGACAGCCGCGCCCTTCGAGGCGCCCCTTCCGGCCCGGGTCTTCTCGGGCTCCTGCTCTCTCCAGGCATTTGTTATTCTCAAGGGGACTATCGCGGGCTCGGGCGGAACGCAGTTTGGCTATATGGGCGAACCGGCGCCCCTGAAGGGGACGCTCCGGGACCGGATGACCGGCGACGGGATTGCGGACGGCAGCGTCAACTTCCACATAGAAGGAGAATCCTTCAGCGCGAAGACCGGAGGGGACGGCTCCTTCGAATTTTCAGTACCCGACGGAAAATTTTTCATAGAGGCCGAAGGAGAGGGCTACAACTACTATACTGCCCACACAGTCGCCGGCCCGGACGACAGGGAGTCCTTCACCATCTCCATGCTGCCCCTGGGAATGAGCGGGGGCGCGGGGCTTGTCTCGGGCAGGGTCATGGACAGGCTGACGGGGGAAACCCTCCCGGGCCGTTCCGTCGACTTTATCAGGGAGGGCGAAACTTTCTCCATAAAAAGCGACGCCTCGGGACAGTACTCCATAGCCCTCCTTCCGGGAGACTATCTGGTCCGGGTCCTTACCGAAGGAGAATGGACAAAGGAGTCAGAGTTTCCGGCAAGGGTGTACGAGGGGTGGGAGCAGCCTCTCGACCTCTATGCGCCCGTAGGCAGGATCAACCTCAGGGCTCTTGATCTTATCTCCGGCGAGGAGGCCCCGGGAGTATCGGCAGTTTTAAAAACAGCCGACGCCTCCGTTAATGAAGGCTGGAACAGGGATATATCCTTTTCGGTAAACGGAGGAAAAACCGCGGAGGCCGTGCCGGGGAAAAAATCGGTCCGTTTCTCAGCCGACGGATACAAGACTCTTGAAACGGAAGTTTTTGCGGCGGAGAGAGGCGGCGAAACCACGGTCTACCTTCAGCCGACAAAAAGCTCCCTGAAAATCGTCTGCCTCGATTACTCCAGCGGCAAACCCCTCAGAGACGCCCTGGCGACGGCGGCGCGCCCCCAAAGCCTTCCCCTGGAAAAAAAGAACGCGGACGAAAGGGGCGAGTGTCTTTTCCATCTTGAGGAGGGCAGGTGGGAGATAGCCGTCGAGCTTGAAGGGTACTTTCCCGCTAAGACCGAGCATTACAGCAATATGCACCCGAAAGATCAGACCCCCGAGGTAACCTTCCTCCTCTCCCGCAACACTGCGGCGCTTCCCGGCGAGGCGGCCTTCAGGGTATTGGACACCCTTACGGGAGAGGCCGTGGAAGACGTACTGATTCAGCCCCTTTCGCCGGAAGGATTCCAGGAGGCCATAACTGACGGCGAAGGGAAAGCCCTGCTGAAAATCCCCGACGGAAAGGTCTCCCTCAAGTTCGCCAGGGAGGGGTATGAATCTCTGGAGGCCGAGCTGCTGAACAGCTTTCTCGACAGTTCGGAGAGGGTCTTTTACCTCAGTCCTCTGACCTCGTCCGTCTCGCTTCTGGTCAGGGATCTTTACACAGGAAGAGAGATCGGGGGGGTGAAGGTTGCGAGGGTTGAGGAGAAGGGCGGGCGGGATCTGGGGGAATCAGGGCCCGGCGGCATAGCCGACCTAATTGTTCCCAGGGGCAAAAATTCCCTTTTATTTGAACGCGAAGGGTACGAACCTCTCGGGGCCGAATTTTATTGTTCAGGACACGGTCTCCTGGCGGCGGACGCGGAGGAGGTCTTCCTCACGCCTCTGAAAAGCCCCCATCCCTACCGAGGAATTTTAAAGGACGGGGACGGAAAGCCGCTTTCATCGGTCGAAGTGACTTTTAGGCAGGACAAGCGGACTGAAACGGTTCAAACGGATGAAGCCGGGAGATTCTTCCTAGAGCCCGGTCAGGGCGTCTTCGAACTGGAATTTTCAGCCGAAGGATTTCATGAATTGAAGACCCGGGCGTATGTCAGCAAGAGCTCCGAAGGCGGCGAAGAAGAGGAGTATTTCCTCTTCCCCGCCGACAAACCTTATCCCGGCGAACGGGGCCGGGTGAACTTCAGGGTGCTGGACGCCGTAACGGGAGAGTCTCTTCCGGAGTTCTCAGGCTATCTGCTGGCCAACGGATGGGCCGTTTATGAGAACGGGACTGCCTCAGCTGCGGCCCCACCGGAATTGCGACATACGGAGATCAGGGCCGAAGGCTATTTCAACACGGGGAGATTTGACATTGCGCCCTTCCCCGGGAGGACCGTCTCAAGGACCGTCTATATGACTCCCTC
>CAZXOD010000004.1:0-26342 GCA_964642285.1 uncultured Synergistaceae bacterium
GCGGGCATTGCCCCTCCCAGGCCCCTTGTGGCCGCGGCCTTCACCGATGAAGAGGGCGTTCGTTTTCAGCCCGATATGCTGGGCTCCCTTGTATATGCGGGGGGCATGAGCCTTGAGGAAGGCCTGGCTGTTGCCGACGACGACGGGATAACTGTGGCTCAGGCCCTGTCGGAGATCGGCTACGGGGGAGAGGAAGAGCCCGGCTTTCTTATTCCTTCAGAATACCTTGAGCTTCATATTGAGCAGGGCCCCAGGCTTGACGCCGAGGGGCTGAGGATCGGCGCCGTGGAGGGGGTCCAGGGCATATCCTGGTGGAGGGTTGTCATAGGCGGAAAGGCCAACCACGCGGGCACTACTCCCACAAACATGCGCCGCGACGCGGGCCTTGCGGCGGCGCGGGTCATCTCCTCCATGAGGGAGTACGCCGTGTCCTCCGGCTCTACCCTGGCCACCACGGGCGCCATAGCCTTCGAACCCGGACTTATAAATGTAATACCCTCAAAGGCCGTTTTTACTGTGGACCTGAGGGATCCCGACGGAGAGAAGCTTATCGGTGCGGAAAAAGCGCTGGCGGACTGCCTTGAAAAAGTAGCGCGGGACGAGGGCGTAACCGTTTCGTCTGAACACCTGGCAAGTTTCGCGCCCGTGGCGTTTCACCCCGAACTTATTCAGAAGGTTGAGGACGCCGCCCGCAGGAGGGAAATCCCCTCCATGAGGATGGTATCAGGGGCGGGGCACGACGCCCAGATGATGGCCAGAATATGCAGAACGGCCATGATCTTTGTGCCCAGCGTCGGCGGCATCAGCCATAACCCTGAGGAGCACACGGAAAAGGAAGACCTTCTCCTGGGAGCGGAACTGCTGCTCGACGTGGTTATGGATCTTCTATAGAACAAGTCCGTTCCGGGCGGGGGGAAGCAGAAGCTCCCCCCGCCATTTTATTTAAGGAACTGTCTGAAGTCGGCCAGCCTTGCGGCAGGCACGGGAAGATCGGCCATGGAAGAAAGCCCCGGAGGAGCGTTTAAAACATGGGGAATCATATTCACCGCCAGGGCCGCCGTGGCGGCCCCTCCCGGGATCTCAGGCCTTATGGCCAAGCTGATATCCGGGGTTCCCTCTATGGTAATGAAGTCGCCTGTTTCTATCCCTTCCGCTTCAGGGCAGATCTGCTGAGGGTGTTCAAGGATGATGAAGGGCCTTCCCCCTGCCCAGCCTTCCGCCCTGTGGGCGCAGCCTGCAACCTGGCCTGGCATGACTTCTGCCCAGGGGCTCTTCCTGTGGGTCCGGGATACTATTGCTTCTTTGAATTCCGAGATCTTTTCAAGGGCCACCCCCAGAGAAGCCGCAATTATTTCAATGGACTGGCGAAAGCCGATGTGTCCGGCAACGGAGCCGTTGCCGACTCCCCGGTCAAACTCCTCCGGGGAAAGACCCACTCCCTGGGTCTTCATGACCGTCGGTCCGAAGGGGGAGAGGTCGTTCACCCTTCTGGCCGTTATCTTCCGCACATCGGCGCAGGCGCCGGTAAGGGCAATTATCAGGGTGTCCAGCACGAAGCCCGGGTTGACCCCCGTCCCCAGCACTGTAACTCCCCTTGCTTTTGCCGCTCTGTCTATCTCCCGGGCTTCTTCCTGCGCGGCCCGCCAGGGATAGGCCCACTCCTCGGCGATGGTGATCACATTTTTGCCGCTCTCTACCAGCCTTTTTACAGGTTCAAAAGTCTCCCGCACAAAGGACGACACGGCCAGCAGCGCCACGTCGGCGTCCCCTGCCGCCCCTTCGCCGGCGTTAGAGACGACGGTTATGTTTTCCTGCCCCGGGCAGCCTGTCAGTTCCCCCAGGGACTTCCCCCGTTTTTCCGGGCTGGAGTCGATGGCTCCTACAATCTCAACGCCCTCTTTTTCCGCTATAATCCGGGCCATCAGCGCACCCATGGCGCCAAGCCCCCATAGTATTACTTTGATTTTTTTCATAAAAATCTCCGCCTTCCACAACTTTGTGGTTAAGAGATAAAAGTATGCCCCTTGACTGCAATACTGTCAATTGATATGTAGGATATGATAGCGGCATCGCCGGCGACGAAAGAAATTTAAAGAAAAAACGAAAGAGGAGTGAGGATTGTGAAAAAATTTCTTGACAGCGTTCTTCAGGCTATTGGTGGCGTCCCGCTCGTGAGGCTTGACCGGCTGGCCTCCGCATGGGGCCTATGCGGAACGCTCTACGCAAAGCTGGAGTACCTGAACCCGGGCTTCAGCAAAAAGGACAGAATCGCCCTGAGAATGATCGGGGAGGCGGAGGCCTCCGGCGAACTTTCGCCCGGGCAAAGCGTGGTGGAGCTTACCAGCGGAAACACCGGAACGGGGCTTGCCATCGTTTGCGCGGTCAAGGGCTATCCCTTTACCGCCGTCATGTCCAGGGGCAATTCCATGGAGAGGGCGCGGATGATGTCTGCTCTGGGAGCTGAAGTCGTCCTCGTCGACCAGGCGCCTCACTCGCCCCCGGGACAGGTGTCCGGAGAGGATTTGAACCTGGTGGAGGAGGAAACTCGCCGTCTGGTTAAGGAGAGAGGCGCCTTCAGGACAGATCAGTTTGCCCTGGAGGGAAATATAAGGGCTCATGAGTTCGGCACGGGGGAGGAGATATGGGAGCAGGCGGAGGGGAGGATCGATGCCTTTGTGGATTTTGTCGGAACAGGGGGATCCTTCGAGGGGTGTTCCCGGGCGCTGAAGAAACGTAATCCGGCGACGCGCTGCTATGTGGTGGAGCCCGAATCCGCCCCCTGGCTGGCAGGTAAGGAGATCTCCAATCCCAACCATAAAATTCAGGGCGGCGGCTACAGCAGAGACCTGCCTTTCATCGACCCGGACCTGGTGGAGGGCTATCTTACGGTAAGTGACGAAGAAGCCGCCGAAGGAGCGAGGGCTCTTGCAAAATATGAGGGAATCTTTGCGGGGTTTTCCTCCGGCGCCAATCTCCAGGCCGCCGCAGCCCTCCTTCGGGGCAGGGAGGCCGGGAACTCAATAGTCTTCCTGGCCTGCGACTCGGGGCTTAAATACCTGAGCACCGATCTGTTTCCATAAATGAATTTTCTGCGGACCCTCCTTCTTTTTCGGGCGGGTCCGCAGACAATGGCATCTTTATCGTCCCCTGAAGGACGGCGCCCGCTTGCCAAGGAAGGCCTCCACCCCTTCCCTGCCGTCCTCTGACGAGGCCAGGGCGGCGAAAAATTCCCCGCCCACCTCCACTGCTCTTTGCAGCGGCAGGCCGGACATGGCGGCAAACCCCCGCCTTCCGGTTTTTACTGAGAGACGGCTCTTGGCGGCCAGCCGACCGGCAAGCTCAAAAGTCGTATCGGCGAGTTTTTCTTTTTCCGCCGTGGCCCAGACAAAACCCAGCTCCTTCCCCCTGGTCGCTGAGATAAGGTCTCCGGTTAACACGTACTGAAGGGCCCGTTTTTCTCCAATCCACCGAGCCAGCTGATAGCCCGGCTCAAGGCAGATCAGCCCCACATTGACTGCCGTTGTGCCGAACTGGGCATCCTCGGAGGCCACCACAAAGTCGCAAGCCAGGGCCAGCCCGGTCCCGTTGGCCAGGGCATAGCCGTGAACGGAGGCTATTACGGGTTTTGTCATGGCTGCCAGGGTGTGGTTGTGGACGTTCATCTTCGATAAAAACTCTCTGATCTCATGTCTTTCTTTAGAAAGATATTCTTTAAGATCAATCCCGGTGGAAAAATTCTTCCCCGAGCCCTCTATAACCACCACTCGTACGCTTTCGTCCGACTCCATCTTCAGGAGCGATTCATTGAGGCCTGCCGCGAGCTCCTCGTTAAAGGTGTTCATGGCCTCGGGGCGGTTCAGCGTAACAGTTCCTATGGCGCCGTCGGTCTTGCTCATTACTGCTGGCATTTTTATCCCCCTTTTTTATGGATCTTATTTTCGTGAAGCCGTCCTGCCCTGGCGGGCAGGTCCGGCGAACTGAATCAGAACGCTTGCTTTTTAAATATATCGATCACCTTCGGCGGGCAAATTCTTGGTTTCTGCCATATAATACCATTGTATTTTAGCTGCTCCCGCTAAAGAAGAAAGATAAGCAGTTTGCCGACTGTCCCGTATCGGTGTTTGTGATAGATTACTGCCTTGAGGTGATTCTGATGAAACGAAACGCCCCGCTTGTTATGCTTTTATGTCTGGTCCTATCCTCCGCCCTGCCGGCTTGGGGAGAGAGCGATCCTTTTTTCGCGAAAATCTGGAACAAGGCTCTGCCGAAGCTCGAGAAGTCGCTGGAAGTCTTTGACCGCTCGAAAGATCTTCCCGATTCCAGCTTCTTCGGGGAGGATAAACAATCCAACAGAAAAAAATACGAGGAGCTTCTCGACAGTATTTTTACTATCCTCACAGGATCTGAACTCAATAACGTCAGGCAGGAGTACAATTTTCTCCAGATCAAGATAGAGCAGGCGGGGGACGAAATAGAGCTGCTCCTGAAGGACAGGATCACCGCCCCCGAGAAATCCTGGAATCCCGTCAAGAAAACCCGGGGCAAGATAGACGGAAAAATAGCGGACCTCCGGGAGGAGATAAAAAATAACACGGCCCGTAAAGAGGAGCTGAAGACGGCCATCTCCCGGTCTCTTGCCGAGCTGGGCGTCGACGCAGGGGGCAGCAGGCTCGATGTGCTTCTTTCCAGCGTTAGCGGCGACGATATTATCCATCTCATGCTGGCGGCGGACACCATAAAAAAAATCAACCTTCAGATAGTGAAACTGATCGAAGAAGGGCAGGGGACCGTCCAGGCAGCCAGAAAGTACACGGGGGTCCACATGGTTCTTACGGACCTGTACCTGCAGGCGAACCTTAACGCCCTGGGAAGAATCGGCAGGGAGTACATCCCCCGGCTGGAGGAGATTATAAAAAACGCCAGGCGGCTTGGGAGCGAGGCAAAACAGATGCTGGCCGCCACGGGACGGGACGACAAAAACCGGCTGGTTCTGGAGGCCAACGTGGGGGCCAACGAGCGGACCGTGATGACGGCCGAGCTTTACAGAAAATACCTGAGAGGCCAGGAGAACGCCCTCAGGGGAGCTGCCGAAAAACTGAAAAAAGACTACTTCGTGGCCAAGAATACCTATGACACGGTTAAAACGGGAACCGATCTGATATCCCTCATTCAGATATCCATGACCACCCTTGATGGGATCTTCGGTTTTGTCGTGCCCGACCTGTCTCTGGCCTACGACCAGGAGCTTATAAAGGAGTTCGAACGCATCACGGACCGGATCAAAAGCGGCAACTGACGGCGGGCGGGGCCGCGGCGTTTAAAACGGGCTCCCCTGGCCAGGGTGGACAACGTTTTAAATTGCCTTAAATATAATATATATGGTATTCTTTGAGCTCCACCCTAATGCAGAGAGAGTGTTGCCTTAAGATGACCGCTTTAGCTTCGCCTCCGGATACGTCAAAAAAGATTGTCCTTGCAGTGTCGGCGCTGACTTCCTTTCTGCCCGCCTTCATGCTGTCTTCAGTAAATATCGCCCTTCCTTCCATACAGAAAGTCTATGGCGCCGGCGCCGTATGGTTGAGCTGGGTGGCCACTTCGTACCTTCTTTCGTCGGGAGTGTTCCTGGTCCCGTCCGGAAAGATGGGCGATATCTGGGGGCGGAAGAAAGTCCTCATGGTTGGCATCTGGGTTTTTATCATTTCCTCTATCCTGGGCCCTCTCATGCCCAACATCGTTCTCTTTCTGTGCCTCAGAGCGGTGCAGGGCGCCGGAGGCTCTCTTATGCTGACCATGAGCATGGCAATCCTTACGTCCGTCTTCCCCGCGTCGGAGAGGGGGAAGGCCCTGGGCGTCAATGCGGCGTCCATCTACCTGGGCTCATCGGCAGGCCCCTTCTTCGGAGGCCTTATTATATCCGCTCTCGGTTGGCCTTCCGTTTTCTTCCTTAACGGGGCCCTGGGCCTCGCCGCCGTCCTCCTTCTGAAGACCAGAGTCCCCTTCGAATGGCGGGAGGGAAGCAGCAAGGGCTTTGACCTGCCCGGCTTCCTCATTTACGGGACTTCCCTGGTGGCTGTCATGTACGGGGCGTCCATTCTGCCGTCGGGGCCGGGGTGGATTATCTCCGCGGCGGGGCTGCTGCTTTTCGCCGCCTTTTTGAGGCGGATGCTCCGCAGCGAGGAGCCCCTGTTCGACGTGCGCCTCTTCTCCGGCAACAGAGTGTTTGCCTTCTCAAACGTCGCGGCTCTTATAAATTACGCCGCCACTTACTCCGTGGCTTTTCTGCTGAGCCTGTACCTGCAGTATATCAAGGCGCTGTCTCCCAGCGGGGCGGGGCTGATCATGGTAACCCAGCCTCTGCTTCAGGCCTTTCTCTCCCCCCTTGCCGGGAGGCTCTCAGACAGAATTGAACCGGGACTGCTTGCCTCGGGCGGCATGTTCTCCACAGCTCTTGGCCTTTTTATCTTCTCCTTTTTGGGATGGAATACGCCCGTGGTGCTTATCTACGCAGCCCTTATTCTGTTGGGCCTGGGCTTTGCCTTCTTCTCCTCGCCCAACACTAACGCCATAATGAGCTCCGTGCCGGCCAGATTTTACGGAGCGGCCTCCGGGGCAGTGGGGACTATGAGAGTTCTTGGCCAAATGGGAAGCATGACAATTATTGCCATAATATTTTCTCTGTTTATCGGTGAGGAACAGATAACGTCTGAACGGTACGGCGATTTTCTTTCCGTGGTCAGGATCAGCTTTTCAATCTCGTCGGCGGTGTGTTTCATCGGCGTGTTTTTTTCCTGGTTCAGAGGCAATCTGCATAAGGCGCGGGGGACGGGAATCGACTCTGAAGAGGAATCTGTGAGATAATATCCGGAATATTTAGCTGTTTTTGGGGGTGAGATTCACCATGGTTGACTTTTCAAAGGGATACTCTCTGGAAGAGTATTTTCTTAAAGGGTACGAGGAGGAGAGGGACAGGCAAAAACGGGCCTGCGACAAGGCCGTCTTCTCCCCGGAATTCGAAGAAGCGGCCCTTCGGGTAAATGAGCCGGTGCTTTTGGCGGCTTTCGCGGAAATCTACTGCCCCGATACAGTGGTGGCCATGCCTTTCCTGAAAAGAGCGGCGGACCTTAATCCTCTTATCCGGCTCGCGGTGTTTGAGAGGGAGCCGTTTAGGAAAGAGCTGGAGGCCGCGACGGGAGTCGCGAAAATTCCCACGCTGCTTTTCTTCGATGAAGGGATGGGCATCAGGGGCAAATTCGTGGAACATCCTGACGAATTGAAACAGATGATGGACGACGCGGACCCGGGTGAAAGAAGCTGTATGAATATAGACTACCGGAGGGGCAAGTACAACGGGCTGATTCAGAGGCAGATTACGGCCATACTTGCGGCTTTTCATTAGAAAATGGATTTGCGGTTGTTATGAATTGCAATGAAGAAGTCCTGAATAAGGGAGGGCGCCCTTCGTCCATGCCGCCGACAAAGGTTTTTTTTCTGTTTCTGCGTCTCGGCGCCCTGACCTTCGGCGGGGGAATCGTGATGATGGGTCTCCTGGAAAAAGAGATGAGGAATTCAGGCCGGTTTCAGCCGGAGGAAATTATAGACATGATGGTCTTTACAACGGCCTTTCCCGGCCCCATAGCCGTAAACCTCGCCCTTTTGGCGGGAGTTAAAATGGCCGGCATACGGGGGGCCGTTGCAGCAGTTTGCGGGACGATCCTCCCCCCTTTTTTGACAATCCTTTTTCTGGCCAGACTGCTGATCCTCCATATCGGCCACCCTATCGCAAGCTCCTTTTTCACCGGCGCCGGGTGCGCAGTGGTGGTGATCATCGGCGGCGTGGTTTACAGCATGCTTAAAATAGCGGTCTCCGGCGGCTGGAAGGACGTGGTCGTCGTTTTGCTGACTTCATCTCTTCTTATGGGCTTCAGCATTCATCCGTTTATTGCCGTTGCCGCAGGATTGTCAGTTCGTCTTCTTCTTGGAGCTGGGCGGCCCTCATGATGATTCTGGGAGTTTTGGCGGCTGCTTTCGCCCGGATAGGCCTCGGGGCCTTCGGCGGTGGACTTGCTACCATACCGTTTATCCATCATGAGCTTGTCCTCACCTATGGCTGGCTGACAGAGAGGGAGTTCGCCGAAGTAGTATCCCTTGCCCAGATGACTCCCGGCCCTGTCGCCCTCAATGCGGCTACCTACGTGGGCTATCGGGTCGGAGGTTTTGCCGGGGCTCTGGTTGCCACTATTGCCGTAGCGGCGGCGCCTATGGCCCTTATCGCGGCGGCGGCCTGGGTGATCTACAGGGCTTCGGGCCGCCTGGGAGCTCGTTTTGAAAAAATTCAGAAAGCTCTCAGGCCGGTAGTGGCTGCCATGATTCTGAGCGCTTTCTGGATGGTGATGCGCCCCCTGAAGGAGGACGGCCGCCTTTGGGTGTTCACTATTGCGGTATTTGGGGCGTCCCAGATCGGCTTTTTTAAAAAGTATCCCCAGCTTCTTCTCCTGGCGGCGGGAGGAGCGGGAATCATATTCCTGAAATAGCAGGGATTCTGCAGAAAGGAATGAGCAGCAGATGAAAATGAAAGTGGGAGTTATTGACCTTACCTCGGGGACGTCGGAGGACATGCTTATTTCGGACGACCTGCTCAGGAAATATATAGGCGGCTCAGGTCTGGGCGTTTATTTCTTATTCAAATACGGAGCTCACAGCACGGACCCTTTGTCCCCTGAAAATCCGCTTATTTTTATGAATGGCCCCTTTCAGGGCACGGGAATCCCCACGTCGGGCAGACATCAGATTTTAAGCAGATCACCTCTCACTGACGCCTTCGGCGAATCGGACTGCGGGGGAACTTTCGGCTATCACCTCAAGAGAGCGGGCTACGACGGCCTGATCTTCCTCGGAAAGGCATCGTCTCCCGTATACGGGGCGGTGGTCAACGGCCGCATCGAGATCAGGGATGGCGCCTTTTTGTGGGGCAAAGACACCTTCGAAACCGAGGAAGCGCTCATGGAGCTGGAAGGAAAATCGGCGGCCGTCGCATGTATAGGGCCCGCCGGCGAGCGGTCGGTTCTATTGGCCAATATCATGCACGACGGACGAAACGCCAGGGCGGCGGGCCGGGGAGGCATGGGCGCTGTAATGGGGTCGAAAAACCTGAAGGCCATCGTGGCCAGAGGTGACGGCAGAGCCGTTATGGCGGACGAAAAGGCAGTGAGGGAGAAGTCGGCGGAAAAGGCAAAGCTCTATGTGGAGAAGATGGGCGCCATGACCCGCTTCGGAACCCCGGGAGGAGTTGCCCTGGCGGAACAAAACGGCGACCTGCCTCTCAAGAACTGGAGCATGGGAAGCTGGAGCGAAGAAGTGAAGACCATAACGGGGGAGGCTATGGCGGAGACGATCCTCACGGGCAACTGGGGATGCACTGCCTGTCCCATACGCTGCGGCAGGGACGTGGCCTTCGATGGAATTTACGGGGCGGGTCCCGAGTACGAAACCATCGGAATGCTTGGCAGCAACTGTCTGATCAGCGATCTCAAAGCCATTGGAAGAGGAAACGACCTTTGCAACCGCATGGGGATAGACACTATTTCCGGCGGGTCGGCAGTGGCTTTTTCTATGGAGCTGTTTGAACGGGGGATCATAGACGAAACTACGGTAGGGTACCCTCTGAACTGGGGCGACGGAGAGGCCATGTTGAGGCTGCTGTCGGATATTTGTGAGAAGAAAGGCTTTGGCAAAGTGTTGTCCCGGGGAACAAAGAAGGCGGCGGAGGAGATAGGCCGCGGATCAGAGCGCTACGCCATGCATTCCAAGGGAATGGATATGCCCGCTCATGATCCCCGGTGCTACAAGAGCCTGGCGGCAGGGTACGCCACCTCCAACCGGGGAGCGTGTCATCTGGCCGGGTTTTCCTACTCTTTCGAGAGGAGCGCCGTCTACCCTGATCTGGGGGTGGACGCCGTCCTGGACAGGACCGTGGATGAGGGCAAGGGAAAGCTGAACGTGGGCTTCCAGAATTTAATGGGAGTGCTCGACTCCCTCAAAATGTGCAAATTTCCTATCGCCTTGACCAGGGTGGAGGACCTTCTCGCATGGCTGAACGGCATTACTGGCTGGGACATGGACGGACCGGAGCTGCTTAAGGCGGGCGAGCGTATCTTCAACCTCAAAAAACTCTTCAACATGGCCTGCGGCCTTTCAAAGGAGGACGACTCCCTTCCCGGGAGAATCCTGAAAGAGCCCAGGGGTACGGGGGGCTCTCCCTGTTATCTGCCCGATCTTGAAGCCCAGCTGAAAGAGTACTACCGGGAGCGGGGCTGGTCTGAGGAAGGTGAGCCTCTGCCCGATAAGATAAGGTCCCTGGGCCTGGAAGAATTTGTCGCCGCGGAGGGGTAGGACCCCTCCAATCTCCCCCCGGGCGGGGAGAGTACAGGAAGGTCGTATAAAATATGAAAAGGTATGGACAGTATGTTTTCCTGTCTTCGGTTCTCCTTGCGGCAATCGTATGGGCCGTTTCGGCGGGCGCCGATCGATTTGTTCTCTCCCGGTGGAGCTCCGGAGACTCGTCTGTGGTAGTTGTCGAAGAAGTTCTTGGAATCAGGATCGACCCTGAAGCCAGTTTTGAAGGCGCCTGGGAGAGCGAATTCGTCCGGCTGGCCATCAGGCACAGAAGCGGGAAACAGGAGGGGATCCGGGAAGAAGTCGAGGTGATGAGGTTAGTGGACAGCAGGCTCGACCTCATCCCAGGCAGAAGCTATCTTCTGCTGGCAGACCGTTTTGACGACGGAACCGTGCAGTATTCCATCAGCGACAGATACAGAATCCCCGGTGTAGTAGGCTTTATCGTCTTCGCCTGCGGCGTGCTTGTGATCCTTGCAGGAAGATCGGGTTTTAACGCTCTCGCCGGGCTCTTTCTCTCTCTCCTCTTTCTTATCGGCTGGCTGGTTCCGCGGATCGCCTCCGGCGGCAGTCCCGTCCCTTCGGCAATTATCGCCATAGGGGTGGTGTCGGCGGTTACCTGCTACTTTGTGATAAGCAAAAAAGAATTAAGATTAATCCCTGTTATAGGGGCCCTCGGGGGAGCCGTAGGCGCCTCCCTTACCGGATGGTTCATGGTAGTGCTGTGGCAGCTCACCGGACTTGAGAGCGACAGCGCCGTGTTGCTGGCGTCCGCTTCGCCTGACCTCTCCCTTAAGGGGCTGCTCCTTGCGGCGGTGATGATAGGGTCCATCGGCGCCGTCCTGGACGTGGCTGTGTCGGTAACCTCCGCAATGGGAGAGCTGTACGCCTATGATCCTTCTATATCGTCCAAAAGACTTTGGCAGGCGGGAATCGGGGTAGGAAAAGACGTCCTGGGCAGCATGATAAACACCCTTATCCTGGCCTATCTCGGAAGCTCGCTCCCCTTCGTGGTCCTTATCGCTACGGAGGGAGCCGACTTTATCGGGTTGCTTAACGACCCCCACATTGCCCAGGAAATTTTGCGGAGCGTTTCAGGTACGGTGGGCCTGCTGCTCGCCATTCCCGTCACCGCCGCGGCGGGGGTGTGGCTTATATCCGCCCGGAGGCGGAGAAATCACCCGGAGCGGAGTTAGCGAAATTCCAATTTTGTGCTAAGATATTCATGACAAAGCAGCTTAATAACATTAACCTTTATGGAGGTGCAGCTTATGAAGAGAGTGGCAATAAACGGGCTCGGCAGAATCGGCCGGCTGGTTCTCCGCAGATATATTGAAGAAAAGCCTGGCGATATAGAAATCGTTGCCCTGAACAAGCCGTCTACTACCGAAGAGATGGCCTATTTCATCAAGTATGATTCAATTCATGGCAGGGCCAGGTTTCCCGTCGAATACGACGACTCGTCCCTTATCCTTGACGGCATAAAACTCCCGCTTCTGGGGGAGCGGGATCCGTTAAAGCTTCCGTGGAAGGATCTGGGCGTGGACATTGTGCTGGAGTGCACGGGCGCCTTCACCAAGAAGGAACAGGCAGGCCTTCACATGCAGGCGGGGGCGAAGAAGGTAATCATAAGCGCGCCGTCCCCCGATGCGGATCTCTCCGTGGTGATGGGCGTAAACGAGGACCTGTACGACTCCGCGAAGCACGATGTGGTCTCCAACGCGTCCTGCACTACAAACTCCATTGCGCCCTCCATCAAAGTCCTGAACGACGCCTTCGGAATCGACTACCTTATGGGAACCACCATCCACGCCTACACGCCCAGTCAGAGGCTGATGGATATGCCCAAGGGCGGGCAGAGAAAAAACAGGGCGGCCGGCCTTTCGATTATCCCGGCGTCTACGGGAGCGGCCAAGGCCCTCATCCCCCTCTTCCCCGACCTAAACGGCAAGATGAGCATGTCCGCCGTAAGAGTGCCCGTCGCCGACGGATCCCTGTCGGACCTGGTGATTCATTTTAAAAACGACGCCGACGACAAGGACGTCAACGAAGCCCTCAAGGCCGCCGCTGCGGGCAGGCTGAAGGGAATCCTGGAGTACAGCGAGGACGAGCTTGTCTCCGCCGATATCGTGGGCAATCCCCACTCCGGCATAGTCGACGGCCTCTCCACAAAATCAATTATGGGCAACGTCGTCAAGGTAATGATCTGGTACGACAATGAATACGGCTATGCGGCCAGGACTCTCGAACTGGCCCAGTACATGGCGTCGAAATAAAGATTCTGAAATGAAGGGAGGCGCACCGAAAGGCCGCCTCCCTGTTTTTCTCCCTAAGCCGGCCCGCTCTCAAGATAGGATTCAAGGGCCCTAACCACGTCCGGGTCGTAGGCCCGGCCGGATAAAAACCTTATTTCCGCCATGGCCCTTGAAGTAGACATTTTCTCTCTGTAGGGGCGGTCGGAGGTCATGGCGTCGAAGGAGTCTGCCACGGCCAGAATGCGGGCTTCAATTGAGATCTCGTCTTTCCTGAGCCCATCCGGATAGCCGCTGCCGTCAATTCTCTCATGATGCTGGAGAATGATTTTGGCAAGAGGCCACGGAAAATCCAGGGGCGACAGAATATCCCTGCCGTATTCCGGGTGTTTTTTTACAAGATCGTACTCTGCCTGAGTGAGAGCCGAAGGTTTGGACAGGATCTCCGCAGGGATATAAAGTTTTCCTATATCGTGCAAAAGCCCCGAGTACCTGACTGCCGACAGGGCTTCCCCCGACAGTCCCAGCCTGCCGGCAATGTTCTCCGCCAGGGCTGACACCTTTTTCTGATGCCCCGAGGTGGTTACGTCTCTAAGTTCGCTTACCTGACACAGAGCCGTAATAATGCCGGCAAACCGTTCGCTGATTACCCGGCGGTTATTTTCAAGGGAAATTTTGTCCCGGTGCTGTTCCATGGCTGTCGCCAGAGAATTTCCAAGAAAGTTAAAGGCAGTCTCCAATCCCTCGTATTTCCAGCTTTCATCCGGATCGGCCAGAACCAGGATTCCCAGGATCTCATTCATGCCGGTCAACGGCATAATGGACACGAAGGACGCACCCCTTGCCGCAAGACGCCGCCACGGGCTTCTTCCCATCACCATATGTCTGTCAAGAGAAAATGTTACCGGTTTTACCCCTCCGTCTCTGAGTATGGAGGCCTCCCACAGAATAGTCTCTTCGGGGGCTGAAGGAAAAAGATCAATTAGCGAAGGACTTTCAGGCCGGCTCAAAACTTCCGATTCCGGCACGAGAAGCCCGTTTTTTTCTGAATATCGGAATATAGCGCCGGATTCGGCCCCTGAAAACGCCAGAATTTCCCGCAACGATAATTCCATCGTCTCTCCATAATCCGGCCCCAGGAGGAACCGGATTGAAATTGAGGAAAGAGACTGCTGGTACCGGCTCTTGTGCCTGAGAAGCTCGCTCATCCTTTTTCTTTCGCTTATATCCTCTATAAGGGAGCAGTAGACCTTTTGAGGCTCCGCGGCGATGAGAAAGGGCAGATGTGTCCCATGAACCAGCGCGCCGTCCCTGTCGGCAATGGCTGCTTCCCGGAGCGCGGTTTTTCCCGCTGGGAAAAATTCCTCAGGCCGGAGCTCGCCTCTGTCCCAGGGCAGCAGGGTATGTATCTGCGCTCCTTCAAGGAGTTCTTTTTCGGAAAGGGCGAAGATGGTCCGGAAAGTATGGTTCGTCTCCAGTATCATCCCCGATTCGTCGTAAACAATTATGCCCTCGGGGGAGTTTTGAAACAACTGTTTCCAGTTTTCGGTTCTCTTTGCCAGCTCTTTTTCCGCCTTCTTTCTGGTGTTTATTCTGCCCCTTAAAAAAAAGGCCAGTATGAAGAGAAGGACAGAAATTCCGGAATACGCGAGAACTGTGGGCAGAAAACGCCCGACTATTTCGAGGGGATCATTGAGCAGGAGGGAGTCCTCTGCAAGACTGCTCAGGGGGATGGACCGGCGCTTCATCTGCCCGTAGTCAAAAGCCATGCGGTAATTGATGGAGAATTCAGGGGGAATATCGCCCATGGGTTTACCTGACAGAAATTCCGCCGCCATCTCCCCCGCTCTTTTGCCCATTTCGAATCCGTTCCAATGAAGGCTGCCCGCGGCGCCGTAAAGAACGCCGCACTCGTCAAGAGTATAGACCGGCAGAGGTGAATTGCCTGAAACAAAGGAGACCAGGTCGCCGGTCATCCTCCTGCCCTCTTCCGTCGCCGACGGGTGAGATCCCAGGATGATTACCCCGTTCGGCGGAAGGCCGTCCAGAAGGTCCTTCAGGGTTTCATCGGAATAATCCGGGGCGGACATGAGCTTTATTCCTTCTTCGATCTTCAGGGCTCCCGCACTGAACCTGGAAAAATCCCTGATCCCGGTGGGAGAGCTCCGGGAAACGAAAAGTATGGGAGCTCCTGGATGTATGCGCTCAATCTCAGACAGAAGAAGGGCATGGGGGGAGGTGGAGTAGATCCCCGTCATCGGAGCGTCTTTGATTAAATGATGGAAAAGCTCCCTGTCCAGGCCGCAAAATATCAGGGAGGCGCCTTTGAAGGCGGGATTCCCCCTGCCTGCCGCAAAATTGAACGCCTCGTTTCCTGCGGCAATTACAAGGGCGGGAGGGAGCGAGGCATATTTTGCCTCCATAAGATTTTTGAAAGTTTCCCCGCCCGGGGCGCCAAATTTTCCGACCGCGTCCATAAACTCTATGAAGATCTCGGCTCCCCCGGCCCCTTCGGAGAGAGCTGACACGGCGCCTTCGGTCATCTGTCGGGTCCATTCGTCATCGGCGGACAAGGAGTGAAGAATAACAACCCTGGGAACGGGCATGGCGGGGCGTGTTGCAGGCTGGGCCGCAGGCGCGGCCCAGTGCAGCAGTAGAAGCAGGATCCCTGATATTAGCAGCCGGCGGAGCGTGGGCCTCATGCTTCCTCCCGCCGGGATTCTGTGGTCCTGATCGCGGCCGCGTTTTCTCCCGCAATGTAGCCCGCGCTCCAGCAGGCCTGGAGGTTGAAGCCTCCCGACGGCCCGTCCAGATCGAGAATTTCTCCCGCAAAAAAAATGTTGTCGACCAGTCTTGACGCCATGGTTCGGGGGTCCACTTCCTTCAGGTCCACCCCCCCGGCGGTGACAATGGACCAGTCGAAGCCAAGAAGGCCCCGGGGCGTAAGGGGAAGCTCCTTCATCAGCCCCGCAAGCTCCTCTTTTTCTTCAGCCGAAACGTAGCGCACCTTTTTTTCCGGGGGCACGGAGGACTTTTCAACCATAACGGGGATGAGTCCTCTGGGCAGCAAATCCTTAAGGCTGTCCTTAAACATCATCCCGGAATATTTTTCGAAATCTCTGCCTATCCGGGCTGTCAGCACTTCCCTTGAAAGGGCGGGCTTAAGGTCCAGCAGAAGGGCGGCGTCGCCGGAGGCGGAGGCCTCTTCTATCTCCCGGCTCATGTCCATGGCAATGGGGCCGCTGATGCCGAAGTGGGTGAGAAGCAGCTCGCCGAATTTTTTTGATATAACGCTGCCGTCCTTTATCAGGGAGAGGGAGACGTTTCTAAGGTTCAGCCCCCTGGCCTGAAGGGGCCATTTTTCAGCCAGCCTGACGGGGCAGAGGGCCGGCGCCGGAGGAATAATATGGTGCCCCGCCCGCTTCGCGAACCTGTAGCCGTCGCCCGTAGATCCAGTTTTGGGAAAGGATTTGCCGCCCGTACAGATGATAAAGGCGTCTCCTTCCAGCTCCTCACCCCTGAGGATGAACCGGACGGCTTTCCCGTCCCTTATCTCCAGGTTGAGGGCCTCTCTGTTTCTTAAAATGGCGACCCGTCCCCGTTTTAAATAATCAAAAAGGCAGTTGATTACCTTCTCTGCGCCCCCTTTTGCGGGAAAAACCCTCTTTCCCCGTTCCACTTTTGTCTCCAGTCCCAGGGATGAGAAGAACCGGAGGGTCTCCGCCGGGCCGAACCGGGAAAACGCGGAGTATAAAAATTTCCCGTTGGGCCCGTAGGCGTCCAGGAAGTTATCCATATCCTCTTCCGCGCTGGTCAGATTGCAACGTCCCCTGCCGCTGAGCATCAGCTTCGCGCCCAGGGTCTGATTTTTCTCCACCAGCGTCACGCGAGCGCCCGCCTCCGCGGCCCGGCCGGCGGCGATCATGCCCGCCGCCCCTCCTCCGATGACTATGACTTTAGGCCCGGTCATTTTTCCTGGTCCCGGTTTTTTTATTCATGGACAGAGATATCCTCTTTCTCTCCAGGTCCACCCCAAGAACGACGACTTCCACCCTCTGTCCGGGCCTCACGCCCCGTTCTCCTCCGGGGAGTTTTTTTATGTGGACAAGGCCGTCCTGGTGCACCCCGATATCTACGAAAGCGCCGAAAGAGGTGACGTTGGTCACTACTCCTGGCAGGGTCATGCCGGGAGAAAGGTCGTCGATCTTTTCAATCCCATCGGCGAAGGAGAAAGTTTCGAAAGCCTGTCTCGGGTCCCTGCCGGGCCTCTCCAGCTCTGCCAGAATATCGGTCAGGGTAGGGAGTCCGGCGTCGCCGGAGATATAGTCTTCAGCCCTTATCAGACGCCGCTTTTCAGGATTACCCATAAGCTCTCTCACTGTGCAGCCCAGGTCCGACGACATCTTTTCAACGATGCCGTATCTCTCCGGGTGAACGGCGCTGCCGTCCAGGGGGTTGACGCCGCCGTTAATCCTCAGAAACCCCGCCGCCTGCTCGAAGGTCTTAGGGCCGAGCCTGGGCACGTTGAGAAGTTCTTTTCTGGAGGAAAAGGGTCCCTTTGCCTCCCTGAACTCAACAATGCGTCCGGCCGCCGCCGGGCCTATGCCCGCCACCGAGGAAAGAAGCTCCCGGCTGGCGGTGTTTAGGTCGACTCCTACGGCGTTTACGCAAAACTCCACCACTCCGTCCAGGGCTTTTTTCAGCTCCTTCTGATCCACGTCGTGCTGGTACTGGCCGACGCCTATGGCGCCGGGATCGATTTTTACAAGCTCGGACAGGGGATCCAGAAGCCTCCGCCCAATGGAAACAGCCCCCCTGACGGTGATATCGTGGTCCGGAAATTCCCTGCGGGCCGTCTCCGAGGCGGAGTAAATCGACGCGCCGCTCTCGTTTACCATGGTGATAATTATGGAGGAGGGCAGCCCCAGTCCCCTGATAAACCTTTCCGTCTCTCGTCCGGCCGTGCCGTTGCCAATGGCGATAGCCTCAATATCGTACTCTCCGGCGACCTTACGGATTATGGCGGCGCTTTCCGCCTCGTCTCCCCGGGGAGGGTGGGGGTAGATGACTCCGTGGTGGAGAAGGTCTCCCTGGCGGTTGAGGCAGACAAATTTGCACCCTGTCCTGAAACCGGGGTCGAGGGCCAGAATATTTTTAGGCCCCAGGGGCGGCGCCAGCAGTACCTCTCTAACGTTTTTCTCGAAGACGGAGATCGCATCCCGGTCGGCCTTCTTTTTAAGGGCGCTTCTGAGCTCCGTCTCCATGGAGGGGGCGAGCAGACGCCGGTATCCGTCGACGACCGCCTCTTTGACCAGCTCCGAGTCAGGGCCTTGCCCTTTGACGAAAAGCGCCGTCAGTATATCCAGGGCCTCGTCCTCAGGGGGAAGCAGGGAGATGGTCAACATCTTCTCCTTCTCACCCCGAAACATGGCCAGCACCCGATGGGAGGGCGCGGGAGCCGCGGCCTCCTCCCAGGAGAAATAGTCCCTGAAGTTTGCCCCTTCCTCTTCCCTTCCCTTGGCGACGGAGCTTTTAATTCTTCCCCGCCTGCCGAACAGCAGCCGCATTCTTGCCCTTGACCCGCCGTGTTCGCTCACCCGCTCCGCGATAATATCCTTCGCCCCCTGGAGGGCTTCCTCTTCGGAGGCGACGCCTTTTTCTTCGGAGATAAAGGGGCGGGCTAAGGCGGACGGGTCCGAACCGCCCTGATTCATAAGAAGGTCCGCCAGGGGCGACAGCCCTTTTTCCGCTGCTATGGAAGCCCTGGTCCTTCTTTTGGGCCTGTAGGGCAGATAGATGTCCTCAAGAAGGGCCAGGGACGGGGCGTTTTTAATTTCTCCCTCAAGCTCCGGGGTAAGAAGGCCTCTCTCCGTCAGGGAGCCCGTGATCGCTTTTTTTCTCGCCTCGAGCTCGACCAGGCGTTCATGGCGGTCTCTTATGGCGATAATGCTCTCTTCGTCCAGGCCCCCGGTGGCCTCCTTGCGGTAACGGGCAATAAACGGAACAGTCCCGCCTTCCTCAAGAAGGGCAAGGGTCGCCTCCACTGCGGGAAGCCCGATCTTCATTTCCGAGGAGATGCGGCCGGCTAATAAGTCGTTCATAAAGAACCTCCGGATCTTTTTTTATTATTCTAGCACGGCGCAATAAAGAGGGGCCATAACGTGGTAGAATTCGGAGGAAAAGAGGAGATCGCATCATGAAAGAAAAATGGTGGATGCCCCTGTACGGCATCTTTTTCGGAATATACATCCCGGCGGAGGCTAAAAGCGCGGAGGGAGAGATCATCCTCCATATCTCCGACACCCCCTCCACGGTCTACGGAGCCCTGGGAAAACTGGTCAGAACCCTTGCCCCAAGGTGGATTGTGCATACCGGAGACCTTGCGGACGACGTAAAGCTCGAATTATCGCCCCGGGAACTGCCCAGATACAGGGCAAAACTGATGGAGCTCAAAAGCGCCCTTGCGGACTGCGGCGGGCCCGGCCTGGTTTTCGTCACGGGGAATCATGATCACGAACCTACCGTGAAGGAAGTTTTCCCTGAAAGCCTGGTTTTCCGTGAAAAGGGAAGGATCGAACTCTGCGGGGAAGGCTTCAACCTCAGCCATGACAGACGAGGCCTCGACGGCCCTCCCCTGAAATACAACCTGTTCGGACATGAGCCCGACCGGGAGCACGGCGAGACCGGGGGGTCATTCTTTTTAAACGGACTCTCCGGCGTTCACGTCATCATCCCGTCCAGCGGAAAAATATTCTGCCTTCCCTACCCGGGATACGTAGATGACGGAAGGCTGGCAAAGAGAAAAAGAGGGCTTTAGACAGCAGAGGAGGGGAGCGTTTTGCTGCATATTGTCCGGGGAGGACCCCGCATAATGCTTCTAACGGGTGACGAGGCAAAGATCGCGTCCCTTATCCGCTCTTCGTTTTCATGCACCGGCCGCACCCTGGAGGAGACGGTGGAAAGGGCGGGAGAGGGACAGTCGGTGGTGTTGTTCAGAGGGGGAGCGAAAGGAGTCCGCAGATTTATCCTTGCCGAAGCTGCCCCTGACGAAATACTGGCTCTTCTGCTGAACAGCGGGGGAGAATATCTTCCAAAGACGGTGCGCCTTATGCCCCGTCTTATTTTTTTCAGGGTTTTTGGGGAGAAGGAGCGGGTTATCGGCCAGATTGAAAAGGACTTTCAGGCTGAGAACAAAAGGCTGAAATCAGTCCTCGGTCCCGCTGAGAAGGACAGCATCGCGGTCTGCTTCACGGCTAAACCCCTCAACAGGCCTCTGGCTATCAGGGACATAACGGACGAAGTGCTCCACGTCCGGGGCGTTTCTTTCGAGAAGCTGCTCGACTCCCTCAGAAGCCGGGCGCTGTGGTATTTCACCGAGGGGCTGGAGGATAGACGGTGGAATGAGCTTGAGATAAGGATTTACGACTCCTGGGGGGATTATTCAAGTCACTGCGACAGACTGCGGATAGTTATCGACAGTCTTGACGCCGGCATGGTCCTGGGAGAGGGCTGGGGCAAGGACTATGCTCACATACTAATGGCCGTGAGAGTCTATCGGTTTAACTTTTACACCTTCCTGCCTCCCGCTCAAATCAAAGAGATGCTTATGGGCCTGGAATACGACGCCGCCGGAGAACGGCTTGCCGATTTCGATCTGTACGGCGGCAGGGATAAAATCTCCTGGGGCGGCGTAGCCGACAAGTCAGGCGGCAGGCAGGACCGGACTACGCTGGGAAGGAGCTTCAGGGAGAAGCTGTTCTCAATGATCCAGCCGGACGATATAAACCGGCTTGAGGATCTTGAAAAGCAGATCAAAGAACGCAGAAAGGGCGGCGGTGCTCCTGTTTAAGGTGTATAATTCATTTAATTTAAACTAGATTGGCTTTCCTCTTGCAATAAATCGGCAAATGTGTTTATAATAGTTCGAAAATTATTCGAGTTGATTACAGGCGAGGGATAATTCCTTGGATATAGAGTTGGCCGCAAAGCAGGTCGTCAATCAGCAAAGGAGGTCCTTTCTATGGAGGTACTCAAAGTATCCGCTCATTCGCAGCCCAAATCCGTCGCCGGCGCCATTGCAGCAGTCCTCAGGGAAAAAGGCGCTGTAGAAGTGCAGGCAGTAGGAGCGGGGGCCGTAAATCAGTCGGTGAAGTCCATCGCTATCGCCCGTGGGTACGTGGCGCCAAACGGTATAGACCTCATCTGCATCCCGGCCTTTTCCAAGATCGTCATCGAAGATGAAGAGAGGACGGCGATCAAGTTCCAGCTTGAATCAAGATAAAAAAGCTAAAAACACCGCAGCCCCGGCATTTAAATGCTGGGGCTGCGGTGTTTAAAGATGCCCTCCGGTGGGGTATACTATTCTCTGATAACACATATCCGGAGCTCAGCACACAGATGGCCCGGGGTCCGCAGGAGGAGATTTTTATGTTGGAAATAAGCGCTCCCAAGGGAGTGCGGGATATACTTCCCGGGGAGTACTGGAAATGGGATTACGTCCTCGGGATTTTTGGCAGGACCGCAGCGGATTTCGGCTATTCCGGAATTCACCTCCCTGTCTTTGAACACACTGAACTGTTCGCCAGGGGGATAGGAGACGGTACTGACGTGGTGGATAAAGAAATGTACACATTCAACGATAAGGGCGGCCGCAGCATAACCCTCAGGCCAGAGGCCACGGCTTCTATGGTCCGCTCCTACCTCGAAAATAAAATGGGCTCTCTCCAGCAGCCTGTCAAACTCTGGTGCGCCGGCCCCATGTTCCGGTACGAGCGGCCTCAGAAGGGACGGTTCAGGCAGTTCTGGCAGGTTGATTTTGAGAGCCTTGGCTCCGCCTCGCCCCTTGCCGACGCCGAGACCATCGCCCTTGCCCTGGAGGTCTTCCGCAGGCTGGGTCTTTCAAACCTTGAAGTAGTTATAAATTCGGTGGGATGCCCTGTATGCAGGCCCGGCTACATAAAAAAACTTACCGAATATTTTGCCTCCAGAGTGGAAGACCTGTGCGACACCTGCCGGGGCCGCCTTGAGAAAAACCCTCTCAGAATTCTGGACTGCAAGAATGAATCGTGCGGAAAGGCCGCCGATGAAGCGCCTTCGGGCCTCGACAGCCTATGCGCCGAGTGCGCGGATCACTTCGCCGCCGTCAGGAAGAGCCTTGACGGCATGGGAGCGGCCTATCATCTGGACAAGCGCCTCGTCAGGGGGCTGGACTACTATACCAAGACTGCCTACGAAATCCTGTCCGGCGCTCTGGGCGCCCAAAATGCCGTCTGCGGCGGCGGACGGTACGACAACCTTGCCGAGGTCATCGGAGGGCCCCATCTGCCCGCAGTGGGCTTCGCGGCCGGGATGGACAGGATTGTCATGGTGATGGAGGACCAGGGGTGCTCCTTTGGGGAAGAGCCGGGGCTGGACGTCTTCGCCGTTGCCCTCGACGGTCCCTCCAGGGACTCCGTTCTCCTCCTGACGGACCAGCTCAGGAGAGCCGGAATTTCCGCGGACATGGATTTTAACGAAAGAAGCATTAAATCCCAGATGAAGGCCGCATCAGCCAGAAAAGCGCGGTTTACCTGCATCCTGGGCGAGGAAGAGCTGGCCGGTAATACGGTGGCCGTTAAAAACATGGTCACCGGCGAACAGATTCAAATCCCCAGGGGCGATGCCCCCGGAGTGATAAAACATATGCTGGCGTCCTTTGAAGAGTAAACAGCCCAGCCCTTTTTGAGAGGAAGAATTTTTTATGGAAGGAAAACTGCGCAACTTTGACGAAAGCTGGAAACGAACCCTCTACTGCGGCATGGTGGCAGGAAAGCCCGGGGAAGAAATCCCCGTCGCCGTAAACGGCTGGGTGCGGAAAAGGCGGGACCTGGGAGGGCTGATATTCATAGAGTTGTGGGACCATACGGGCATTGTCCAGGTGGTCTTCAACCCGGAGCTTACTCCGGAAGTTCACGCCCGGGCGGGCGACCTGAGGAGCGAATTTGTAATCGCGGTGCGGGGGAAAATCAGACCCCGCCCTGAGGGAACCGTCAACCCCTCTATGAAAACCGGCGCATGGGAGGTGGTGGCGGAGGATTTTCTTCTTCTGTCCCCTGCCGCGCCTCTGCCCTTCGAAATTTCCGGGGGCACGGACAAGGTAGAGGAGCACCTGCGCCTCCATCATAGGTACCTGGATCTCAGGCGCGACAAAATGCAGCGAAACCTGAGAATACGACACAGGCTGGCCATGTTCACCAGAAACTATCTCTCCGACCGCGGGTTTCTGGAGATAGAAACCCCGGCGCTGACCCTGTCCACCCCTGAGGGCGCCAGAGATTTTCTCGTCCCGAGCAGAATAATCCCCGGGGCCTTCTACGCCCTTCCCCAGTCGCCCCAGATCTTCAAGCAGATACTGATGATCAGCGGATTTGACCGTTATTTTCAGATAGTAAAGTGTTTCAGGGACGAGGATCTTAGGGCCGACCGGCAGCCCGAGTTTACCCAAGTGGACATTGAGATGAGCTATTTGACCGAGGAGGATATCTTCTCCCTGATGGAGGAGTACATGAAGGGCCTTTTCAAAGATATCCTGGACGTGGAGATTCCAACGCCCTTCCCCAGGCTATCTTACTGGGAGGCCATGGACCGTTTCGGAAGCGACAAGCCGGACCTCCGCATACCCTTTGAGATTGCCGACCTCTCCTCCGTATTCGCCGGATCGGAGTTTGAACCCTTCAGAACCGTCCTGGACTCGGGGGGATACGTGAGGGGACTTCCCCTTCCCGGAGGCGCCGCCCTCTCCCGAAAAAATCTGGCCGACGTGGAGGAAAAAGCCAAAGCCCTCGGGGCGAGGGGCCTTTCTCCGTTCCAGCTGAAGGACGGAGTCCTGAAAGGTCCCCTGGCGAAATATCTGGATGAAACAGCTCAGGCCGCGCTGATTGATGAGGCGGGCCTCTCCGACGGAGACGCCCTCTTCGTGATCGCCGGAAGCGATCGCAGGGAAGTGTCGGAGATTCTTGGCGACCTCCGCCTAGATCTGGCTCGGGAGAGGGGGCTCATAGAGGCAGACCGGTGGGAGTTCCTTTGGGTAGTCCAGTTCCCCCTCTTCGAAAGGGACGAGGAGGCGGGAAGGTGGCAGGCGGTTCACCACCCCTTCACGTCTCCCATGAACGAGGACATCCCCCTCATGGACTCCGACCCCGGCAGAGTGCGCTCCAGGGCCTACGACTGCGTTCTTAACGGAAATGAAGTAGGAGGGGGATCCATAAGAATTCACGACCCCTCAATACAGGAAAAGGTCTTCTCGAACCTGGCTTTTACCAGGGAAGAGGCAAGGGCCAGGTTCGGTTTCCTGCTGGACGCCCTGGCCTCCGGCACCCCTCCCCACGGAGGGATTGCCCTGGGCCTGGACCGGATGGCCATGCTGCTCTGCGGAGCATCCTCCATAAGGGACGTGATGGCTTTCCCCAAGACCCAGAAAGGCCAGTGCCTCATGTCGGGCGCCCCCGCCCCCGTGTCGTCCGATCAGCTTGATGAGCTGAGAATATCCGTTATGCCGGGGGTCGATACAAAATCGGACAATAAGTAAGGAGGAGTTGAAGAATGGTGCGACTTCGTTATCTTGGCCATGCTGCCTTTGAATTAAAGGGAGAGGGAGCCGTAATCCTGGTGGACCCTTTCCTCAGGGGAAATCCGTCGGCCTCGGCGGCCCCGGAGGACTTTGACAAGGTGGATTACATCTTCGTCACCCACGGCCACGGCGATCACATCGGGGATACGGCGGAGATAGCCCGCAGAACGGGAGCGACGGTGGTCGCCAATCATGAGCTGAGCCACTACTTCGGCAAACAGGGGCTTAAGTGCCACTCCATGCACATCGGCGGCTCTTTCACATTCCCTTTCGGGAGGGTTAAGATGACCGTGGCCCTTCACGGTTCGGACATCCAGGAGGGAGACGGCATGATCCCCGGAGGCAACCCCTGCGGCTTCCTGTTTAACATGGGGGGAGCCAAAATCTATCACGCCGGAGACACGGGCCTCACCATGGACATGCAGCTCCTGGCCCCGGAGGGGGTAACCATCGCCCTTCTTCCCATAGGAGGAAACTATGTGATGGATATCAGGGACGCCGTTCGGGCAGTGGAGTTCATAAAACCTGAGACTGTCGTCCCCATACACTACGACACCTTCCCCGTGATAGAGGCCGATCCTGCGGAGTTCGCAGCCCTTGTGGGGGAGAGCGCCAAAGTTGTGATGATGAAAAGCGGGGATACGCTGGAGGTTTCCTGAAAAGAAAATAAAACGCGGGGGCCGGTATAAGCCCCCGCGTTTTTCTCTTCAGTATCTCAGACCGTAGGCCGGATGGTAGATTCGCTCGTCGTACAGGCCCATCTCCTGATCCTGCAGGGCGGCCTGGACTTTTTCCCCCAGATTTACGCAGAGCACCGATGTAAGAATGTGGATAAGAAAAAGGGGCCCGATGATGCTGCTGCCGAAAGTAGGGCTGGTCTCGCTTACGAAGAAGGAGAGGTCGGAAAAGCCGCAGACAGGCGCCGCCGCGCTGTCGGTGACGGTGACCACCGACGCCCCGTTGGCCGAGGCCCTCTCGATGGACTCGGTGACCTCTATGACGTAGCTCGGCAGTTCGCATACTACCACCAGGTCGCCTTTGCCCACCGTTCTGGCCTGCTCGATGAGGGCCACCGACCCCCGCTTCATAAGACAGCTTCCTATGCCCATCTCTATCAGCCGGGTGTAAAGGGACTCAGCCACCAGAGATGAAATGCCCCAGCCCATGCAGTAGACCATCTCCGCCTGCCGCACTTTTTCGCAGAATTTCACGATATCCCGGGGTTTCAGCTGGTTCCAGGTGTCCTCCAGGTTGGCGTGTTCCATCCGCAGAATCTCCTCGGGGAGGTCCCGGCGGTCCGTCATGATTTTGCTGAGCAGCGCCGTAGGGTTCACTTGCTCCAGCACGGTGTTCTGCAGGGTCTCCTTCAGGTGGGCGTAACCCTCGAACCCCACCATTCTTGAAACTCTGACGAGCTGGGCCTTGGAAACTTCCAGCTTTTCGGCCACCTCCCCGATGGAAAGAAAGGCGGCTTCCCTGGTATTTGAAAGAAGATATTCCACCACGCGGCGGGCTTTATTCGGCATTTTTTCCAAATTTTCCCGCAACATGGCCTGGAGCTGCGCACTATTCATAAACACACCTCCGAAACCGGTTTTAGATTTGCGAACTGGAGTTTAGAATAGTCTATCCCGAAGGCAGGCTCCCGTCAAATTTAACTTTACCGGTCACCGAACCTAATCCTGTTGGCGGCCTCCTCCGGCTCCAGAGCGGTTTCTCCGGCCAGGATCCTCAGCCCGTATCCGCCGTGGCCCGTCATAAGGGAAATTGATCTGGCAGGAACAATCCACGGCCCTGTCCGGGATTCTTCCGCCAGGGAAAGAGCCAGCTCCGCCGCTCTCGCCAGCTCGCCGAAGGCCGGGTGGTGGGGTCCGGCTACGACGTAGGATCCGAGGGCCTCCGACTCATGGAGCCCTATCCGCTGGACGGGGATGCCCAGCCTGCGGGACAGGGCCAGTATCCTGGCGGACCACAGGGCGGCGGCGTCCACGGTCAGAGGGGCATAGGAGCCTTCCTTTAGCATTATTTCAAGAGCGGTCCCTTTCAGAACCAGGCAGGGGTAAATTCGGAGGGTCAGGCTCCTGCCCCGG
>CAZXOD010000004.1:26352-35232 GCA_964642285.1 uncultured Synergistaceae bacterium
ACGCCCGCCCGTTGCCGGTGGTCGTGGTGGTAATGATCGTGCCGGTGGCCGCCATCGCCCCGGGCCAGGTCGGCAAGACGTCTCAAATCCTCCAGAGAGCTCTCCTCCGACTGCCCGGGAAGGCCTATCATCATCTGGGCCCCTCCGTGAAAACCTCTGTCCAGAATCATCTCCATGGCCGCAAGGGCCGTCTCGCCTCTATAGCCCCGGTTGCACAGGGAAAGGACCCGATCATCCAGAGATGAAATCCCCAGCTCGACCATGGACAGGGGGTAGAGGGATAAAAAATCCAGAATGGATGGGGAGATGCAGTCAGGGTGGGTTGAAAGCCTCACAGAACTGCCCGGGGGCGCCGCAAGGACGCAGTCGAGGTATTTTTTCTGGCGGGGGCGGGGTAGGCAGGTAAAGCTGCCCCCGAAAAAACATATCTCAGTTTCTTCTTCCAGGCGTGAAACCGCACTCTCCACGTCGGCCGGCGAAGGGGAGGAGGAGACGCCAGTGATCTCTCCCTGGTGGCAGTATACGCATCGCCTGGGACAGCTCTCCATGGGGAGAAAAAATGGAAGGCGCTTCATGGTCGCCCCCTAAACGGAGGATTCCTCCCAGCAGTTGCTCCACTCCTTAAGGGCCGCCGCCCAGGCGAACAGGTCGGCCTGGCGCTCGAAGCTCGAAAGGGGGGTGGCGGTCCGCTCCCAGAAGGTCTCGCCCCCCCTGTGCTCCAGAAGATGGTAGAGTTCGTGAAAAATGGCGAATCTCTTCCATCTCTCGGGCAGCCTCCGGTTGATAAAAATGCCCGCCCTTTGCCCTCTGATTATATGAAATCCCCAGGTACCATCGGGGAGGGGGGCGAACCTGAGGTCTATCCGCCTGCCCGTTCTCTCCTCCGCTCTCGCCAGAATCGAGAATTCATCGAGCCCGGCCCATTCGCCGGCGGCCTCCGACGCCCAGTCCGGAATGAATTCGGGAGGTTCTGGAATGGAAAAGCCCGATGTTTCAGCCATGGTCCGTCAGACGCCTTCGTCGGTCCTGTCTTCTTCTTCCCAGCGGGAAATAGCCGCGTCAATGAGGCTCTGCACGAATTTCAGTTCTCTGGGTTTAAGCTTCTTGCTCCGGTACCAAACCTCCACCTCGGGGCTCGCCTGCAGCACCTCCTCCAGCTGCAGCCTGCCTCCCTGGGAGGATACGGACTTGACCAGATCCTGCACCTCAACCTCCAGGGCGTCGGCAAGCCTGTTCAGCAACTTCATGGAGGGCGTCCTCCTGCCGCTTTCCAGAGCCTGGATATAAATTCTGCTTACTTCCGTTTTGTCGGCGAGGGCCTGCTGGGTAAGCCCCAGGGCCCTGCGCAAAGTTTTGATCCTCATTCCGAGGCTCATAATAGTACCTCCCCTGATGTAGAGTTTTCACCTGATATGCATTATTATATCCATGATTACAATTTGATCAAGAGTAAGGCTTAGTAGAAAATCACATAACCCCTTGACCATTTTTCCTTTTTGGAATATATTTCTGAAGGTGAAGAAATAAATGATTTTGTTTCCTCAGGGAGGTATGTTTGTGGATTTTCGAGAATTGCAGAGTTTAGTGGAGGTTATGGAAAAGGGCAGCATATCCGCCGCGGCCGCTTCCATCGGAATATCCCAGCCTGCCGTAAGCAAGCACATAGCCAAGCTGGAACGGGAGATGGGCATAAAGATTTTTGCCCGGGGCCAAAAGTGCTCAAACTTGACTGTGGAGGGAGAAGTGCTCTACAAGTTCGCCCGGAAAACCATAGCCCAGCTTGCCGACATAAAACGGGATTTCTCCGATTTTGCCGACGACGTGTCGGGGATTGTAAGAATAAGCGCAAGCTCCATTCCGGGAGACTATATCCTCCCCCGGATGCTGACCGAATTTCGGAAAGAATATTCTAACATAGAAGTGAATGTTCGCATATCCGACTCCAGGGAGGCAATTGAAAAACTGGTCACCAGGGAGTGCGATTTTTCAGTAACCGGCCAGGCCCGGCATGCCTCGGGGTTTAATGCCGTTCCCTTCGCCAGGGACGAACTGGTCCTGCTGGTAGGAAAAGATCATCCCATGGCGGCCCGGCCCCGCGCCACCCTCAGAGACCTTGAAAATATGGACCTGGTGGGCAGGGTTTCCGGTTCATCCACGGCCAGGATCTGGGAGGACGCCTTCAAGGCCCACACGGGAAAGGGAAAGCACGTCTACCTCAAGTTTGGCCATGTAAGCGCAGTAATTGAGGCCGTCAAGGGCGGCGCCGAGGGAGCGGTCATCTCCCGCCTCGCCGGGGAGGGCAAGTCAGGAGACCTTGTTATGATACCCTTCAGGCCCTCCCTTGCCAGAAGCTTTTACATTACCTATGGAACCATGACTACTAAGGCCATGGAAACCCTTATCAAATTTTTGCTCGAAAGGAAAAGTGTTGATGACGAAGAATAGCGACAGTAACGCGGAAGGCTTCGACCCGGTGGAGCGGGTGCGGTCCTTCCTGAGGGAGAGGGGATATCCCGATCAGATAACAATTTCCGAAGATACTATTTTTACGGTTGAAGACGCGTCCCGGGCGGTGGGCGCCCCCCCGGCCCATATACTTAAAAGCCTTGTCTTCATAGTCGATGAAAGGCCAGTGCTCGCCCTTATGTCGGGCGTCAACAAGGTGAACCCCAAAAAGGTAAGGGACGCCTGCGGCGCAAAAAAAATCAGGATGGCCGATCCCGACTATGTTTCAGACTGGTCCGGATACCAGGTGGGGGGAGTGCCTCCCGTGGGCTACCCTGAAGCGGTGCAGGCCCTACTGGACGAGGATATTTTTCAGTACCCGGTGGTCTGGGCTGCGGCGGGAACCGAGCACGCCTTCTTTCCCGTGACGCCCGACGATCTCCTGAAGATGACCGGAGGCTCAAAACACCCCATCAAAAAATGATCAAGGGCCCGCTCCATGGGGGCCCTTGATTTTTTAAGGCTTTTTATCCGGTTTGGCCGTCAATCCTCCAGAAGGTAGTCCTGCAGCTCCTGCCGAGACAGCCCCGCGCCTTTGGCTACTGCCAGCCGGAGCCTTGCCTGGAGGGGGTTAAGCCCGCCTCCGTCAAGCACTCCCAGCTCCAGCAGCCGGTCCATGGCCCCTTCGAAGCTGTAGGCCATGTCGGCCGTATGCCCCTCGGGACACCGGGATGTAATGACGACGGGGATATTATCTTTCACAAGCTTTTTAATATGGGGGATCCACGACGGCGGGGTGTTACCTGCTCCAAAACCAGCTATGACGAGGCCGTCGAGCTCTCTTGTCTCATCCACGGACAAAAGCTCTATCATCCTGTCACTGGCGCCCAGATAGGCGTACAGCAATTCCACGTCTCTGGCCGGCCCTCCCTTTTCTTCGAGCACTTTGGGCCGCCTCTTCTGCCTTATCACGTCGATCCTGTCCCCGATGAACTGGGCGACGGGGCCCCGGTCGGGGGCTGAAAAACCGTTTCTGCGGTGGTTTGCCGTCTGCATTATCTCCGACGCCGAAAAAAGCTGATCCTGAAGGCAGACCAGAACTCCCATGCCCCAGCACTCTCTGGACAGGGAGGCCAGCGCCGACTGATAAAGGTTAAGAGATCCGTCCGTGCCCCTGCTGTCGGAAGGGAGAGATGCCGCAGTAAATATCACGGGCTGGGGGTAAGCCCAGTAAAGATCGGTGAGGTACGCCATCTCCTCCACGGCGTCGCTGCCGCAGGCAACGACAATACCGTCCGCCCCCTCTACCACAGTTTTTGAAAGAACCTGCACCAGGTCGGCCGTCATTCGTATTGTGTAGTGGCTGCTGGGCTGGCGGCTCCAGTCTATGAAAAAAACCTTATCCGCCATCTCCGGGGGCAGCCATGACACCATCTCCTCCGCGGAAACCGTAGGCTGCCACCCCCTGGACTGAGCGTTGTACTTCACGCCGATCTGGCCGCCCGCCAGAACGATCGCAACTTTTCCACGGTTGGACATGCTTTTCCCCTCCAGACGAACATCATTGACTGTGCAAGTGTACACTAAGGGACGGCAAAAAACATCCCGCAGGGCAGGTTGCTGAAGAAATTATGAACTAAAAGCCCAGATCCTCTCCCACTAGTATGACGTGGGATTTCCTTCCGCCCGTCGCCCCTTCCAGCACGAGAAGAGCTTTGCAGACCCTCTCCCTGGAATTGCAGTCCATGCAGCGGCCTGTCTCAGCGCAGGGGGGAGTCAGGTTCAGCCGGAGGGCGTTGGGGGGCGTGGCCGCGTTTCTCGTCCGGGAGATGGCCTCGTCGATACTTCCCACCACCTTGTTCATTCCTATTACGAAGATGAGAATGTTCTTGCCCCAGGCCATCCCGCTGACTCTGTTTCCGTTGCCGTCGATGCTGACGATCATGCCGTCCCTGGTAAGGGCGTTGCAGCTGGTCAGAAAAAAGTCGGCCAGAAGCTCGTCCTGGAGTTTCTGCAGCCTCTCGTCCGGGGAAAGGGAGGGATCCCAGTGATGAATTACTGAGCAGCCCTTTTCGGCCAGCGCCTCCATGGCGCCAATTTCTCTGATGGTAACGCTTCCGGGAACTCCCACGGAGGCTCCGGCCGGAATCAGTTTCATAACCTCCTCTAGCGCTTCTTCCGCCGATTTCGCATAGACGGCTTCAAATCCCTTTGCACTTAAATTCTTCACCAGGGTGTCGCCCAGAATTTTCCAGTGTCTTTTTCGCGCCTCTCTGAACGGATTTTCTTTCATGGTCCCCGCCCCTTCCTTACTCTTGATATATGCTTACCATGATAAATCATAATGACAATAAAGATCGTCTTTGTCCATACCCTCGTCATTTAACCCTGTAAAGAGTTTCTTCTTGACAGGCCGCCGAAGGTCGTCTATAATCCCTCTGTTTCAGAAGATGGAGGGCAGAATTTGGGCAAGGACGAGTTTATGCTGTCTAGAAGGCTGTTAATCAACCAGCTTTACGATATCTACGGCCCGCTGCTGACCGTAAAACAGCAGGAGGCCTGGGAGCTTCACGAGTTCTCCGATCTCTCCCTTTCGGAGATGGCGGAAAAACTTGGCGCAAGCAGACAGGCCGTTCACGATCTTATCTCGAGAAGCAGGGACAGACTTGAAGAGCTGGAATCTTTGCTGGGCTTCCATAAAAGAGAGGCGTCCCTAGAAGAAGAGATACGGCGCCTGCGCAGAGCCCTCGAAGAGAGTGACGGCGGGCAGGAAGGCAGACCATCAACGGAGGAGGACGGCAATGTTTGACGCGCTTCGCGAACGGCTCGAATCCGTATTCACAAAGCTGAGGAGCAAGGGCAGACTATCGGAAGCGGACGTGGACGCCGCCCTTAGGGAGATACGGCGGGGCCTCCTGGAGGCTGACGTGGATTACAAGGTAGTCCGGACTCTCGTGGATTCCATAAAGTCGAGGGCGGTGGGCAGGGAGGTCCTCGAATCCATTACTCCCGCCAGTCAGATAACCGCTATAGTCTACGAGGAGCTTTCAGCCCTCATGGGAGAAGAGCCCGTTCCTCTGAAAATATCGTCCAGGCCCCCTACGGTATACCTTATGGTAGGCCTGCAGGGAGGCGGAAAGACAACCACTGCCGTAAAGATAGCCCGGAGGCTTTCCGCGGGGCACAAGCCCCTGGTCGTGGCCTGCGACCTGAGAAGGCCGGCAGCGGTGGATCAGCTCAGAATCCTGGCGGAACAGTCAAAGATTGGTTTTTACGGCCCCATCCAGGGCGAGAAAGATGTGCTCGAAGTGGTCCGGGGCGCCGTGGAATTTGCCGACGCGAGGCTGCACGACCTTATAATTCTGGACACGGCCGGCCGCCTTCACGCCGACGAAGAACTGATGGACGAGCTTGCCGCCATGAAAAACCTCCTCCCTCCCACGGAGATCCTCCTGGTGGTGGACGCCATGACGGGGCAGGAAGCCGTCAAGGTCGCTTCGTCCTTCCACGACAAGCTGAGCCTCACTGGAGTAGTCCTCTCAAAGCTTGACGGCGACGCCAGAGGCGGAGCGGCCCTCGCCATCCGTCAGGTTACCGGGGTTCCGGTAAAACTGGCAGGAGTGGGAGAGGGAACCGACGCTCTTGAGGTCTTCGACTCAAAGAGAATGGCCCAGAGAATTATGGGAATGGGCGACGTCATGGGCCTGGCGGAGAAAATAAAAGAGCTGGCCGACGGAGGCGACGCGGAAAAAATCGCGGACAGCCTTAAAAAAAAGAGATTCACCCTGGAAGATCTGCTCCTCCAGTTTGAACAGATAGAAAAGATGGGCCCTCTGGAAAAGGTACTTGACATGGTGCCCGGCTTCAGCAAGATGAAGGGGGCTGCGGGATCGGACCTGGACTCTAAAAGAATCGGCCGGTCCAAGGCTATCATCCAGTCCATGACCGTGGAAGAGCGTCGGGATCCCTCCATAATAAAGGGGAGCAGGCGGCGCAGAATCGCCCAGGGATCGGGAACTTCGGTGCAGATGGTAAATCAGCTGCTGGCCCAGTACGGACAGATGCGAAAGCTCTGGAAGCAGTTCGGAAAAGGTGGAAAGGGACTAAAGCTTCCCGGGGGGCTCTTCGGGGGCGGCGGTTTTAAATTCTGAAGAAAAAGTGTTTACCGGCTTAAGAACCGGCATTTTACAGGAGGTGTACGGCATATGGCAGTAAGAATTCGCCTTGCCCGTCATGGACGGAAAAAGGCCCCGTTTTACAGGCTGGTGGTAGCGGACTCCCGCTCCCCCAGAGATGGAAGATTCATCGAACTTATCGGTACCTACGATCCCATGACGGAACCCGCCAAAATTACCGTCAACGAGGAGAGGGCCATGTACTGGCTTTCAGTCGGGGCGTCCCCTTCGGACACCGCCAGGGGCCTGCTTAAGAAAATGGGCGTCTGGGAGAAATTCGAAGCGGGCAAAAAGCAGGCGGAATAGCCATGCCAGATTACAAGGAGCTAGTCGATTTTATCGTCAGGAGACTGGTTACCAACCCCGATGAAGTCAGGGTCGAGGCGGAGACCGACGACAGGGGAGTAACGGCCGTTACCATACGGGTTGCCTCCGACGATGTGGGCAGGGTAATAGGCAAACGGGGGGCCACCATCAACTCCATCCGGCTGCTTGCTAAGGCCGCCGCCGTTAAAGTGAACGACAGGGTGGAAGTCGACATACTTGAGGACTGACAGATACCTCATAGGACGGGTAGCGGGCGCCCACGGCGTAAGAGGGGAGCTCAAAATAAAGGCCCTCACCGACAATCCGTCAAGATTTGACAAAATGAAGACCCTCCAGCTCTACAGGGGGGACGGCGAGCCCTTTGCAGAACTGTCCATCGTCTCCGTCAGGCACATGCCGAATAAGGGCATGGTCCTTGTGATGACGGAGGAAATAAGGGACAGGGACGGCGCGGAAACCCTCGCCGGCGCTACTGTGGAAGTCTTCGCCGATGAGCGGTACGATCTTGAGGAGGGCTCGTGGTGGGTGGACGATCTCATAGGAATGACGGCTATCGATCAATCCACAGGCGGGAAGCTGGGCAGAGTCGCGGCCGTAATACCGGCGGGCGGGAACGATCTTTACGTCATCCGGGATGAAAGCGGCGCCGATCACTACATTCCCGCTGTAAAGGAATTCATAGCCGAAGTGAACCTTGACAGAAAAGAGATCAGAATTTCCCTTATCGAAGGACTCTGGGAGCCGTGAACGTAACTATCGTAACAGCTTTCCCTGGCTATTTCAGCGACTTTCTGTCGGAGAGCATGATAGGCAGGGCGATTCGCCGGGGACTGATCCGGGTGGACGTTCTTGATCTCAGGGAGTACGGCTCGGGAGCCTACAGACAGATTGACGACTACTCCTTCGGTGGCGGGGGCATGGTCCTCATGCCCGAAGTCCTCGAAAAAGCCCTGGAGGCGGCGGAACGGGAAAAAGGCCCCGCTTATGTGGTGGCCCCCTCTCCTCAAGGGGATCTTCTTTCCCAGGAGGTAGTGGAAACTCTGGCCGCCCGGGACCACATAGTGATAATATGCGGCCATTACGAGGGGCTTGACGAAAGGTTTATTGAAAAACGAGTTCACCGGGAACTCTCCCTGGGAGACTTCGTCCTTACCGGGGGAGAAATCCCCGCCATGGCCATTGTAGACGCCATGGCACGCTTGATTCCCGGCGTCATAGGCAAAGAATCGGCCGTGGTGGAGGACTCCTTCTACCGTGGGATGCTGGATCACCCCCACTACACCCGGCCCGCCGGGTGGGAGGGAGAGGCGGCGCCTGAGATACTCCTGTCGGGCCACAGCGCAAACATCGACAGATGGCGCAGAGACGAGGCCGCCGAAAGGACTCTGACCAGACGGCCCGAACTCATAGGGAGAGCTAATATCCGAAGCTACCTGTCCTGCGGCGTCTACGGAGCTTTAGTACACTTTCCGGTCCTGGACAGAAAGGGCGAAAAAACTACGGCGGCCCTGACGGGGCTGGACCTGTCAGACCTGGGCAGATCGTGCAGAACCTATGGAATAGACAGACTCCTGGTGACAACCCCCCTGGCAAGCCAGAGGGAGCTCGTAAAGACCATGGCCCGGCACTGGACCGAAGGGGCGGGGGGCGGCGTCAACCCGGACAGAAAAGAGGCCTTCGCCAGAATCAAAACATTTGCGTCCCTTGAGGGGGCGGAGAAGTGGGTCTCCAAAAGGGAGAAGGAAGAGCCGCTCCTTATAGGCTCCACCGCCGCAGCCAGAGAAGGCGGAGTCCACTGGCTTGAGGCCAAGCGCAGGGTGCTTCGGGAAAAAAGACCGGTGATCTTCGTGTTCGGCACCGGGTCCGGCCTTCATGAGGACATACTCTCCAGATGCCACATAGTGCTGCGGCCCATATCCGGGGGCTTTGGGGG
>CAZXOD010000004.1:35242-35525 GCA_964642285.1 uncultured Synergistaceae bacterium
TTATAACCACCTCTCGGTCAGAACCGCGGCGGGAGTAGTCTTCGACCGGTTTTTCGGATGGCGTTGACAAGTTTGACAATTTTTAGTGAAAAGGTTGCAGGGAGGGTTTATAAATGAACGTAATGAATCTTGTGGAAAAGAAATTTCTCAAAAGCGACGTTCCCGACTTCAGGGCCGGGGATACGGTCAGGGTGCACGTAAAAGTCAGGGAAGGGACCAGGGAGCGAATTCAGGCCTTCGAGGGCGTGGTTATCGCCAGAAAGAACGGCGGCCTGAGCGAGAC
>CAZXOD010000005.1:0-29498 GCA_964642285.1 uncultured Synergistaceae bacterium
AGGGGCGGATGGCCGCGTGGGGACAGACCATGGAGCACTGGTTGCACTGGATGCACTTTGAGCCGTCCCACTCCGGTACGTTTACCGCGACGCCTCGTTTTTCAAAAGCGGCGGTGCCTGACGGGAAGTGGCCGTCCTCCCTGCCCATGAAGGCGCTTACGGGAAGCTTGTCTCCCTGCTGGGAATTAATGGGCATGCAGACTTCTTTGACGAACTCGGGGATCTCGTCGGGAAGGCCGCTCAGAAGTACGGGGTCGGTGGTTGCGTTGGCCCACTCGGCGGGAACTTCAATCTTTTTAAGGGCTTCGATTCCTGCGTCGACGGCCTTGTAGTTCATCTGGACGATCTTTTCGCCCCTTCTGCCGTAGGTGGTCTCGATGGCTTCCTTCATGTATTTTATGGCGTCGTCCATGGGGATAACGTCGGCCAGCTTGAAGAAGGCGGACTGCATTATCATGTTGATCCTGTTGCCAAGTCCGATTTCTTCCGCGATGTCTGTGCCGTTGAGGACGTAGAAGTTGATGTTTTTGCCCGCAAGGTATCTCTTGATCTTTGCGGGAAGATGCTTTTCAAGGTCCTCCAGGGTGGTCCAATGGGTGTTGAGCAGGAAGGAGCCGCCCTCTTTCAGGCCCCCGAGCACGTCGTACAGGTAGACGTACTCCTGCTTGTGGCACGCGATGAAGTCCGCCTTGTCGATGAGGTAGGTGGACTTGATGGGGGACTTGCCGAAGCGAAGGTGGGAGACTGTGATCCCTCCTGACTTTTTGGAGTCGTAGGAGAAGTATCCCTGGGCGTACATATCCGTATTGTCGCCGATGATGGTGATGGAGTTCTGGTTGGCGCCCACGGTTCCGTCGGAGCCGAGACCCCAGAATTTGCAGCTGATGGTCCCTTCCGGCGCGGCGGTGATTTCCTTGTTTACGGGGAGGGACTTGAAGGTAACGTCGTCGGTGATGCTGATGGTGAAATTGTCCCTGGGTTTGTAGGCCCTGAGGTTGTCGAAGACGGAGTTAATGTGGGTGGGAGTGGTGTCCTTGGAGCCGAGACCGTACCTTCCGCCGACGATAATGGGGCTGTTCTCCCTGCCCTTGAACAGGGTGCACACGTCTTCGTAGAGCGGGTCGGCGAGGGCGCCTATCTCCTTGCACCGGTCAAGCACGGCGATCCTCTTCACAGTGGAGGGCAGCGCGTCGAAGAAGTACTTCTCAGAGAAGGGCCTGTAGAGGTGCACTTTTAGCACGCCGGTCTTCCTTCCTCTGGCGTTGAGGTAGTCCACTGTCTCCTCGATGGCCTGGCAGACCGAACCCATGGCGATAATAATTTCTTCCGCGTCGGGGGCGCCGTAGTAGTTGAAGGGATGGTATTCCCGTCCCGTCAGTTTTTTGATCTCCCTCATGTAGGCTTCGACTATATCGGGGATGTCTGTGTAGAAACGGTTTACGGCTTCTTTGGCCTGGAAGAAGATATCGGGGTTCTGGGCAGTTCCCTTCTGGTAGGGGCGCTCAGGGTTAAGCGCCCGGGCCTTGAATCTGGCTATCGCTTCGTAGTCCACCAACTTCGCAAGGTCGTCGTATTCAAGGACGTCAATTTTCTGTATTTCGTGGGACGTCCTGAAGCCGTCGAAGAAGTTGAGGAAAGGGATGCTGGTCTTGATCGCCGAAAGGTGGGCAACCGCCGTAATGTCCATTACCTCCTGGACGCTGCCCGCGGCCAGCATGGCAAAGCCTGCTCCCCTGCACGCCATGACGTCGCTGTGGTCGCCAAAGATGGAGAGAGCGTGGCCTGCAATAGCCCGGGCGGTTACGTCGAACACGCCGGGGAGCATCTCTCCTGCGATTTTGTACATGTTGGGCATCATGAGCAGGAGTCCCTGGGACGCGGTGAAGGTGGTGGAAAGAGAGCCGGCGGAGAGGCTTCCGTGTACGGCGCCGGCGGCCCCCGCCTCGGACTGGAGCTCAGTTACCTTCACCGGTTTGCCGAAGATATTCTTCCTGCCTCTGGCAGCCCATGCGTCCACCATTTCCGGCATGTTGGAGGACGGCGTAATGGGATAGATTGCGGCCACCTCGGTAAAGGCGTATGATACGTGAGCCGCCGCGGTGTTGCCGTCCATCGTTTTCCAGTTTTTGTTCATTAATGTACCCCCTCTTAAATTTCAGGCCAGGGAGGTGCGCCGGCCCCCCGTCCTGATTATTATTCTTTCTTCTATGTGTGCTGAATTAAATTCGCACCGCACAACATAACCATTTTACAACAAAAAGGAGATTTTGCATTCCATATAATTCCCCAATGTGTAAATTGCTCCTTTTTCCGCGCCAGATTGCGGGCCGCAGGGAAGGAAAGAGGCGGTAAAGGCTGTTATAATTATGAATCTGAAATGAGCGCGGTGACGAGGAGAGATTCAGGATTGAGCGATACCAACAGCATAATAGTCCTGCCGGAGAAGGAGAATCTGCCTCTGTCCATGGACAGAGGCGCGGCTCCGGAGGCGGTTTTTCTTGAAATTGGCTTCGGCAACGGGGAGTTTCTGGCGGCTCTGGCAAAAAAAAGGCCCCACACCATCTTTTGGGGAGCGGAGATGTCGGGGGCCTGCCTGGTCAGAGCCCTGAGAAGGGTCGGCCGCGGGGGCCTGAAAAATATATTCCTGGTCTGTGCCGACGCCCGTTTTTTCCTTAAAGAGTGCGTTCCTCCGGCCTCTCTGGACGGCATTTTTATGAATTTCCCGTGCCCGTGGCCAAAGAAAAAACACGCCAGGCGCAGGGTTTCAGGCGGGGATTTCCCTCCGGAAATAGCAAGAGTGCTGAAGCCGGGGGGATTCTTCGAACTGGTCACCGATGAGGAGTGGTACGGCGCCGAGGTGAGGGAGGCTCTTGCCCGCTGTCCTTCTCTCGTTCAGGAGACCTGGGAGATTAATCCTCCGAGGCCGGTAAAAACAAAGTACGAGCGAAAATGGCTTGAAATGGGGAAGAATATTTTCATGTCCCGTTTCGTAAAGGCGGACGTTCCCGCCGAAGAACGGGGAAATTACATCGGGAGGGCTGACGACGTGCACTTGTGCGTTCCTGGAAGAGCGGATCTTGATCTTGTCCTGGGAAGCCTCAGGAATGTGGAGGGCAGGGCGGAGGGAGGCTTTTGGGTTTTCAAGAGAACTTACTCATCCCCCGACGGCGCCCGGCTGATCGAGGTGGTGTCGGGAGACGGGGCTTTTGAGCAGAAGTTTTTCCTCCAGGCAGTTCAGAGGGAGGAAGACGTCCTTGTGAAGGCGTCTCCCTATTCAACCCCCTTCCTCACGCCAGCGGTAAGGGGCGCTATGGAGGGGCTGGCCGAAAGGCTCGGGGAAGCCGCGGCCCTCTCCCGGTGAAAGAGAGCCGCCCCACGGCGGGCAAGGTCCTGGGCGCGCTCTTCAGCATTCTGGGCGATCTTGAGGGCAGGTCTTTCCTGGACCTCTTTTCAGGCACGGGGAGGGTAGCCCGTCTTGCAAGGGACCGGGGGGCAGATCCGGTGACGGCGGTGGAGCTTGTCCCCGCAAGAGCAAAGGAGATCAGGGCCCTCTTTGCCGGAGACGAAGGCGCCATCGTCCTGACCATGGACGCAAGACGAGGCCTGGACTACCTGCGTAGAAAAGGGCGGCGCTTCGACGTTGTTTTTGCCGACCCCCCCTACGAAGCGGGATGGATGGCCCTTATAGGCGAGATGCTTTTCCCCTCCGGAGGGGGAGTGGTCGCGTCCGGGGGAATCGCGGCGGTGGAGCACTCCTCCAGGGAAGAGCCAACGGAGGGGCCGGGCTGGATTATCCTGGAGAGCCGCAGGTACGGCGATACCTCCCTGACTTTTTATGCGTCCCGCGGGGGAGAGGAGGAGTGAGGAGGAGCAATGAAAAGGTCGATTAATGCCGTTTATCCGGGATCCTTCGATCCTATAACCAACGGACATATCTATATAACGGAGAGAGCCGCGGCTCTTTTCGACGAAGTGGTGGTAAGCATTCTGCTAAATCCTCAGAAGAGGGCCGCTTTTTCTGTTGACGAGCGAAAGGCCATGGCCAGAGAGGCCCTCAGCCATCTGCCCAACGTGAAAGTGGACTCCTTCTCGGGGCTGCTGGTGGATTTTCTGAGGCGGGAGAGAAGCAGAATTATAATAAGAGGCCTCAGGGCTCTGTCGGACTTTGAGTACGAATTCCAGCTTGCCCTCATGAACAGGCAGCTTGCTCCCGAGATAGAGACCCTTTTCATTGTTACAGAGGCCCGGTACTCCTACCTGTCAAGCCACGCCGTGAAGGAGATATATCAGTTTGGCGGGGCCGTCCACGAAATGGTCCCCCCCGGCGTATTCCGGCGGCTCAGGGAGCGGTTTCCCCTGCCCGGAAATATTCAGCTGTAAGGGGGCGACGTTTTTTTTCTTCTCCCGGGGAAAACTTCTCCGCCAGCTCCTCCCACAGGTCGCCGGCGGAGCGCTCAATGCGGGCCAGAATCTCTCCGGGGCCTCCTATCCTCACCGGAGCCCTGCCGAGGACCGGCAGGGAGGAGGCGTCTCTCATGCGCCGCAGGATCTCAAGGCCCTTCCCGTCCGCGCCCAACACCCTGATGTAAGCGGGGCCCGATCTTTGGAGCATTAAATTCTCCTCTTGCTTTATTCCGAGGAGAAAGTGTATGATCTGCCGCTGAATTCTTCCCCTGGGATAGCGGCCCGTGGTGCATCTGGATACAAACTCCTCCCACGAGGAGCACAGAGGAGCGAGCCTTTTAAAGCGGTTCTCGATGCCCTCGGTTATTTCCGAGAAGGCCGTCAGCTCCTCCCGGGGAGTTCGCATCAGAAGAAAGCGGGTCAGCCTCCAAAGTCTCTCCCGGGAAAGAACGACGGCGCCCCTGTCCGTGCAGCTTTGCAGAACGCCAGATGTGGCGGGGGGGAGACCTTGCCGAGCGTCCCCGCCCCGACCTTCATAGATCGCTTTCCTTATGGCAGTGGCGCTCGGGAGGGAGGAGGCGGCGTTTTCATCGTGAAAACCGGCGCCGGCCCTCCGCACCGGCCGCCATTTAATGCTGTGCCCCCGCCTCATAATTCGCTCCATGTACGCGAGGGCCAGGGAGTTGTTGGGAGAGGAGACAAAGGCCCCCCAGCCCGATTCAATGTCGTCAAGGGCCGCCGCCCGGGCCTTCACGTAGGAAAATCCCGAATTCAGGTATTTTTTCAGATTATCCTTGAAAAAAGGCGGTTCGTGCACTAAAATTGAAAGGATTGGATTAACGTCGAAATCGGGACGCTCCATGCCAAAGGACAGGTACTCCGTCACCCCGGAGGCAGCCAGGATATCCACTGCGGCGGCGCCAAAAACGCCTCCGTTGTGGCATGAGAAGAAGGCAGGGAGTTCGAGGACGAGATTTATTCCCGCCCTCAGAGCTGTTTCCGCCCTGTCCCACTTGCTCATTAAGGCAGGCTCTCCTCTCTGGGTGAAGTAGGAGGACAGAACGGCCACAAGGGCGTCGTCCCTGTTTTGTCTCGCCCTGGAGATATGATATAAGTGTCCGTAGTGAAGCGGGTTGTACTCGGCAACAATGCCAATTATGGTTTTAATAATTCAGACCGGCCGCCTTTCGCATTCTTTTTCCTACATGGTACAGCGGGCGGGGACGGCGGGTCAAGAAGAGAGGAAGGGGTAGCGTAATGAAAATTCTGGTGGTTAACTGCGGCAGTTCATCTCTCAAGTATCAGCTTTTTGATATGAGTGACGAATCAGTCCTCGCAAAGGGACTGGTGGAGAGGATAGGGATTGAGGGGGCCCGGATCAAGCATGTGAAGACGGGCATGGATTCGGTCATCAAAAACACTGATATCCCCAATCACAAGGTAGCGTTTAAAGTGGTAGTCGAGGCGCTTCTTGACGAAAATCACGGAGCCCTGAAGAGCCTTGACGAACTCTCTGCCGTAGGACACCGGGTAGTTCACGCGGGCGAAAAGTACGCCGGTTCGGTAATGATCACTCAGGGAGTCATCGACGCCCTGGAAGAGTGCGTTCCGCTGGCGCCGCTCCATAACCCCGCCAACCTCATGGGAATTTACGCCGTCACCGAGGCCCTTCCCAATATCCCCCAGGCCGGAGTTTTTGACACGGCCTTCCACCAGACCATGCCGGGATACGCCTATATGTACGGCGTGCCATACCACTACTACGAAAAATACAAGGTCCGCCGCTACGGCTTCCATGGCACAAGCCACTTCTACGTCTCCATGAGGGCCGCCGAAATCCTTGGCAAGCCTGTGGAGGCGCTGAACATCGTTACCTGCCACATGGGCAACGGCAGCTCCATAGCCGCCGTCAAGGCCGGAAAATCCGTGGATACCAGCATGGGCTTCAGCCCCCTCCCGGGAGTGATCATGGGCACCAGGTGCGGCGACGTGGACGCCCTCCTCGTCTCCTTCCTTGCCGAGCAGGAGGGGATTGACAACAAGGCCATGAGCCACGTGCTCAACAAGGAGAGCGGATTGCTGGGCATTTCCGGCATCAGCAGCGACCTGCGGGATATAGAAGAGGCCGCCGAGGGAGGAAATCAGAGGGCGAAGCTGGCTGAGGACATGCTTTTCTACGGCGTAAAGAAATACATCGGGTCCTATGCCGCTGGTATGGGCGGGATGGACGTCCTGGTCTTCACCGCCGGCATAGGGGAGAACAGTGCCCACGCCCGGGAAGGGATCTGCTCCGGTCTGGAATTCATGGGCGTTAAGATCGACAAGGAGAAGAACAAGGTCCGGGGGGAAGAGCGCATTATAAGCACTGACGACAGCAGGGTTAAGGTTATTGTGATCCCCACAGACGAGGAGCTTGTCATCGCCAGGGACACCAAGCGTCTTATCGGGAGCGGGAATTAGCGGGTTTGCGGGTTTTATGAAAATGACCGTCCAGGAGAGGCCCCTCTGGAAATTTGAGCTGGAAACCCCGGAGATAGGCAATCCGGACGATGAGACCTGCCTTCGGGTGGATATAGCCGCAGGGGATTTGGAAAAAGTTCTCTACGGCGGACAGACTTTCTATTTTGAAAGTCCGTTTGTGGTGGAAGCAAGGGCTCGCTGGGCTGACGCGGATCTTGAGGTGAATATAAAAATCACGGCTGCGCTTTCCTCACCCTGTTCCCGGTGTCTTGAGCCCTCCCGTATTGAAATTTTGGAGGATTTCCTGTATCTTTATTCCCTGCGCGACAAAGAGCCTTCGGTGGACGCTTCTTCCGAAGATGACTTCAGAGTGGTGCGGATAGAATCGTGGCGGCGCTTTATGGATATAACCGACCAGGTGTGGGAGAGCTTCATTCTTTCGCTGCCCCTCAAGGTTCTGTGCTCGCCGGACTGCGGGGGCCTGTGCCCCCGGTGCGGCAGGCCTCTGAACGGCGAAAGCTGTGGTTGCGGAGGGGAGGAGATTGATCCCAGGCTGGAGAAGTTGGCCGGCTTAAAAATCGAAGATCCGTCCGAATGACAAGGTCAGTAAAAGGAGGGAAGTAAAAAATGGCAACGCCAAAAAGCAGAGTATCCCATGCCCGTACCCATAAAAGAAAGTCCGAGTGGATCGGGGGGCTTTCCGCTCCGGAGACAACCGCATGCCCTCATTGCGGAGAAGTGATCCAGAACTACACGGCCTGCGGAGAGTGCGGCTATTACCGGGGCAGAAAAGTTCTGAAGACCGCCTCGGAAAGTGAAAAAGAGGCATAAGCGCACAAATTAGAGGAAGAGGGAGGGCGACCTTCCTCTTCCTTTCTTTTTATGTTAAATTTCCGTATTGACGATTCATCCTTCCGATATTATACTATGCCGCAAATTAGGAGCAGATATTATTATCAGGTGACAAAATGGAAAGAAGACCCGTCAAATCCCAAAGAAGAAAGAACCGACAGGATAAGCTTTTGAAGCTTATCGAGAAAAATCCTCTGTTAAGCGACGAAAATCTTGCCGCGTCCCTTGGGGCAAGCGTAAGCACCATAAGGCTTGACAGGGCTATCCTTGGCGTACCCGAGCTTCGGGAGCGGACCCGCACCATGGCCCAGAAAGCTACCAGCAGGCTCAGATCGCTGAAGCAGAGCGAGGTCGTCGGCGACCTTCTTGAACTTGAGCCCAACAAATGGGCCCTGTCGGTACTGGAGACAAAAAAAGATATGGCCTTCCGGGATACGGACATGGTCTGGGATCATTACATCTACGCCCAGGCCAGCTCCATTGCCATAGCGGTAGTGGAGGCTGACCTGGTAATTCTGGACTCCATGCGGGGAGAGTACAAGGGGCACGCCAGGGTTGGCGATTCCCTTGTGGCCAGGGCGAAGGTCGGCGTCAACAGGGATGAAAAATACATTGTCAGCGTGCGTACAAAAGTTGGAGAAAAAGAGATCTTCGTAGGCAGATTTATTGCCGCGGTGATTTCATCCGACAGGCCGGTATGAGCGGAAGAGAGGAGAGTTCTGTTTGATTCTTGCCCTGGATGCCATGGGCGGCGACCATGGACCTTCGGAAGTGTGCAGGGGAGCGATTGCGGCCTGCAAAGAACACTCCGACCTTGAAATTGTCCTTGTGGGTAAAAGCTCCGAGATAGAACCGGTACTGGGCGAGGCGCCGGGGGAGGTCTCGGGCAGAATATCCGTCGTGCACTCCGATGAGCAGATAGAGATGGACGAGCACCCTTCGGCCGCCCTCAGAAAGAAGCGGGGCTCGAGCCTCAGAATGGCCATGGAGATGGTCAGGAGCGGCGAGGCCTCCGGCTGCGTGTCGGCGGGAAATACGGGCGCCATTGTGGCGGGCGGAGTGCTGGTGGTGGGCAGAATATCTGGAATTGACCGCCCCGCCCTCGGAGTGGCCCTGCCGACGCTCAGCAAATATACTTTTCTGCTGGACGTGGGCGCCACTGTGCGAAGCAGGCCCATAAACCTCTACCAGTTCGCGCTGATGGGAAACGTATATTCAAAGAAGATCCTGGGAGTGGCCGAGCCGGAGGTGGCCCTTCTGTCCAACGGTTCGGAGGATATCAAGGGGGACGAGACCGTCGCCGGGGCAAGAGAGATGATCAAAAAGAGCGGGCTGAACTTCACTGGCTACGTGGAGGGAGACGACATCCCCTACAGCCGGGCCGACGTAGTGGTCTGCGACGGCTTTTCCGGAAACGTCACCCTTAAATTTGCGGAGGGCCTCATGTCCGCCGTCTATTCCCTGCTGAAAGAAGAGATGGGGCACAGGATCCTTCCCAAAATGGGCATGCTTTTCATGATTCCCATGATGAAGGACCTGTGGGCGAGGTTTAACTACGAGAAGCACGGAGGCACGCCCCTTCTTGGCGTAAAGGGGACGGTGGTCAAGGCGCACGGCCGTTCGAAAGCGCCCGCCATAGCCAACGCCCTGAGGGTGGCCCGGAGTTTTGTTATCCAAAACGGAGTGGGAGTTATAAGAGAGGAACTGGAGTAAAGGAGGCCGGCCCGATGGGTTTTTTTTCAGGAATACCTGCGTCCATTATGGGGACAGGTATGTACGTCCCCGGGAAAGTAATCACTAACGAAGATATCTCTAAGATCGTGGATACCAGTGATGAGTGGATAAGGGAGAGAACCGGCATCCTCCGGCGGCATTTGGCCGAAAAAGGCGAGCTTACAAGCGACGGAGCTGAAAGAGCAGGCCGGGATGCCCTGGCTGACGCCGGGGTTGACCCGGAGGAGCTGGATATGGTAATTGTGGCTACCAACAGCCCTGATACCCTCTTTCCCGGGGTTGCGGCAAAGGTGCAGGGCCGCCTGGGCGCAAGCAGGGCGGGAGCTTTCGACGTTCAGTCGGGCTGCACCGGCGGCGTTTACGCCATGGCTCTGGCCGCGTCGGGGGTTGCCTCGGGAATCTGGAAAAAGGTGCTCGTCATAGGCGCCGAGGTTCTGTCGCCCCTGATCGACTGGACCGACAGAAACACTTGCATTCTCTTCGGCGACGGCGCCGGCGCCATGGTGATAGGGGCGGCGGACGACGGCGAAGGCAGATTTATCTCGGCGGATCTGCGCTCCGACGGAACCAAGCACGACCAGATCATCTTTCCAGGCGGGCTGGTGGAAAACCCCGCCTCCGCCGAAACCCTGGAAAAGGGGCTCCATTACGTAGGAATGAGGGGCAATGACGTATTTCGATTTGTAAACCGGATAATACCGCCCTTCTTGAGGCAATTCTGCCTGGACTCAGGCATCGAACCGGAGGAAATTGAATGGTGGTTCTTTCATCAGGCAAACCAGAGGATAATTGAGAGGGCCGCCGAGCGGCTTGGCATTCAGCCTGAAAAGGTAATAATAAACATTGACGAGTACGGAAATACTTCTGCGGCTTCAGTTTTCATAGCCCTGTATGAATTTTTGCGGGAAGGCAGGGTGAAAAAAGGGGAGAGACTGCTCTTTACCGCCTTTGGAGCCGGCATGACATATGGAGGTATCATTTATGAAGCTTGACAGCGGCGTTCGTTTCAGGGAAAACAGGATCACCCGCCTCTTCGGGTGCGAATACCCCATTATCCAGGGAGGCATGGCATGGGTGGCCGACGCGGCTCTGGCGGCGGCGGTCAGCAACGGCGGGGGAATAGGCATCATAGCCGCCGCCAACATGCCCCCCGATCTTCTCGAGGCTGAAATCCGGAAGGCCCGGTCCATGACCGACAAATCCTTTGGGGTTAACATCATGATGATGTCCTCCACCGTGGACTCGGTTATCGAGATTGTGGCCAGGCACAAAGTCCCCTTAGTAACCACCGGCGCCGGCAGTCCGGGCAAAGTCCTGGACGCGCTGAAGCCCATGGGGATAATCGTCGTTCCGGTCATAGCGTCGGTAGCCCAGGCGAAAAGAGTGGAAAAACAGGGCGCCGACGCCGTAGTGGCGGAGGGCATGGAGGCGGGGGGACATATCGGCGAGATTACCACTATGGCCCTCGTGCCCCAGATAACCGACGCCGTGGAGATACCCGTCATCGCCGCCGGGGGCATCGCCGACGGCAGAGGAGCGGCGGCGGCCTTCGCCCTGGGCGCGGAGGGAATTCAGGTGGGGACCAGGTTCGTATGCAGTGCTGAATCCACCGTCCACCCCGCCTACAAGGAAGCCGTGCTTAACGCCAGGGACAGAAGCAATGTGATCACGGGCAGAGTAACCGGACACCCGGTGCGCTGCCTTAAAAATAAGCTTACCTCCAAATTCGAGGAGCTCGACAGAGAGGGCGCGCCCATTGAAGAGTACGAGAAGCTTGGAGCGGGAAAGCTTCGCGCCGCCGTCGTGGAGGGCGACATGGAGTGGGGATCGGTGATGGCCGGGCAGATATCCGCCCTTATCGACGATATTCGGCCTACCGCCGAGATCATAAGGGATATCTTCGACGGGGCGGAAAAGATACTGAACGAGCTCCCCGGAAAAGTATACAGGTGAGGGTCCCATGACATATTCGCTTGTTTTCCCCGGCCAGGGATCCCAGGAGACGGGGATGGGGAGGGATTTTTACGACGCCTTCCCCGCCGCGAAAGATATATTCATGAGGGCCGACGAAGCCCTTGGCTTCTCCCTGTCCCGGACCATCTTCAACGGACCGGAGGAAGATCTCAGGAGGACGGCTATAACTCAGCCCGCGCTCCTGACCGTCAGTATCGCCATTTTTGAATGCTTCGGCAAAGAGGCGGGACTTTCCCTGACCCCCGCCTTCTTCGCGGGACACAGCCTTGGTGAGTACACCGCCCTGGCGGCTTCGGGAGCTGTCTCCCTGGAGGACGCGGTCAGGCTTGTCCACCTCAGGGGCAGGCTGATGCAGGAGGCCGTCCCGGAAGGAGAGGGCGCCATGGCGGCAATTCTGGGCCTGGATCCCGATGCCGTGGCCTCCGCATGCGCCTCGGCCGCGCCGGGGGGGGAGTGTCAGCCCGCTAATTTCAACTCCCCGGGACAGGTCGTAATCTCCGGTGAAACGGCCTTTGTGGAGGCCGCCGTGGAAAAAGCCAAAGAGGCCGGCGCAAAAAGAGCCGTCATGCTCAACGTCAGCGCCCCCTTTCACAGCAGGCAGATGAGGCCGGTGGCCGATAAACTCATGGAGGCCTTCGCAGCAATTGAATGGCGGGAGCCTTCCGCTCCCATTGTCTCCAACTCCCTCGCCAGGCCGGTAAAAACCGTGGAGGAGATACAGCGCTCCCTCTTCGACCAGACCTTCATGCCCGTGCTTTGGAGCGATTCGGTGAACTTTATGGCGGACGAAGGAGTGGACGCCTTCTTCGAGGTGGGCCCGGGCAACGTCCTGACGGGCCTCGTGAAAAAATGCAGGAAGGGCATGGCGGCCCAGCCCTGCAGAGTTGTCTCCGAGTTTGAGGAGCTGTCTAAAAAACTCAAGGAGTTGGTGTAGAATGACTGATGCCAGAGTCGCCCTCGTAACCGGCGCCGGCAGGGGAATCGGCAGGGCCGCGGCCATCAGGCTCGGCGCCATGGGATTCAGAGTGGCGGTCAATTACAACCGAAGCGAAAAACAGGCTGAAGAGGTTTGCGGGATAATCAGAGGCTCCGGCGGTACTGCTCTCCCCTTTCAGGGAGACGTCTCCTCGGGGGACGATGTAAAAAAGCTCTTCTCCGCAGTGGAGAAAGACCTCGGTTCCGTGGCCGTGCTCGTCAACAACGCCGGCATTACAAAGGACGGCCTTCTTATGAGAATGGGCCTGGAGGACTGGAACTCCGTGCTGACGGCAAACCTTACGTCGGTGTATCATTGCACGAAGGAGGCCATCAGGGGCATGGTCCGGGCCAGGTGGGGCAGAATTATAAACATCTCATCGGTGGTGGCCCTCATAGGCAACCCGGGACAGGCAAACTACTGCGCCTCCAAGGCGGGAGTAATTGGCTTGACCAAGGCGGCGGCCAGGGAGTACGCGGCTAAAGGCATCACGGTAAACGCCCTGGCGCCGGGATACATAGCCACCGACATGACCGGGGCCCTTCCGGATAATGCCCGGGACGCCCTTTTAGGGCAGGTACCCGCGGGAAGGGCCGGGACACCGGAGGACGTAGCCGCCCTCGCGGGCTTCCTAGCCTCCGACGCCGCCTCTTATATTACCGGACAGGTCATCGCCGTCGACGGCGGCATGACCATGTGCTGAAAATGAGAAAAGAAGGGGGTGAAACAGTATGAAAAAAGAAGAAATGCTAGCTCGCTTGAAAGAGATCATAATCGACAGGCTTGATGTCGAGGAGGATCAGATACTGCCCGAGGCTTCTTTCGTGGAGGATCTGGGCGCCGATTCCCTCGACATAGTGGAGCTCATCATGGGTATCGAGGAGGAGTTCGACATCGAGATTCCCGACGAGGACGCCGAAAAACTTACCACAGTCGGAGAGGCAATGAGCTACACCTTCAGCAAACTTGGCGTTGAAGAGTAAAACTGGCAAAAAGACAGCCTGGCGGGAAAGCCTCCGGCCTCCCGCCGGGCCTATTTCGCCTCTATCATGTTCCAGCCCTGCGGAAGAGGAGTGAAGATATTTGAGAAGGGTTGTCGTTACGGGGCTCGGTGTTGTAAGCCCCATAGCTGTTGGCAAGGAAAACTACTGGCAGGCCCTGAGAGAAGGCAAAAACGGGATCGGTCCTCTTACTACGTTTGACGTGTCCGACTGTCCCGTGCCTTTCGGAGCGGAGGTTAAGGATTTTGATCCTACCAAATGGATGGATAACAAAGAAGCCAAACGTTCGGACAGGGTCATTCAGTTTGCCGTGGCGGCCGCGGATCTGGCCGTAACGGATGCGAAGCTCGATACGGCCGGCCTGGATCCCCATAAATTCGGAGTTTACATAGGAAGCGGTCAGGGCGGCATTGAGACCACCTACAACAATTTCAGGACCATGATGGAAAAGGGCCCCAAGCGGGTCAGCCCCTTTTTCATCCCCATGATGATCAGCAACATGTCCACCGCCTACGTGGCAATAAAGCACCAGGCCAAGGGACCCAACATGTGCGTAGTTACAGCCTGCGCCACGTCCATCCACAGTATGGGCGAGGCCTACCATACAATAATAAGGGACGACGCCGACGTCATACTGGCGGGGGGGACGGAAGCGGCCCTCAGAAGCATAAGCATCGCCGGCTTCGCGGCCATGAAGGCCATATCCACCCGCATGGACGAGCCCGAAAGAGCGTCCAGGCCCTTCGATGTGGACAGAGATGGATTTGTCATGGGCGAAGGCGCCGGTGTCCTTGTGCTGGAAGAACTTGAGCACGCCCGAAGAAGAGGGGCCCATATCTACGCCGAGCTGGTGGGCTACGGGACGACCTGCGACGCGAGCCATATCACCGCCCCCGATCCTCAGGGAGAGGGAGCCGCCAGGGCCATGAAGATGGCCATGAACAAAGCCAGGTGGCTGCCCGAGGATGTGGAATACATCAACGCCCACGGAACCTCCACGCCTCTTAACGACAAGATGGAGTCCATGGCTATCCGGGCTGTCTTCGGAGATCACGCGGACAACGTGCTGGTCAATTCCACAAAATCCATGATAGGGCACTGTCTTGGCGCCGCGGGAGCGCTGGAGGCCGTGGCGGCCCTTCAGTCAATCCAGGAGGGGATAATTCACCCTACCATCAACCTCGAGAATCTGGACCCCGAGTGCAGCATCAACGCAGTCGGCCCCGGGGGAATGGAGAAAAAGGTCTCGCGTCTGCTGGTAAACAGCTTCGGATTCGGCGGACACAACGGCGTGGCGGCTTTCCAGAGGTTTGAGGGGTAGGCCGGCGCCGCTGCCATGAACTTTGACTCATGGTTTAAGGGCCGGCTGGAGAAGCTTCAGGAGCGGCTTGGCTATCGTTTCAAGGATCAGTCCAAACTGAAGACGGCCCTGGTTCATTCCTCCCATGCTCACGAAAAGGGCTTGAGAGAGCATAACGAAAGAATGGAGTTTTTGGGGGACGCCGCCCTGGAGCTTGGCGTCTCCCGCTTTTTGTACGAAGAATACCCGGATTTTGACGAGGGCGCCCTTACCAGATCCAGGGCCGCCATCGTTTGCGGAAAATCTCTCGCCGAGTGGGGGGTGGAGCTCGGCCTTCCTGATCTCCTGAGAACAGGAAACTCTCTGGAGCAGGACGACGGACGACGGCTTTCACTCTGCTCTGACGCCGTAGAGGCCGTACTGGGCGCTGTTTTCCTTGATGGCGGACTCTCCTCCCTGATGGAAGTTGTCGAGAAATTTCTAACTTTTCACACCTCCCGGAACCCTGTAAGAGAAGGAGAGAGGGATTCAAAATCATCCCTTCAGATGACGGTTCATGAAAAGGGCCTTCCGGACCCCGTCTATGAGGTGATCTCCGTAACGGGCCCACCTCACTCGCCCCGGTTTTCAGTAAGGGTAATGATCGGCGCCGGGGAGGGAGGCAGGGGCGAAGGGGACAGCAAGAAGGCGGCGGAATTCGACGCCGCTGAAGAGGCCCTTTCCATGCTTACGGGGGAGGCCGTTGGAAATAAATGAAAATGAAGCTTAAAGGATTCCTCAGGCTGCTTCTGCCGTCCTTACTGGCAATTATGCTGACATGCGCTCCTCTGCGGGCATTTGGGGCGGACAGGACTGAAATATTTGTTTCATCCCCCTGGCTCTTCATGATAGCCCGCTTTATCGGCGGAGTTAACATGGAGGTTAAAGCGATACAGTACTGGAACGGCGAAGGCGTTGTCGTACGCAGGATACAGCGGCAGAAAATTCCCCCCGGATCCACTGTTATAGCCCTGGACGGCCAGGAAGCCGAAAGTCTGGGACTTAAGACGGACCGCTACCCCAACCTCTCCCTGCTCTACGGCAAAGCTCCCTTTGACAGGGAAAGGGCCGATTTCCAATACTCCGATCCCTCCGTGCTCCCCTTTATCGCCCAGAGAATGCTCACAATTCTCTCCCAGCTTGACCCTGGCTCCTACACCTACTATCAGAGAAGGCTTTCGGAGTTTCAGACCAGGCTGGACAGCACCGTACTCGTCGGCAGACAGCTGCTTAAAGGCTCTCCTGTCTTCGATCTGTCGGGGGGCTTTTCAAGCCTGCTCTCCGCCGCCGGGTGCGACCTTCTTCCCGCGGATGAAAAGCGAAAGGCCGCCTGGGAGAGAGGGGAGGATGCAGACGGCCTCCTGGGAGCGGTGGAGGATGCCCTTAAGAAGAAAATTCCCGTAATCCTGGACGGCGGCGCCTCAAAATCGATCCGCTCCGCCCTCAAGGGGAACAAAAACGTGCTTGTGCTCGGAAGGCCGGGGGAGGACCAGGATCTTCTTATATACTTCCATGATCAGTTTCTTATTCTCTGGAACCACCTTGCCCCCCTGCGGGAAGAGAGGCAGACCGGGAAATAAGTCCCTGGATTGTCGGGACATCCTTCAGCGTCTCTCCGGCGTGGCGTGCACCACGTCGGCGGCGCAAAAAGACCTGGTTTCCTCAGCGCCCTGTACGATAAGCTCTCCGTCTTCGCCAATTCCCACCGCAGTCCCGTTGAAGACTTCCTCTTCCGTAAGGACCGATACTTTTCTGCCAATGGTTGAACACTTCTCCCGGTAGGCCGAAAGAAGGGATAGTCCTCCATCCGGGCTCAGGCGCTCCACATGTCCGTAAAAGCTTTCAATGACCGCAGCACAGAGTTTCCCTCTGTGGATCCTCCCCGCGTCCTGTGCCAGGGCCGCGGGGAGGGCTGCTCCGTATTCCGAGGCCTCCCCTTCGCTCACGAAGACGTTGATGCCTATGCCAGTGCAGCAGTCCCGTATTCTTTCGGAATCACTGGAGGCCTCGGACAAAATGCCGCAAAGCTTTCTCTCTCCCATAAGCAGGTCGTTGGGCCACTTTATGTCCGGGGCTGTGCCGCAGATGGACAGCACTCCCTCCCTTACCGCAAGGGCGGCGGCCAGGTTGATGAGCTGGAGCCGCCCGGGAGGAATGCGGGGTCTGAAGAACACGGAAAAGTACAGTCCTCCCCCCGGGGGAGAGAACCATTTTCTGTCCCGGCGTCCCCTGCCTCCGGTTTGTTCTTCCGCGATAACCACCACGCCGTCCCCCTTAGTCTGCCTGCCGATCTTCTTTGCGGTCTCCTGGGTTGAGCGCAGGGAGTCGAACACGTAAATCTCCTCCCCCCAGGGACAGGAGGGAGCAATGAGCGCGCCGGTCATGGACGGAGACAGATCGTAAAGAGGCGTCCTCTGCAGAACGTAGCCTTTTTGCGGGACAGATCTTATGTCGAAGCCCTCTTCCGTAAGGTCCTGGACGGCTTTCCATACGGCCTGCCTTGACAGGCCCAGCTCAGAGGAAAGGAAAACGCCGGAAATAAGGCCGCCCGGGGAAGCGGCCAGAAGACGGCAAAGTTCGATAGTTGCCCGTCGGGATTTCATGAGATCTCCTCCTTGTCTTTCAAGAGGAATGATATAATGAAACGCCACGGGCAACAATAACTGCGAGGAGGAATTGACATGGCGATAACATCCAACGCCACTGTTATGGAGGAACTGCGGGCTCTTAGAAAAGACCTTCAGGACAGCCTTTGACCTGGATTCAATAAAAGAAAAAAAAGAAAAGCTTGAAGCGTCCACCTCAGACCCTGACTTCTGGAACAGGGACGACTGCCACACAGTCACCAAAGAGATCTCCCGACTGGGCCAGAAGCTGGAGATGTGGGAGAGAGTGGACAGCGTTTATGAAGATTTGGCCGTCCTGGCGGAGATGCTTTCTGAGGAGGACGACGGTGAGCTGCAAAGTGAATTCACCCTTAAATCCGCGGAGCTGAAGAGGCTGGTTGAAAAAGAGCAGCTTCTGCTTCTGCTGTCGGATGAACATGACGGGGACAACGCGATTCTTACCGTTCACGCAGGCTCGGGAGGGCTCGACTCCCAGGACTGGGCGGAGATGTTGTTGCGTCTCTTTTTGAGGTGGGCTGAAAGGGAAGGATTCAAAGCCAGGATCATCGAGGTGGTCCAGGATGACGAGGCGGGCATTAAAAATGCCACGGTCCTCATCGAGGGAAATTTTGCCTACGGCTATCTTAAATCCGAAAAAGGGGTTCACCGTCTGGTAAGAATTTCTCCCTTCGACGCGGGAAAAAGACGGCATACCAGCTTTGCCTCCGTGGACGTGGTTCCGGACCTTCCCGACGACGTGGAGGTGGATATCCGTCCCGAGGATCTGAGGGTGGACACCTACAGGGCGAGCGGCGCCGGCGGCCAGTACGTTAACAAGACCGACTCCGCCGTTAGAATCACCCACATCCCCAGCGGGATTGTCGTCGCGTGTCAAAACGAGAGGTCCCAGCACATGAACAGGCAGGTGGCCATGCAGGTCCTCCGAAGCAGGCTTTTCGAAAAGGCCATGCATGAAAGACAGCAGGAGCTCCAGGCAATTCAGGGAGAAAAAAAAGAAATTACCTGGGGCAGCCAGATTCGAAGCTATGTTCTTCAGCCCTACACGCTGGTTAAAGACTACCGGACAGGACATGAAACGGGGAACGTGCAGGCTGTTCTAGACGGCGATATAGACGACTTCATCATGACTTTTCTGCGCTGGAAAAAGCAGAACTGACGGATAAAATGCGGAGGACAAACAGCCTATGAAGACTGTTCGGTATTTTTGCTTCTTTTTGCTGACCGTCTTTCTCCTGACATCAGGAGCGGAAGGAGCCTCGTTCATGCCCCTGGAGCCTTTTATGAAGACGGCGTCCCTCAGGCCTGGCATGAAAGGCCATGCCCTTACCGTCGTGTCGGGGCGGGAGATTACCAGCTTCCCGGTAGAAATTGTCAGCATAATTCCGAGGAAAAATTCACCCGAGAACCTCATTATGGTGCGGGCATCAGGGCCGGTGATAGCCAGGACGGGAGGAATTGCCGCGGGCATGAGCGGCAGTCCCGTCTACATTAACGGGAAGCTCATAGGCGCTATCGGCTACGGCTGGAACTTCAGCGACCACACTCTGGGGCTGGTGACCCCCCTGGAAGATATGAGCTCTGTCTGGAATTGGCCGGAAAAGAAGGTCTCCCTGCCGATGATCCCGGTCCCGGCTAAAAAGGACCATGACGGAAACGACTTGAAGCCCGCGGAAAAAGAAGACGACAAGGAAAAAAAGAAAGAAAAAGAAGATGAGGACGAAGAGGAACCCGTCCTCATCGGAGAAAAGTCCCTGCTCTTTATCGACGGGATCAGCCCCAGAAAGGCGGCCGATATTGCGTCGCTCCTGGGGAAGGGCAGGAGCATTCCCGGCGGCGGAAATGACGCGCCCGTTGAAATGAATGCCACCGTCCGGCCCGGAGAGGCTATTTCAGTCCTCCTTGCCTGGGGAGACGCCGTCGTAGGCTCTACAGGCACCATTACGGCCGTATCCTCCGACGGAAGGTTCATAGGCTTCGCCCATCCTTTTCTGGACAGGGGAGCGGTGAACTATCCCGTGGCCAGGGCGTTCATCCACAGCGTAGTGCCCAGCCTGGAGGCGCCCTTTAAAGTGGGCACCCCCCTTGAAATTTTCGGAACGGTCACCCAGGACAGGCCCCAGGGAATAGGGGGCAGAATTGGCTACTTCACCCCCTCCGTGTCGGCGGAGCTGAAATTCACCGACCTTGACAGGAACGTCAGGGGAGAAAAAAAATTCCGGTTTATCCCCGATCCCTTTCTTGGGGCGAAGCTTTCGACGAACATCTTTACAGGGCTCATCGACGACCTCTGGGGAAGAAAGGGCCAGGGTACCGCCGTCTCCACCCTTACCATTCACGGGAAGGACATGGCGCAGGGTTGGAGCCGCAGGAACATGTTCTTCTCCGACAAGGATCTGGCGGCCGACGCCCTTAAGGAGGCATCTGAGCTTCTTGACCTCGTCTTTCTGAACCCCTTTTCGGAGATATACCCGCTGGGGGTAAATTTGAATGTCGAGTTTACCGAAAATCCAAGGCTCATGTACATCGAGAAGATTGACATCGAGGAGAACTCCTTCTGCCCGGGCAAGACTATCGAGATCAAGGTGACCCTCAGGCCATACAGAAAAAAACAGGTTACAAAGACGTTTAAAATCACCATTCCCGCAGATGCCTCCGGCCTGTGCGAAATACTGGTCAGAGGCGGCGGTATCGATCCCATGAACCAGTCCGCCATAGCCCAGGGCTGGCAGTCCGTATCTTCTTTCAGACAGATGTTTACAGAAATGTCGGCTATGGAGACAAATAATGAGCTTATCATCGAGTTTAACTACGACAAGGCTCCGGCAAAGGGGAAAAAACGAACCGGAAATGAAGATCCTGTTCCCAAGGAAGAGCAGGAACTTCTGAGTGAAATTAAAAAAAGAAGGCTTGAGGACGGCACCCTGCAGATTTTTAGATCCGAGTACGTCGTGGAGGGCCTTCTTAGAAAACTGGTCGCCGTCAAGCCGTCGAAAGGCGGTAAGGAAGAGGCCGTCGAGACGGATGAGTAGAGGGCGTTTTTTTACCCTTGAGGGAATCGACGGCTGCGGAAAAACGACCCAGGCCCGGCTTCTTTGTGAAAGGCTTGCCTCCGCACTCGGCAAGGATTCAGTGGTGTGGACCAGGGAGCCCGGCGGATGGGAGGGGGGGGGCAGGATAAGAGAACTCCTCCTTGATATCGGTACGGACCACGCCATGAGCGAGCTCTTCCTGTTTATGGCCGACCGGTGCGAGCATGTGGCAAAAGTAATTGCCCCGGCCCTGGCCGCGGGCAAAACGGTAGTGTGCGAAAGATATACGGATTCCACCATTGCCTACCAGTCCTGGGGCAGGGAGATTCCCCTGTCAAGAATTGAAGAGATGTCCCGGTGGTGCGATTTCCCGGCCCCCAACCTTACTTTTTTTATCGACATCCTTCCCGCTGCGGCCCTCGAAAGAGTAGCCCGCAGGGGCAGGCCTGACTTCATGGAGGAAGAGGGGAAGTCTTTCCTGGAAAAAGTGAGGGAAGGCTTTCTCTATCTTTCGGAGCGGGAACCGGAGAGGATTGTCCGCCTTGACGGCGGCATGGATATAGAATTTCTGGCCGGCGAGATTTACGCCAGGGTGGAGGTGCTTCCCTCCCGTTGAAGGTTAAAAAAGGGGACGAAGAAAGAACCTCCGGGGGCGTCTCTGGATTTCATACGCAGAAAAGAGGAGGCGCTTCCACGGCGGCAAGCGCGAGGCCGGCCTCTTTTTCCCAGTCCCTGGAGAGCGCCGAAATAAAGGAGCTTCTTGAAAGGCTGGATGCTATTGCTTCTCGAATCAGCCGCTTTCCCGCTGAACGTGATCTTCTTCAGTACAGGGAGCTGGTCAGGGAGCTTCTTCGCAGGGCGGTGGGCGGCCTGCGGATAAAAAGAGACATGAAGTGGAGGCGCAATGACCGGAATCTCTATGTTACAGTGGAGAAGACGGAGGCGGCTCTTGAGGAGCTGGAGGGGGTTTTTTACAGGGAGGGAGAGAGGACAAGGCTGCTGCAGCTCATGGAGGAGGTAAAAGGATGTCTGGTCTCCCTGTTTCTGTGACCGGGCTGGAATCATGGAACAGGCTGAAGCTCTTTGCGGCCCGGGGAGTATTTCCTCACTGCGCCCTTCTGTCGGCGCCCGAGGACCTGCAGCTCCCGGCGGCAAAGGAGATAATAAAGATGCTTCTTTGCGCGGGACGAGGGGGCGAGGATGGCTGCGCCGCCTGCAGGGCATGGTCGGGGGAAAATCACCCCGATCTGATTTTGGGCGGCGAGCCCGGGAAGCCTCCCGCCATAGGGGAATGTCGGGAAATAATCCGCAACATGGCCTATAAGCCCGTTGTTTCAGAGAAAAGATGCGCTCTTATTTTTTCTTCCGATCTGATGCAGCTTCCGGCGGCAAACAGCCTTTTAAAACTGGCTGAGGAGCCGCCCGACCACGGTATAATACTTTTTACGGCCGCCGATGAAAACCGGGTGCTTCCCACTCTTAGGAGCAGAGCCTGGACTCTCTCTCTCTGGGGCGGCGAGCGGCCCCGGGAGAAGGAAAATCCCCCGTCCTCAGCGGAAGAGTGGGAGAAGTGGACGGAAAAAAACAGCGGTCTTGAATTTGAAGAATTTATTAAGCAGTTTGATCCATGGATCAGCCGGCTGAACGCATTGGAAAAATACGCGGACGCCTGGAGGGCTGAACGGCTGAAGACGCTTCTTTCGACCGGGAGGCTTTCGCGAACTATGGCCATGGATTTGACGCTTCTGGCTCTCAAGGAGGGTATAGATTTTGAGCATCTATTTGGCGATTTTTGGTAAACCCCGCTACATGGGGCTGTTCGACCTGCCGGAGCCTGCGGGGCAGACATGGCTGGTCGCGGAAACCATGAGGGGCATAGAGCTGGCGGTAATAGGGGGGCCTCTTTCTCCTGAGCAGGAAGAGCGGTACAGAAACTCCTGCGGAGATGAGTTTTCCGACGGGCAGGTCAAGGGAGGGGAACCTTCCCTCCAGGAGATAACCTATCTCAGGGAGGCTACCTCCGACGATATAAATGAAGCGGCCCTGGCCAGGGAAGAGGAGGACGCCGTACTTCTGAAGGCCAGGGAGATATTAAAAAATCACAAGCTTTCCATGAAGCTGGTGGACGTGGAATTCCTTCTCGACCGGAAAAAACTGTTTTTTTATTTTACATCGGAACAGAGAGTGGATTTCAGGGCCTTTGTACGGGATCTTGCCAAGGAATTCAAAACCAGGATCGAGCTCCGTCAGATCGGCGTAAGGGATGAGGCCAAGGCGGTGAAGGGCCTCGGCCCCTGCGGAAGAAGGTGCTGCTGCAGCAGCTGGCTTCACCGATTTACTCCCATCTGCATTAAAATGGTAAAGGAACAGAATCTGGCCCTTAACCCCACAAAAATCTCCGGCATCTGCGGAAGACTTATGTGCTGTATGTCCTACGAACACCACCTATACGGAGAACTCTGGAAAGGCCTGCCGAATCCGGGATCAAAGATAAAAACTCCGGGCGGCAACTATCTGATGGACGGAGTTGAACTGTCCACGGAATCAGTCCGGGTAAGATCTCCCGAGGGGAAGGACATACTGGTAAAAGTGGGCGACTTCGACCAGTTCAGGGAGACGGTAACTGCCGGAGAAGTATGGAGTAACGGAGGCTTCGGGGAACTGCCGAAGGAGACCGCGGAAGAACGGACAAGGCCTCCCAGAAGAAGGACGGCAGAGGGCAAAGACGAGCCTGCCGCCGTTAAGCCTTCTCCCCAACAAGAAAAACGAAAAACCCCGGAAAAAGCCGGAAGCGATAAGGCGGAAGCTAAAGAAGCGCCTCCCAGAGAGGGCGGTCCTAAGAAAAAAAGACGCAGGAAAAAAACTCCCCCTCCGGCTGCAAGAGCGGAATCAGGGGAGTCCCGGGGGGCGGTTTCTCCCGGCGGGCCTGAAAAACCGACGGAAAAACAGGCCTCCGGAGAAGCCCAGAAGAAAAGGCCCCAGGGCAGGCGCAGGAATCGTCCTCCAAAGGGAGCCGGAGAAGGCCCCGGAGCTTCCCAGAATAAAAGCGCCCGGTCGTCAGGAGAGTGAAGCGCCATGTCGTTCCTTAGTAAACTGAAACACGGACTCAGCGGAGTCAGAGAGCGTTGGAGCGGCGGCCTTTCCCGGCTTTTTTCCGGAGGGCCGGCGGACGACGCTTTCTGGGAAAGCCTTGAGGAGATTTTGATTACAGGGGACGTGGGGGTGGACCTCTCCCTCAGACTTGTGGAGTCTCTGCGGAAAGAGGCCGGCCTCAGAAATCTTAAGTCAACTGAGGATCTTTACAGCCTTTTTGAGGAACAGCTTACCTCCCTGCTCCTGTCGGTTCCTCTTATGGGGGCGCCTGTTGCCATAGCCCCTCCTCCTCCGACAATCATCCTTCTTGTGGGCGTAAACGGGAGCGGCAAGACCACCACGGCGGGCAAACTTGCCTCCCGGTGGACAAAAGAGGGTAAGACCGTTGTATTTGCAGCGGCGGATACCTTCCGGGCGGCGGCCGTGGATCAGTTGAAGATATGGGGGGAGCGGGCCGGCGTAAGGGTGATCTCCCAGCAGCAGGGCAGCGACGCCGCGGCGGTGGCCTTCGACGCCCTCCAGGCTTCCCGGGCCTCCCGGGCGGACGTCCTCATAGTGGATACGGCCGGGAGGCTGCACTCCAGGCACAACCTCATGGAAGAGCTGCGAAAGATACACCGCATTCTCGACAAAGAGAAGGAAGGCTCCGCCCTGGAAGTACTTCTGACCCTTGATTCCGTCATGGGTCAGAACGGCCTGGCCCAGGCGGAAAACTTCAATAAAACCCTTCCGCTGACGGGCGTTGTACTTACAAAGTACGACAATACGGCAAAGGGGGGCATTCTTCTTGCCATTGCCGATTCTCTTAAAATACCTGTCCGGTACGTGGGTATCGGGGAGGGCGAGGACGATCTTGGTGAATTCGGGTCAGGAGAGTTTGTAAAAGCCCTGCTGGAGGGAGAAGGAAATGACCGGTAAGACCGTTAAAAATGAAACCTCCCTCTCGGAGCTGTTAAGGGCCCTCTATCTTCATGACGTGGAATTCTGCCTTCTGATGTCCAGAGAGGAAGAGGATCCTCCGGTCTTTACCAAGGATCAGATCATTTCTGTCCTTGAAAGGGATGCCGGAGAAAAAAGCGCCTGGGAGTTGACCGGTCTGTGTTCCTTTTACTCCACCCTTGAGACTCTTCTGAAGAAAAAAGTTCTTAATGAACGGACGGAAGTTTTTGTGATACAGGAGGAAGACTCCGGAATCCTCCCCGTCTCCTCCCTCCGGGACCGGGAGGAGACGGGAGAGACGACGGAGGATGGGGACGCCCCACCATCCTGGTGGGGCGCTCCCGTCCCCTTTGTCTCGTGGAAAAAGGGGACGTTTCTGTCCAACGGCGCCGCCTCTGAACTGCTCATGGGCGCCGAGGTGAAAAAGGGCAGAGGAGGCGAGTTCATCCGGGAGCTTGCCGACGGAAGATGTATGCTCTTCAGGAAGGTCCACCCCGCCGTCTACTTTGTAGAGGACGTATCTGAAGACCTGGGAAAGGCAAGGGAAATGGCCTGGTGGGCGGCGGTGGGCAGAGCTTGCGTAGGCAGCTTTGAGAAAAAGGGATGCAGGGCGGAAAGGGTCTCTGAGACTTCCCCTGTTCCGGAGGACGGGACCGTGGAGTTTCTGAAGTGTCTCTGGGACGGCGAAGAACTTGGTTATCTGAGGTTAAGCCATGGAAAGAAGAGCTGAGGAGCCTTTTTTTTACCCCGTCATACTAATCGCCGGCGTTTTGTATCCCGACGAAGCCATGTGGCGGTGGACGACGGACAAATTATCCGCCCTGTGGGGTCCTCCCCTGGACGTCAGCGGCGAGTTCCCTTTTACGTCCACGGACTACTACAGGGAAATCTCTCCGACGCTGACCCGCCGCTTCCTCTCCTTCCCCGGCATCAGGGACGGCGCTCTTCTTCCCGACTGGAAGCTGGCGTCCTGCGAGGTTGAGCGGGAGAGCCGGACTCCGGTCAGGGCCGTGAACATAGACCCTGGATATGTGGACGGCGCGAGGCTCGTGCTCGCGTCCACCAAGGATCACGCCCACAGGATATACCTGAGCAGGGGCATTCATGGCGAGGTTACCATGAGATACAGATTCCGGAGATGGGAGCCCTTTGACTACACCTTCCCAGATTTTGCCGGAGGTCTTTATGATGCATTCCTTTCCGCCGTAAGGGAAAGATGGATAAAAGAGATGGAATTCAGGAGGAAGACCCATGATTGAGAGGTACCAGACCCGCGAGATGTCCGTCCTGTGGGGGGAGGAGAACAAGTTTGCCGTTTGGCTGGAGGTGGAGCTGGCCGTATGCAGGGCCTGGATGGAAAAGGGAGTGATCCCTCCTGAGGCCTACGACGAGATCGTCTCCCGGGCGTCCTTTGACATAGACAGGATCAATGAGATTGAAGCGCAGGTGAATCACGATGTGGTCGCCTTCGTCTCATCCGTGGCTGAAAAAGTGGGAGAGAGCGGAAGATATATCCACCTGGGGCTGACCAGCAGCGACGTCCTCGATACGGCTTACTCCGCCATGCTGAAGCGCTCCTTCGGGGTGGTCAGGGAAAAGACCGCCAGACTCATGGACGCCATAAGGGAGAAGGCCGAAGAATTCAAGTATACCCCCTGCGTCGGGAGGACTCACGGCATACACGGCGAGCCCTACACCTTCGGCCTTAAAATGCTCAACTGGCTCTACCAGCTCCAGAGGGACATGGAGCGGCTTGATCTCGCTGAAGAGCAGGTGGGCTACGGGAAGATATCCGGTTCAGTAGGGACTTACGCCCACTGCGACCCCTCCATCGAGAGCCGGGTATGCGAGCTTATGGATCTGAAGCCGGCTCTGGTTTCCACCCAGATACTTCAGAGGGACCGCCACGCCAATGCGCTGTCCACCATAGCCCTCCTGGGCGGGGCACTCGAACGCTTCGCCACTGAAATCCGCCATCTTCAGCGCACCGAGGTAATGGAGGCCATGGAGCCCTTCGGCGCAAGGCAAAAAGGTTCCAGCTCCATGCCCCACAAGCGGAACCCCATCCTCTGCGAGCGGGTCTGCGGCATGAGCCGCGTTCTGAGAGGATACGCCCTCACCGCCATGGAAAACATGCCCCTGTGGCACGAAAGGGACATCAGCCACTCCTCGGCCGAGAGGATCATCTGGCCCGACGCCTTTCATCTGATAACCTACATGCTGGACAGAATGATTTTTATTGTCGGCAACATGGTTGTTAATCCGGCTAAAATGAGGGAAAATCTTGATATAACAAAGGGCCTGGTTTTCAGCCAGAGAATTCTGCTGGACCTGGTGGGTCGCTTTGGCCTCTCCAGGGAGGAGGCTTACGCCATAGTCCAGGAAAACTCCATGAAATGCTGGGAGGGAGAGAAGACCTTCAGGGAGCTTCTGGCCCTGGACGAAAGAATCTCCTCCCGGATCAGTGAAGCGGAACTGGCGGAACTTTTTGACCCCGGATACTATTTCAGGTACGTGGACGACATATTCGGGCGTTTCAACCGGTAGCGGGGCGGCATTAAATCCAATCAGGAGGAGATACCATGTTTGCTGCTGACAGGAATATCGCGCTGGAACTGGTAAGGGCAACGGAGGCGGCCGCCATGGCCGCGGGCCGGTGGATGGGGCGGGGAGACAAGAACGCCGTTGACGGGGCGGCTGTAAACGCCCTGAGATACTTCCTGAACACGGCCAGCATCTGCGGAGTGGTGGTTATCGGAGAGGGCGAAAAAGATGAGGCCCCTATGCTCTTCAACGGAGAGGTATTGGGCGCCGAAAAATATCCGGAGGTGGATATAGCCGTAGACCCTATTGACGGAACCCGCCTGACCGCCCTGGGCCTTTCAGGCGCCATCAGCGTGGTGGCCCTCTCTGAAAAGGGCTCCATGTTCAACCCGAAAAACATCTTTTATATGAACAAACTTGTAGTCGGCCCCGAAGCAGCTCACGTGATAGACATAAACCTTTCCCCGGCGGAGAACGTGGCCAGGGTTGCGGAGGTTAAAGGCAAAGCCCTGGACGATATAACGGTCGTGATCCTCGACCGGCCGCGGCACGAAGAACTGAAGACCGCCATCCGGGCCGTAGGCGCCAGGATAAAGCTCATTCCCGACGGCGACATAGGCGGCGCCCTCCTGACCTGCAAGGACCACGGCGGAGCCGATCTCCTCATGGGCATAGGCGGCTCTCCCGAGGCGGTTATCACCGCCTGCGCCATAAAGTGTCTGGAGGGAAACATGCAGTGCAAACTTTGGCCCCGCAACGACGAGGACATCGCTGAAAGCCGCAGGAGAGGGCTTGACCTGGATCAGGTTCTTACCCTGGACGATCTGGTGAAGGGCGACAACGTTTTCTTCGCCGCCACGGGCGTAACTGACGGAGACTTCCTGAAGGGAGTAAGGTACGAGGGAAGGGAGATTCGTACGAGCTCCATGGTTATGAGGTCCAAGAGCGGAACTATACGGTACGTGGACAGCATACACATGCCGAAGAAGCTGTCGGAGCTTTCAAAGTTGAGCGGCATAGAATACAGCACCGTCTAATAAAAAGGCGGAGGCTGCGGTCAGCCTCCGCCTTTTTAATTTTTCTTCCAGATCTCTCCCGCCGCCGCCACCTGACCTACTGAGACGCACTCGTCATTTGGGGGAAGGAGCTTGTGGGTCAGCGGAATCAGGCCCGCCTCCCTCAGGAACTTTTCGGTAAAGGCCAGAAGCCTCCTGTTCTGCCAGACCCCCCCCGACAGGGCCACCTCCTTCAGGCTCGTCTTTTCCGACAGAAGTTCGCAGGCGCGGGCCGTCGCCCTGGCGAGGCCAGTATGGACCGCGCCGGCAATAAGGCTTGTTTTCATCCTCCCCCTGCTTTCAATGACCCACTTTACCGCGGGCTTCCAGTCAAGGATCAGTGTTCCTTCCGACCACGAGAGTTCGAAGGGAGCCTCCGCCGTTCCTCCCCGGGCAATCCCCTCCAGGGCCATGGCCGCCTGGCCGTCGAAGGAGGCTTCCTCGCAAAGGCCGAGCAGAGATGCGATGCCGTCAAAAAGCCGCCCGCAGGACGTGGTTACCGGAGAGTGAGGAAGGGCCGCCAGTACCAGGGGAGCCTGGTCTTTTCTTCCGGGCCAAAGCTCTCCGGCCAGCCTCAGGGCCCCCTCTTTTCCCACGGTTGCCGCCAGCATGGAAAGGGCAAACCGCCAGGGCTCCATAACCGCCCTGTCTCCCCCCGGAAGGGGAGCGGGAAGAAAATGCCCCGGCCTTGTAAACCCGGATGCGTCGCCGGCAAGAAACTCCCCGCCCCAGATGGTTCCGTCAGAACCGTATCCAGTCCCGTCGAAGATCGCCCCAAGGGCCGGACCTTCCCGGCCGTTTTCGAGCAGGCAGGCCGCAAGGTGAGCGTGGTGGTGCTGTACTGCAAGCCTTTTGCCCCTGAAGGACGGGAGGTATTTCAGGGCCGCGGCGGTGGACAGAAACTGGGGGTGGAGGTCGCAGGCCAGATATTCGGGCTTCAGCTCGTAGAGAGTCAACATGTGGCGGAGGGCCTTTCCGTAGTAGACTGCCGTCTCCCTCTGTTTCATGTCTCCTAGATACTGCCCCGGGAATATAAAATTCCCTCTGGAAATGCAAAAAGAAGCTTTCATCTCCGCTCCCGCCCCAAGAATTACGGGCAGGTCCGCCTTCACCGCCATGGGCGCAGGGGTAAAACCCCGGGCTCTCCTCATGAGGAAGAAGGAACGGCCCACGGGCGCCGCCACAGAATCATCGATGGCCATATAGATCTCTCTGTCGTGGAGGAGGAGAAAGTCTACTATTCCGCTCAGGCCGGCCAGAGCCTTATCATTGGACGAGACTATGGGCTCGTCGGAGAAATTAGCGCTGGTCATGATCAGCGCCCGTTTGCCCTCCAGTATCAGATGATGGAGAGGGGAGTAGGGGAGCATGATCCCGACCGTCTTCTGCCCCGGGGCCGCCAGGTCTGAAAGAGGGTAGTTTTTCCTCCTGCAGCAGAGGACAATGGGCTTCCTTGGCGAGTCGAGCAGCT
>CAZXOD010000006.1:0-3545 GCA_964642285.1 uncultured Synergistaceae bacterium
AGGCAGGCTATCTTTGTGACGGCCACCCCCGGGGACTATGAACTCTCCGTCTCCGGCAAAGTCGTCGAGCAAGTTATCCGTCCCACGGGCGTCCTGGACCCCGAGGTTGAAATTCTTCCGGCCATGAACCAGGTGGACGACCTCATTGGGCGGCTCAGAGAGCTGGGAGAAAGGGGCGAGAGAGCCCTTGTAACCACTCTCACAAAAAAATCATCGGAGGATCTGGCCGAGTATCTCGCGGACCTTCAGTTCAAGGTTAAATATATTCACTCCGAGCTCAACGCCTTCGAAAGGGCGGACCTCATAAGAGAGCTCCGAAACGGGGAGATATCGGTCCTCGTAGGGATAAATCTTCTCCGGGAGGGGATGGATCTGCCGGAAGTATCGCTGGTAGCTATCCTGGACGCCGACCGGGAGGGATTTCTCCGCTCCGAGCGTTCGCTGATACAGATGATGGGCCGGGCGGCCCGCAATATCGCGGGAAAGGTTATACTTTACGCTGACGTAGAGACGGAAAGCATCCGGAAGGCTGTGGCGGAGACGTCCAGAAGACGGGCCCTCCAGATGAAATATAACGAAGAGCGGGGGATAACGCCCGAGTCCATAAGAAAGGACGTCATCCATCTTCTGCCCGAGGAACTCATACCGGCAGGAGACGCCGTATACCTCCGCAAGAAGGAAAAGGACTCCGCTGAGGCCGCGTCCCCCATGGAGCTCGAAAGAATGATGTGGCAGGCGGTGGAGCGGCTGGACTTTGAAAGAGCCGCGAAGCTCAGGGATACAATTGCCGCTTTGGAAGGGAAGGAATGGAACCGTGTTGCAATGGATTCAAATAAAAGGAGCAAGAGAACACAATCTAAAAAACATAGACGTTGACATCCCTAAGAACAAGCTGGTGGTTATAACGGGGCCTTCGGGATCAGGCAAGTCGTCTCTGGCCTTCGACACGCTTTACGCGGAGGGGCAGCGGCGGTATGTGGAATCCCTCTCCGTCTACGCCAGACAGTTTCTGGGAGTGCAGAACAAGCCCGACGTAGACGATATATCGGGCCTTTCTCCGGCTATATCCATAGAACAGAAGGGAGTCTCCCACAACCCCCGGTCCATTGTTGGAACGGTGACGGAGATTTACGACTTTCTGCGGCTGATCTTTGCCCGGGTGGGAAAACCTCACTGCCCTTCCTGCGGAATGGAGGTAATGCGCTACTCCCTGGACGAGATAGTGGATATCCTCTTCAGAAGCTTCCCTGAACAGCGTCTTGAAATACTCTCTCCGCTGATCAGGGATAAAAAGGGTGAGTATAGAAACCTCCTCTCCCAGACCAGGGACAAGGGGTTTCTGAGGGTGAGGGTGGACGGCAAAACCCTGTGGCTTGAGGAAGAGATCGCCCTGGACAGGAATAAAAGGCACACCATTGAGGTGATTGTGGACAGGCTTAAAATCCAGGAGGACAGACGGGGCAGAATCGCCGAGGCGGTGGAAAACGCCCTCTCCCTTAGCGGCGGCTACGTAGTGGCCGTCCCTGAGGAAGGAGAGGAAAAGCTGTTGACGGAGAACTTTACATGCCCCTCCTGCGACATCTCTCTCCCGGAGATTGAGCCCGGACTCTTTTCCTTCAACAACCCCCGGGGGGCCTGTCCCGAGTGCTCCGGAATCGGCAGCCACCAGTTTTTCTCCGAAGACCTGGCCATAGACCCCGAGCGGCCCCTCTCCGAGGGCGCCATTTTGCCATGGAAGAAGAAGCACTATATGCTTACTAAGCTCGAAAAATTCGCGGCCGCCAAAGGCTGGGATCTGTCAAAGCCCTATAAAAAACTTCTGCCGGAGATCAAAGAGTTCATCCTGAACGGCTCCGACGAGCGAATCCCGCTCATCTACCGGGAGGGAGGCAAAGAGCGCTCGTACATGGGCCGCTACGAAGGCCTTCTGCCCTGGCTTGAATCCCGGTGGAAGGAGACCGAGTCGGAGACGGTTATGGACGAGCTCGCGTCCTACAGAGTGGACGACGAATGCAAGACATGCGGCGGTCTGCGCCTGAAGCCTGAGGCCCTGGCCGTAAAAGTTAAGGGTTTTACCATCGGCGATTTTATCGCCATGCCCATAGACGATCTGGCAAAGACCATAGACGGCCTTGCATTCTCCCAGTTCGAGGAGCATATCGTCCGTCAGGTGCTCATCGAGACAAAAAAACGCCTTCACTTCCTCACTGACGTGGGTGTAGGCTACTTGTCCCTGATCCGGCGGGCCGATACCCTCAGCGGCGGCGAGAGCCAGAGGATTCGCCTCGCCACCCAGATAGGCTCCAAGCTGAGCGGGGTGCTCTATGTCCTGGATGAGCCCACCATCGGCCTCCATTCCAGAGATACGGAGAAGCTGGTAAAAACTCTGGAGTCCATCCGCGACCTCGGCAATACCGTTGTAGTGGTGGAGCACGACAGGGAGACCATGATGGCCGCCGACTCCATTGTGGAGCTCGGTCCGGGCGCGGGGGAGAGCGGAGGGAAGATCCTCTTTGCGGGAGACACGACAGACGCCTTCAGAACCCACTATCTGACAGGCCCCTTCCTGAGGGGGGAATGCAACGGAATAGTGAGGGCGGCGTCCCCCAGAAAACCGGGAGGGTACCTTACCATAAAGGGAGCGCGGCACAATAATCTTAAGGGGATAACGGTAAAATTTCCCACGGGACTTTTTATCGCCGTGACGGGGGTGTCGGGGTCGGGCAAGAGCAGCCTGGTCCACGACGTCCTTTACAAGGGACTCAGGAGGCATCTGGACAAGGATTTCCGGGAGAGAGCCGGAAAACACTCATCTATCGAGGGCTGGGAGCAGTTCAAAAATGTAATCCTGGTGGATCAGAGCCCCATCGGCAGGACTCCCCGTTCCAATCCGGCCACCTACACGGGGCTTTTCACCCTGATCAGGGAGCTGTTTGCGGAGCTTCCGGAGGCTAAGCTGAGAGGGTATCTCCCCGGAAGATTCAGCTTCAACGTTAAGGGAGGCCGCTGCGAGGCCTGCGGCGGCGGAGGCTCTACCAGAGTATCCATGCTCTTTCTCCCCGACGTCTATGTCCCATGCGAAGTCTGCGGAGGAAAGAGATACAACAGGGAGACCCTGGAGGTAAAGTTCAAGGGGAAATCCATCGCCGACGTGCTGGATATGACGGTGGACGAGGCGCTGGAATTTTTCAGGGATATTCCAAGGATCGCCTCCAAGGTCAGGCTAATCGCCCAGGCGGGCCTCGGCTACATAAAACTTGGCCAGTCGGCCCTCACCCTCAGCGGGGGAGAGGCTCAGAGGGTTAAGCTGTCAAAGGAGCTGAGCAAGAGATTTTCCGGCCCCACCCTCTATCTGCTTGACGAACCGACGACGGGGCTTTTCTACACCGATGTGGAAAAACTCCTCGTGATCGTGAATAAAATCGTGGACCAGGGAAACACCGTCGTCCTCATCGAACACAACCTGGACGTTCTGATGTCGGCGGATCACATCATCGACCTTGGCCCCGACGGAGGCGCCGGGGGGGGGAGGCTGGTGGCTTCGG
>CAZXOD010000006.1:3555-22565 GCA_964642285.1 uncultured Synergistaceae bacterium
AGAGCTTATGGGCGCCTCTAAGGGGCATACGGCGAGATTTTTAAGAGAGTATTCGGTACAGTTAGCCGAAAGGATGAAAAAGAGTGGATAAAAAAAACCGCTATGAAGAGAAAAGAAACAGAGGAGGAGCCCGGTCTCCCAGGACGGAAAAACGGGTAAGCGAAGATCTTAACTGGGGAAGGCAGGTAGTCCTTCAGCTCCTTAAAGAGACCCCCGACAGAGTGCAAAAGGTCTTCCTGGGGAAGAACGTCAGCGAGACCTTCACGAGGCAGATTAAAACTCTCGCCGCCGCCGGAGGAATAGCCGTTCAGACCGTTGAGTCCGACGTCCTTACCGATATGTGCGGCCAGGTTAACCACCAGGGCGTCGCGTGCAGGAGCGGCGACGTCTCCATTATGGATTTTGACGATCTCCTGAAGAGCCTTCCAGCCCAGGGGCCGCAGCTCCTTGTGCTTTTGGACCACATTCAGGACCCCCACAACCTGGGGGCCATCGTCAGGTCGGCGGAGGCCTGCGGCGCGAAGGGCGTGGTCTTTCCCCGGCGGAGAGGGGCTCTCCCCGGGGGCGTCGTGGTAAAGGTAAGCGCGGGGGCGGCCCTCAGACTGCCCATGGCGGGAGTGACCAACGTGGCAAGGACAGTAGAGCAGCTTCAGGAAGCGGGATTCTGGACGATCGGACTGGAAAACAAAAGAGGAAGGTCCCTCTGGTCCGAGCCCATGCCCGAAAAGGTCGCCCTCGTGGTAGGCGCCGAGGGAGAGGGCCTGGCCAGGCTGGTGGCCGAAACCTGCGACGAGCTCGTCCAAATTCCCGTTACGGGAAGCGTCGGCTCCCTTAACGCAAGCGTGGCCTGCGCCGTGGGGATGTTTGAGTGGGCCAGAAAATGGGGCCCCGGTAACTGATCCAGCCTCTCTGTTTTGGCAAGATTGCCTGGAATTTTAAAAGGGCTTCTTCGGAAGCCCTTTTTTCTTCCGCGGGAACTCCCTACGGAACTCTGCGCCGGACCTCTTAAACTTTACTGTTTCGCGCCCGAGCGGTTTCCCAGAAAAAGGGAGAGGGTTTCAGGGCTTTCAATAATTGCTTTGCTGTCAGACAAAAGACTACAATATATATATGAATTTTCCGCTTTTGATTAATAGATAAGAAAAGGTTTAAAAATAAAACATATCCTTGACACATTTCATCTCACGTACAATAATTACCCGCGGAAAGTATCGCGGGTTAATCCTCTGAAGCAAGCTTTCGACGTCCAGATTGCCTTAATGTTTTTTTCGCGCAGAATGAATACGCAGCAGATGGAAGGGGGAAAACAGGCTTGGATGACAAAGGAAACCCGGGAGAACGGGGCGGGAACATGGATTTGATCGGCGAACACCCGATACTTGACTTCCGGAGAGGAGAAAGAGTCGCTTTCTGCTTTGACGGGAGAGAGATGGAAGGGTACGAAGGAGAGCCCATCGCCATGGCCCTTCACGCCAACGGCGTGAGGGTCTACCGCGAAACGGAGGAGATGAAGAGGCCCCGGGGTTTTTTCTGCGCCATAGGCAAGTGCAGCAGCTGCTTCATGATAGTGGACGGCGTGCCGAACGTCCGGACCTGTATCACTCCTCTGAAGCCGGGAATGCAGGTGGAGACCCAGCGCGGAAACGGCCTGGTTCCCGACCTGGCAGAATGAGGAAGAACCCATGAAAACCCTTTCTACGGAGATCCTCGTAATCGGAGGCGGGGCCGCGGGGCTGAGCGCCGCGGCGGAGGCAGCGGGGGCGGGAGCCAGGGTCATGGTGGTCGAAAGCGACCTTCATCTTGGAGGGCAGCTGGTAAAACAGACCCATAAATTTTTCGGAAGCAGGGACGAATACGCTGGAACCAGGGGTTTCAAAATTGCCGACATACTTCTGAAGGAAATAGAATCCTTCGGGGACAGAGTAGACGTCCGCATCAACTCCACGCTTACAGGCTACTATTCAGAAGACGACACATTCTCCGCAACTCTCGGGGAAGAAGATTACTTCCATATAAAGGCTCAAAAAACCATTGTCGCAGCGGGGGCCCAGGAGCGGCTCATCCCTTTTCCTAATAACGACCTTCCCGGGGTTTACGGCGCGGGAGCCGTCCAGACCCTCATGAACGTCTACGGCGTGGCGCCCGGCAAGCGGGTCCTGATGGTGGGGGCTGGCAACATCGGCCTTATTGTCAGCTACCAGCTCATGCAGGCGGGCGTTGAAGTGGCCGCCGTGGTGGAGGCTGCCCCCCGGGTGGGGGGATACTGGGTGCACGCGGCAAAAATCCGCCGTATGGGAGTTCCCATACTTCTGCGACACTCCATCAAAAGAGCGGCGGGGGACAGGATTGTGACCGGCGCCTTTATTACGGAGCTGAACGAGCGGTTCGAGCCCGTGGGTGAAGAAAAATATATGGACTGCGATACAATCTGCATCGCGGTGGGCCTTTCCCCAACCACGGAACTGCTCTCCCAGGCGGGCTGCGAGATGATGTACGTTCCCCAGCTCTGCGGCCTTGTAGCCAGAAGGGATCCTTTTATGAGAACCTCAAACCCCGACTTTTTCACCGCCGGGGACGCGAGCGGCATAGAAGAAGCCAGCGCCGCCATGGTGGAGGGCAGAATCGCGGGCCTTTCAGCCGCCGCCGCCCTTGGCTATCCCTTTGAAGATAAAAAACTCGAAGACTACCGGAGACGGCTTGGGGCCCTCAGGGCGGGAGAGGCGGGAGCAAAGATCTGCCAGGGTCTTGAATGCGTGGTTGTGGACAGGTGGGAGGATGTATCCAATGGTTGACGTTGACGGGCTTTTTAACAGCGGAGTCCTCACAGGTGAAAGAGAGGGCGCCGTACTGCCGGACAGAGAGCTGTGGGAGTCGAAAAAAAACGGCCTGGTAGTGATCGAGTGCCCTCAGCGGATCCCGTGCAACCCCTGCCATACGAGCTGCCCCACGGGAGCGATCCGCCCCTTTGCCGACATTAATGACACCCCCGTGGTGGATCCGGCCCTCTGCACCGGCTGCACCCTTTGCGTGGCGTCCTGCCCGGGGCTGGCCTGCTTTGTCATCGACCTGACCTTTTCGGAGGACAGGGCGCTTTACAAACTCCCTTACGAAATGCTTCCCCTTCCGGAAAAAGGCTCAAAAGTTCAGTGCCTCGGCCGCACAGGAGAATTCATCGCCACGGGGACTGTGGAAAATGTAACTCAGCCGAAGAAAGACAGAACCTATGTGGTCCACGTCTCCGCCCCCAGGGAGATCGCGGGTGAATTCAGGACTTTCAGGGTGGTGGAATAAAGATGCCGAAAAAACAGCCCGAACCTGAGACAATCTACGTTTGTCGGTGCGAGGAGGTAACCCTCGCCGAAATTGACGAATGGATCGACAGGGGATACGACACGGTGGAGGAGCTCAAACGGATTCTGCGGGTGGGAATGGGGCCCTGCCAGGGCAGGGGGTGCCAGGACATTCTCATGAGAGAAATAGCGAAAAAGACAGGAAAATCCCTGACGGAAATTGCGCCCGCTACGGTAAGACCTCCCGTTAAACCCATAAAAATCGGCCTTCTGGCAGACGGGGGGAAAGACTGATGGAGTGGAAGAATACTGCCGGCGCAGTAATAATCGGAGGGGGAATAATTGGCGTCTCCACTGCTTACTACCTGGCCAAAAACGGAGTAAAAGACATAGTCATCCTCGAAAGAGACACCATATGCGGGGGATCCACCGGCAGGTGTGGCGCGGGCATCAGGGCCCAGTGGGGCACGGAGATGAACTGCCGCCTGGGCGTAGCCGCCCTGGATATCTTCGAACAGCTTGATGAAGAACTGGGCATGTCCATAGGTCTTAACCAGGGTGGGTATCTTCTCGTCGCATATAACGACAAAGAGCTGGAATCCCTCAGAAACGGAAAAAAGCTTCAGAATTCCCTCGGCATTCACTCCAGGGAGATAACGCTGTCCGAGGCCAGGGAAATATGCCCGGGACTGGCCGCCGACGACGGAATAGGCTTCTTCTTCCACGACAGGGACGGCCACGCCGACCCCTTCCTGACAACTTTTGCCTACCTGGAGGCGGCGAAGCGTCTGGGCGTCGTCTGCCGCAGGCAGACGGAGTGCACCGGAATCCTTGTGGAGGGCGGCTCGGTCCGGGGAGTAAAAACATCCCGGGGCGACATTTATTCGCCCGTAGTGATAAACTGTGCTGGGCCTTATGCCCAGTTCGTCGCCGCCATGGCGGGAATTGAAATCCCCAACTGGGCGGAGCGTCACGAGATCATGATCACAGAGCCGGTGGCGCCAGGGGTCTGCCCCTGTATGCTCATGAGCTTTTCGGGAAACTACTATATACAGCAGAGGCCCCACGGCTCCATAATCTGCGGCATGAGCCCCGAGGGCCGTCCGGAGGACTTTGAGAACAGGACCACCTGGCAGTTCCTGGAGAAGATGTCCCGGGTGCTGGCAAAGCTCCTCCCGAGGACCAGAGGCATCAGAGTGGCCAGGCAATGGTCGGGGATGTATGATATGACTCCCGACGCCCAGCCCGTCATAGGCGAGACGGATGTGAAGAACTTCTATCATTCCACGGGCTATTCCGGTCACGGCTTCATGCTCGCCCCCGTGGCGGGGAAAATCCTTGCTCAGCATATCGCGGGGCAAAAACCCGACATCGACTTCTCCATGCTGGACTACAGACGATTCGGCCGGGGGGAGCATATTATAGAGTCAAACGTTGTATAGCTTTTGAATAAAGGAGTGTAACCCATGAAATTTTTGAAGGCACACCTGGATAAGTGCGTCCAGTGCGGCGCCTGCATGAGCGCCTGCTCCAAGGCCTGGGCCAAAGAGGACTCCCCGGAGCTCTCCCGGATAAAGGTGAAGGCAGTGGCGGGATTGACCGATATTACGGTATGCGACCAGTGCGGCGGATGTATTGCCGTATGTCCGACTATGGCCCTGTCCCGGGACAAAAACGGCGTTATCCAGATCGACAGGAAAAGGTGCACCTCCTGCCTGATGTGCGTGGAATTCTGCCCCAAGGCCTCCATGTACTTCTCCCCCAAGATTCCCTCTCCCTTTAAGTGCGTCGCCTGCGGCATCTGCGTCCCGGTATGTCCGGAGGGCGCCCTTCAGATCATTGACACGGAAAAGGAGGCCCGGTCTGCATGAGCTCTCTTCACATGGAACTTCTGGCTGAATGGAACTATGACCCGGTCCCCATCCACAGGGGCTACACCGGAAAATTTCTGTCCGTCGACCTTGGCGACGGCAACGGCGCCTTCGGCCACTCGGTACACGATGTTGACGAAGCCATGATAGACACTTACACCGGAGGCAGGGGCTTCGGCCTTAAAATCCTCTGGGATCTTGTCTCCGAGAAGAGCAGATGGGACTCCCCCGAAAACGCCCTTGTAATCTCAGGCGGCCCCATCTGCGGCATTACCCAGTATCCCGGCACGGGCAAGACTTACACCGTCTTCCTTTCCCCCCTCTCCGACCAAACTTACAACAGCAACGCCGGGGGCTATCTCGGCCCCTACCTCAAGGCTTCCGGATTCGACGCTCTGGCCGTTACGGGCAAAGCTCCGGAGGACGTGGTAGTCTACATCGACGGCGATGAAGGCAAGATTAAAATCTTTAAGGCCGAGACGGACAACCGCAACGCCTATGCCGTTACCGAAAATCTCCACAAATACTTTTCGAAGGATGAATACGACCAGATCTCCGTCTCCGTCATGAGCGCCGGAAGGGCCGCCGAACACAGCTGGTGGGGGGCCCTCAACGTAAGCTTTTACGACCCCAGAAGGAAGCTTCCCCGGCTGAAGCAGGCCGGAAGGGGAGGGGGCGGCACTGTGCTTCGGGACAAAAAAGTACTTGCCATCGCAGTCCGCAAGAGCGGTTTCACGGGGAAGGAAAACAACCCCGCCGACATGACGGTGCTGCAAAAAGTGGGGACCAAGCTTCACCGCGAAATCAGGGACAACGACGACGTGCAGTGTCTCATGCGCACCGTGGGCACCGCCCATCTCAATCTGGTCATGAACGACTACGACTTGCTTCCCGTGCATAACTTCAAGTTCGGCCGTTCAGATCAGATAGAGGCCATCACCCCCGAGGCCTACAAAAAACACTTCACCCAGGGCTATGCCGACGGCTGCTGGCACGGCTGCTCCATGGCCTGCGCCAAGGCCGTGGACGGCTTCGAACTGAGAACCGGCCCCGACAAAGGGCAAAAAGTCACGGTGGACGGCCCTGAGTACGAAACCGCCGCCGCCATAGGCGCCAACATCGGCATCTTCGATCCCCTGTGGACCATTGAGGCCAACTACTACGCCGACCACTACGCCCTCGACACCATCTCCCTGGGCACAGGCCTGGCCTTCGTCTGCGAATGCTACGAACTGGGGCTGATAAACAAAGAGCACACCGGCGGCCTGGAGCTTAACTTCGGCGCCTCGGAAGAGCTGATGGAGCTCATCCATCGGATGATGGACGGCAAGGATGAGTTCGCCGCGGCAGTCGCCAAGGGCATCCGGCAGATGAAGACCATCTTCTCCGAGCGTTACGGCGCCGACAGGCAGATCATGGAAAAGATCGGCATGGAAGGCCAGGGAGTAGAGGTCTCTCAGTACCGCTGCCAGGAGTCCGTGGCCCAGTGGGGAGGATACTTCCTCACGCTGAAGGGCCCGCAGCACGACGAGGCCTGGGTCATATTCATGGACATGGTGAACAAACAGATCCCGACCTTCGAGGACAAGGCCGAGGCCCTGTTCTACTTTCCCAACTTCCGCCTGTGGTTCTCCCTGGTGGGCGTCTGCAAGCTGCCCTGGAACGACGTGGAACCTGTGGACAACAGGATCCGTTACAAGGGCATAGAGGCGGCCAAGGTCCCCGAACACGTGCAGAACTACCTGGAGATCTACGAGGCCGTCACCGGAAAGCCTCTTAGCAGGGACGAGATGATCCTCCAGTCCGAAAAGGTCTACAACTTCGAGCGCATCTTCAACTTCAGGATGGGCAAGGGAACCAGGGAGGAACACAACATCCCCGACCGGGCTCTGGGCCCCGTCTTCCCCGATGAATGGGACGTAAGAAAAGACTACTTCGAACAGCGCCTTGCGGAGGCGGGCATTGACGGAGCTAACCTGACCGTGGAGCAGAAGATTGAAAAACTCCTCGCCCATCGCAGGGTTGAATGGAACAAGCTTGTGGATGCGGTTTACGCCCGCAGGGGGTGGGACAAAAACGGCGTGCCCTACCGGGAGACCGTGAAACGGCTGGGCATAGACTCCCCAGAGGTGATGGAACTGCTGGAACCCTACTGGAGGTCGGGCATAAGAGCATGACGGACGATCAGGAGAAGGACAGGGGAGTCCCTGAAAAGAAGAGCGTAAAGGGCCTGATATTTGATATCAAACGCTACTCAATCCACGACGGGCCGGGAATCCGGACCACTTTCTTCCTCAAGGGATGTCCTCTCTCCTGCTGGTGGTGCCATAATCCCGAGGGGATTTCCCCCCGGCCCGTCCTTCTTCGCCATGCAGGAAGATGCATCGGCTGCGGGAAATGTGTGAAGGCGTGCCCCCGGGGAGCCTGGAGCCGGGATAAGGACGGGGCTATTAACTACGACAGGGATGTCTGCGTTCTCTGCGCGAAGTGCGCCGCCGCCTGTCCTTCTGCGGCCATCGAAATAGCGGGCAGGGAGATAACTCCGGAGGAAGTTCTGCTCGAGGCAAAAAAGGATGTTCCCTTTTTCGACGAGTCAGGCGGAGGAGTGACCTTTTCAGGAGGAGAGCCCCTGATGCAGGGTGAATTTCTTCTGGCCTGTCTGGAAAAATTGAAAGAGGAGGAAATTCATACAGCCGTAGACACGTCGGGTTTCTGCGACGCCCACATCCTTCTCAGAGCGGCGGAACAGGCGGACCTTTTCCTTTTCGACTTAAAACACATTGACTCAGGGGAACATGAACTTTATACTGGCGTGAACAACGCCGCAATTTTATCTAATCTTGAAAAGCTGGATGAAGCCCTGGCCACAAGGGGCGCCGGGCGGATAAATTTGCGGATGCCCGTAATACCCGGAGTCAACGATGACAGAGAGACTCTGGCAAGGATTGCCGGACTGGCGAAGGGGATTAAATCCCTTTCAGGGGTAAATTTATTGCCCTACCATGCCGCTGCTGAAGGGAAATACAAAAAACTGGACATGGAATATAAAATGGGCGACTGCCTCCAGCCCTCCGGCGAAAAGATGACTGAAGCCCTTGAAATATTTCTTTCCCTTGGGATTAAAGCGCAAATAGGAGGTTAAGAAACAGCATGAACGAAAGAATTGAGTATCTGAGAAAGCAGAGTTTCGAGGCAAAGCCGAGCGTATCCATTGAAAGAGCCGTCCTGACGACGGAGTTTTACAAAAACAATGAAGGCAAACTGCCCGTCCCGGTGCTGAGGGCTAAAAACTTCTATAATCTCTGCGCGAACAAGACCATTTATATAGGTGAGAAAGAACTTATCGTGGGGGAGAGAGGTCCCTTTCCAAAGGCCGTATCCACCTTCCCCGAGCTAAACTGCCATTCTGCCTCGGATTTTGAGGTGCTGAACTCCCGGCCCATGACAAACTACTCCGTAACCGGGGAGGATATTGACGTCTACAGTGAAGAAGTCGTTCCCTACTGGAAGGGCAAGACCCTGAGGGACCGAATTTTCTCCAGGCTTCCCAAAGAGTGGACTTGCCTGTATGAGGCGGGCTGCTTCACCGAGTTCATGGAACAGCGGGCCCCGGGCCATACGGCCCTTGACGGTACGATCTACCGCACGGGCCTCCTGGATATGAAAGAAAAGATTGCGCAGGCAAGGGCGAACCTTGACTGGATCAATGATCCTCACGCTACTGAAAAGGACGAGCAGCTCCAGGCGATGGACATCTCCTGCGACGCTTCCATCCTCTTCGCGGAGCGGCATGCCGCTCTGGCCGAGGATATGGCTCAGAAGGAGACTGACGGGGAGAGGAAAAAAGAACTCCTTAAGATCGCCGACGTATGCCGCCATGTGCCCGCCCACGCTCCCAGAGATTTTCACGAGGCCATCCAGACCTACTGGTTCAGCCATCTCGGGACGATTACTGAACTCAACGGCTGGGACGCCATGTCTCCCGGTCACTTTGACCAGCATCTGACCCCCTTCTACGAAAAAGGTCTTGAGGACGGAACTCTTGACAGGGAGAAAGCGAAGGAGCTTCTTTCCTGTTTCTGGATAAAGGTGAACAACACCCCCGCTCCTCCCAAGGTGGGAGTAACTGCGGCGGAGAGCGGAACTTACAACGACTTCACCCAGATCAACCTGGGCGGCGTCACGGAGGATGGCGCCGACGGCGTCGGCGAAGTCTCCTACATCATTCTTGACGTCCTGGATGAACTACAGCTTCTGCAGCCTCAGGCTAGCGTCCACATTTCGACTAAAACCCCGGAACGATTCCTCAAACACGCCTGCCGCGTCATGAGGCGGGGGTCGGGCTACCCTTCGGCCTTCAACTCCGACGCCGTGGTCATGGAGCAGCTGGGTATGGGCAAGTCCGTAGAGGACGCCAGAACGGGAGGCACCAGCGGCTGCATCGAGACGGGATCCTTCGGCAAAGAGGCCTATATCCTTCACGGCTATCTCAACGTTCCCAAGGTCCTTGAACTCACCCTGAACAACGGCGTGGACCCTCTCACGGGAAAGAAAATCGGACTTGCGACCGGCGACCCCGGCGCTTTTAAAGACTTCGGGGAATTTTACGAGGCCTTCGAAAAGCAGCTGAACTATGTAGTCGAGACAAAAATTAAAACCGATAACTTCATCCAGCGCATGTTCGCCCGTCATGCTCCGGCGCCCTACCTGTCCGTCCTGATCCACGACTGCATCGAAAATGGAAAGGACTACTACGACGGGGGCCCGAGGTACAACACGGACTACATTCAGTGCTGCGGCATAGGCACTGTGACCGACAGCATGGCGGTGCTGAAAAAGCACGTTTTTGAGGATGAAGCCATTCCCATGGACTCTCTGCTGAACGCCCTTAAGGAAAACTGGGAGGGGCACGAGGAGGTCCGGCAGTTCGTCTGGAACAGGACGCCCTTCTTCGGAAACGACGATGACTACGCCGACTCCATCATGAAACAAGTTTACGCCTCCCTGCTGGACGCCATCGACGGCAGACGGTCCCCCAAGGGACCTACTTACCGGGTGAATATGCTCTCTACCACCTGTCATATCTACTTCGGCAAAATGCTGGGGGCCACGCCCAACGGCCGGTTTGCCCGGACGCCCCAGTCCGACGGCACTTCTCCCTCCCACGGCGCCGACCGGTGCGGCCCAACTGCGGTGGTAAAATCCCTCAGCAAGATGAACCAGATAAGATCTGGAGGGACTCTGCTTAACCAGAGATTCCTGCCGTCCGTCCTGGAGGGAGACGGCGGCCTGGAAAAGATGTCAAAGCTGATAAAAACGTATTTCAACCTCGGCGGGCACCATATCCAGTTCAACGTAGTGGATACGGAGACCCTGAGAATGGCGCAGGCGAACCCCGAAGAATACCGGGGGCTTCTTGTACGGGTGGCGGGCTACAGCGACTATTTTGTGGATCTTGACGAACACCACCAGGAGGAGATTATAGCCCGGACCGCCCAGGAAGCCTTTTGACAGGAACCTGATCCTTTTTGAAGGGAGGGTTGAGTTAACCCGTATTTCAGGCTGTTTGGAAAAAAGAAAATACCGGAGCTGTCGATTAAAAAACGTAAGGAGTGTTGAAATGATGAGAAAAACTACTGGATTCAGGACGATTTTTATCGCGGTACTGGTTTCCCTTTTCCTTGTTTTCCCGGCGGCGTCGTCTGCCGCGCCCGAAATGACCCTTCGATTCGCAAACCAGGTCCCTGTGGAGCACACCTGTACCAAGCTGATGTATCAGGTAGCCGAGGAAGTAAAAGAAAAGACCGGCGGCCGTATTGAAATCGTAGTATATCCGGCAAATCAGCTGGGCGACTACACCCTTGTCTACGAAGAGCTGATCCGCGGAACCATCGACATGGCCGCCATTTCCATCCCGAGCCAGTTCGATCCCCGCCTGGAGCTGACCTACATCAACTGCTTTGCCAGGAACTTTGAGGACGCCAGAAAGGTGTTTTCCCCTGAGGGCTGGCTCTTCAAAAAGATGAACGAGCTCAGCAACCGTCTCGGAGTTAAAATCCTCGGATTCCAGGTAGAAGGATTCATAGGCATCGGAAGCACCAAGCCGGCCAACGAGCCCCTTAACCCCGATGTAGACAAAAAAATCCTTGTAAGAATCCCCAATATGGACGTCTACAAGCTCGGGGCCGAGGCTATGGGCTACAGGACGGTAACGGTGCCATGGGCGGAGGTCTACACCGCCCTCCAGACAGGCGTGGCCGACGGCGTGGACGGCATGACCCCCACGGCGGCTTACACCATGCTGAAGGACGTGCTCAAGTACTGGTACGATCTAAACTACTCCGTAGAAAACTTCAACTACATGATCAGCCAGAAGACCTGGGACAAGCTCACCGAGGGCGATCAGCAGATAATTGCCGACGCCATCGCCAAGGTAACCAACATGAGCATCGACCTGGCCCAGCAGGACCAGGAGAAACATCTCAATCTCATGAGGGAGGCGGGGATAGAGGTTCACACCTACACCGCCGAAGAGCTTGAGCCTATCTTTGTCAAAGTTGTGGGCACCTGGGACAAGCTTGCCGACAAGTTCTCCCAGGAACTTATCGATGAATTCAAGGAACATTACGCGCCCAAATAAACTTTAAGAGATCCTGCCGAGAAGGGCGGAGGAGCCTTGTCTCCTTCGCCCTGTCTCTAATCTGGCGGAAAGGAGAAATGCATGACAGACCAAGAAGCAACGGGCTGCTTTCCCGAACTGGAACCGGAGAAAAGAAACCTTGGGGACACAGTCCTTCTCTCCTTCTTTTCACTGGTCACAGTAGTCTGCTCCCTTCTTTTGTCCCTGGTCATAGCCGCGGCGGCTTTCACCAGATACATAATCGGCGGCGACCTTTACGGATTCGAGGAGTGGGTCAAACTCTTCGCCTTCTGGCTTTATTTCATGGGAGGGGCCTACGGGGCTTACAACAACACCCACGTATCCGCGGACGTGGTGGACTCCTACATGAGGGACGGTACGCTTAAAAGAGCCATAATATTCATCCGCAACCTTATAACCTCCGGAATCAGCATCCTTTTCACATGGTACGGGTACGACTTTTTCATGTTCGGCTTCATGGGACCTCTCGGCACGGGGATCGCCATCCCTAAGACCACCGTCTGGCAGATACCTTTGTGGACGTCCTACCTGGCAGTCTTTCTAGGGCTCATTTTCATGACTTACTACTTCACCATGAGAATGTTCCGGAGTCTCCGGGATTTAATCAGAGGAGGGAACTCATGATTTACATTGCCGTTCTCATTCTTATCCTTTGTCTCATGATAGGAGTTCCCGTCCCCATGAGCTTCATGGCCTCCACTGCATGGCTCCTGTTCTTCGGGGGCGTCGGCGGAACGGGCTACCAGACTACCATGGTCCTGCCCTACGGATTCAGCTCCATGAACAGCATCGCCCTGATCTCCATAGCGCTTTTCATCATGGCGGGGGGAATCATGGAGCGGGGCAGGATCGGAGAGAAACTCATCAACCTCGTCGACCTCTTTGTTGGGCGCATAAAAGGAGGCCTCGGCGTAGTGGGAACCATCTCCTGCGCTGTCTTCGGCTCCATAACGGGCTCCGCCTGCGCGACCCTGTCCTGCATCGGCTCCATCATGTTCCCCAGGCTCGAGGAAGCGGGCTACCCCCGGGGGATTGCCGCGGCGGTCATGGCCAACGCCTCCCTGCTTGGAATGCTGATTCCCCCGAACTCCACCCTGATTATCTTCGCCTGGATAGGGGGCCAGTCCATACTGGCGTGCTTCCTTTCCACGGTTGTTCCGGGCCTCATCATGACGGCCCTGATTTGCCTGGTCAACATCTGGCTTGTGAAGGACAACCCCAATGTAAAGACCACCGAACCGATAAAAGGCAAAGAAAAAGTGAAGCTGTTCAAGCAGAGAGGCCTGGTGGCCCTTCCCGCCCTGATGCTGCCTGTAATCGTCCTCGGCGGCATTTACGGCGGCATCATGACCCCCACCGAGGCCGCCGCGGTGGCGGTGGTTTACGCCATTCCTACCGGCATGTATGTTTATAAAGGACTCACCTGGCGGGGGCTGTGGGATTCTCTGGTGGAGTCGGCAGTAACCACAGGCGTAGTAATGGTCATGCTGTATTCGGTCATGATGCTGAGCCGACTTTATATTTTGGAAGACCTTCCCGGCAAGATGCTGGGCCTCTTTCGGGCGGTATCGGATAACAGATGGATAATCCTGTTTATGATCAATATCTTCCTGGTGATAATGGGGATGCTCATGGACGACATCAGCAGCGTCACCCTCACTACACCCATCCTCATGCCCATCATCCTCGAGCTGGGGTTCAATCCCATCCACTACGCCGCCATTGTCGGCGTAAATACGGGCCTGGGCTGCATAACGCCCCCCGCCGCGCCGGTGCTGTACCTTGGGGGAAGGCTGGGGAAGGCGCCAATCAACGAGATGATGTCGCCCACCTTATGGATAATAGCTCTTGCCTGGACCCCCACGCTGCTTATTACCACATACTTTCCCAGGCTCTCCCTCTTCCTTCCCCACTATCTGCTCGGGACGCCCTGGTGAAATGGGAAGCGCGACGCCAGTGGCCTACCGCAACCTGTTCGGACTTATATGCCTGGGATGTTTTATCGCGGGGCTCTGGACAAAATCTCCCTACGCCTACTGGGGAGCCCTTGTCAGCGGCGCCCTCTCCCGGGCTTCGGTCCGAAAGGGATGGACGGCTCCCCGGTGGCTTGCAAAAATATTTCAACCTTCAGAATAAAAAGAGATGAGGCCCGCTCATTGACAAAAGCGGGGGAGGTCTGTAAACTGCACTATTGCCGGGTGGTTAGTTCAGAGGAAGAACGCTTCCTTGACGCGGAAGAGGTCACAGGTTCGAGTCCTGTACCACCCACCATGTGTCAGCAAGGGTTCTGGCGATTTTGTCAGGACCCTTTTTATTTTTCCGGACTCCCCTCCGGACTCCGCAAAAAATTAGCCGCCCCGGGGAGGGGCGGCTCTCTTTCTCCTTATATCACAGCAAGATGAAAAAGAATTTTTATTCTTCTCAGTTGACATATTCCGATATTTTGTCTAGTACCTCATCAGTGTCCATTTTGCCTTGCTGTATTTCGAGATAATATTTCTCGTCGCTCTCCATTTCCGAAAGTAAAAGCTTGTTGTCGCCAAATGGAAAGAGTATAAACACTTCTTCGTCTTTCCCGTAATCTTCGTAAGTTTCTTTCAGGGCTTTACTGTCAGTTTCTTCGAGTGTCAGCGCGATGTAATCGTTTCCCTCTTCGGTTTCCCTTTTTTCCCATTTCCCGGTCGTCAGTTGACCAAAATATATCGCCTCGTATGTGCCGTCGGGGTTGAGTTCGAGGTGGACTGTGACGTACACGGGATATTCCTCCCAAGATTCAGATATGTCCGCGTCATCATCTTCCGTATACCCGAATGGGGCGTAGTATCCTGCGTAATCGTCATCTTCTCCGTTGATATATCGCCCTATTTTGTCGAGTACCGCGTCAGTGTCCATTTTGCCTTGCCGTTTTTCGAGATAAAATTCCTCGTCGCTCTCCTCTCCAATAAACAAAAACTTGCCGTCGCCAAGTGGAACGAGTCCAAAAGCCTCTTCGTCTTTCCCGTAATCCTTGTACATTTCTTTCAGTTCTTCATCTACAGTTTCTTCGAGTGACATAATGATGTACTCGTTTCCCTTGTCGGTTTTCACTTTTTCCCATTTGCCGCTCGTCAGCGCACCTAAAATTACCGCCTCGTATGTGCCGTCGCGGTTGAGTCCGAGGTGTACTGTGATGTATATGGGAAAGCCGTCGTAAGATTCGGACAAGTCTGCGTCGGCATTTTCAGAATACCCGATTGGAGCGTAGTATCCCGCGTAATCGCCATCCGCATTCGCTGTTTCAGCAAAAAATAAAGAGCATGAAAACAAAACGGCGCAAAGAATTAAAATAAATTTTTTCATCGTTATTTTCTCCTTCGTGATTTATTCAAGGTACGTGGATTCACTCGACGGCATTGATGTATTCTTCCACAGAGACTTGCTCGCCCACTGCTTTTAGCTGTCGCTGCTAAAACCTTTTCATTGTGTTGCCTCCCTATATATTTTTCACCGGATATTCCGACTTTGGAATCCGTTAATTATTTTGCCGTCCGCCCTTTTTCGTCTGCGTAAGAATTGTTTCATCGTTACGGATTCTTCCAACTGGCCTTCAACGGAGAGGATTTTTATAAAAATTAAAGCACTCTTAGTAAAGTATAACACGGTATTTTTGTTTTTGTTCCAACGGGTGTCGTGCTACTACTGAACGCGCCTGGTTTTATGCCGGTATTTTCTTCAAGGCAGCTTCGACTGCAATGATCTTGTCCTGCCAATACAGAAACTTACCTGTCAATGGACAAACCCAATCGAACGTGCTAAAATCTGACTTTAAGTTGATTTATTGGTCTATTATGACTCATAAGAGTTCGTTAGGGAGATGGGTTGATTTTCTTGAAACTGAACAGGTCACAGGTTTGAGTCCTGTGCCACCCGCTATATTAAAAGCTTAGCCTTTTCTTTGTATATATTTACAGAGAAAAGGTTTTATTATTTTTGAAAAAGAGGTTTGAAAATGGATTCGCCCATGAGGGGAACAATAGAAAAAAAACAAGATCAGGCCGTAAAAAAAGCTCTCTCCTACCGGTGGACAGTCTGGGGTGTCATGGTCTTCGCCTTCATGATATCCTTCTTTCACCGATTTTCTGCCGCGGTGGTGAAAGACTACGTCACGGCGGAGTTCGCCATGAGCGCTACCTCCTTCGGCGCCATGGCGTCCATGTACTTTTACGCTTACATGATAATGCAGATACCGGTGGGCTTGCTGGCCGATTCCCTTGGCGCCCGGGTTATTGTTTCCGGGGGAATGTTTCTGGCCGGATCGGGATCCGTAATCTTCGGCTTTGCCCCCTCGCCGGCCTGGCTCTACGTGGGCAGGTTCCTGGTGGGTCTTGGCGTTTCTACGGTGTTCATCTCCATCATGAAGGTTCAGACTCAGTGGTTCCGGGACAGTGAATTTGCCACCATCTCCGGGATTGCTACCCTTGTGGGCAATGCGGGTGGAGTCCTCTCCCAGGAGCCCCTTGCCTTCCTGGTCTCGATAATTTCCTGGAGAGCGGGCTTTTTTTCTATCGGTGTTTTTACCATCCTCATATCGCTTTTATGCTGGCGATTCATACGGAACCGCCCCCAGGATATGGGCTTTCCTCCCTTGAACGAACGGGAAATTGCCAGGGTCGGGACCATCCAGTCGCCTTTCTCCATCGCTGAGGGCATCAGGGCTGTCCTGTCGGCAAGAGGCATACTGCAGACGGCCCTTTTTTATCTTTTCAACCAGGCGGGCTGCTTCGCCTTCATAAGCGCCTGGGGGATACCGTGGCTGGCCTCCGTCTATGATATTTCAATAAAAGAGGCTTCTTCCTATACTGTCTTGGTAATTCTGGGGATGATGGCGGGAGGCTTTCTCAACGGCTGGATCTCGGACAGGCTGGGAAGCAGAAAGATACCCATGCTGGCGGGCTCCCTGACTCATGGGGCCCTATGGGCGTTTATAGTCTTTTACAACGGGGGCGTTCCGCCCCTTGAATGGATGAGGGTGGTTTTCTTTTTTCTGGGCCTGACCAATTCGGTCTTCGTGCTGGCCTGGTCGGTGGCCAAAGAGCTTACCCCGGAAAAGTACACGGGACTTGCCATCTCTGTGCTCAACGCGGCTAGTTTTTTATCCATCGCGGTATTGACGTCGGCCATGGGGTGGGTTCTCGATCTCTTCACCGGGTTGCCTCCCGCGGAGGCCTACCGGATGGCCCTGGGTCTTCCCTTTATTGCAGCGGCAACGTCGTTTGTATCAGCGATTTTTGTCCCTGAAACGGGTTCTTATCTGAGAAAAAATTTTCCCAGGATATAATTATATTGTAGTGACAAATTAAATTTTAATTTTTTAGATGCCAATTATGCTGGTCTAGTTGTAAAATAGGTAGTGAATTGGCCGAAATGAGAAAAAAACCTTGACATCGTTCGAAAAATCCCTTATTGTTTCACCGTGGCCTGTGCCACGAAATTTAATTAAGTTTTAGGAGGCTGTTTTTGGATGAGTCAGGGCACAGTGAAATGGTTTAACGACAGCAAGGGGTATGGGTTCATCACGACGGACGAAGGAAAGGATGTATTCGTGCATTTTAGCGCCATCAGTGGAGAGGGCTTCAAGACTCTTGCCGAAGGCCAGAAGGTTTCTTTCGACGTTGTCGATGGAGAAAAGGGACCTCAGGCTGCCAACGTAAGCAAGATATAAACTTTATCCCGGACTAAATATTTAAGAGACAGGATCGCCGGTTCAGCCGAACCGGCGATCCTGTCTTATTATCTGTCCGCAGAGTCCCGGTGGGCTTTCCGCTTGGGCCGCTGAGACTCCTGGAATCTTCCCCTTCCCTGCTGGGATCTCTGGGGAGATGAGAAGAGCGAAGCCCGTCCCCCTCCTTCTTCGAGAAGTCCCCGTCTTTCAAGGCCTCTTGAGTCCATTTCAAACCGGGATAGGGCCACCGGGAGAAGCTCCACCATTACGTGATCGTCTTTTACCCGGATTACGCCTATTTCGGAGCGGTCCACGTTAAGGGAGGTACAAACTGCCTGGAGCACTCTGCCCACGTCCCAGCCGTCCGAAAGGCCCTTGCTGAGGCGGAGCATGGTTCCCTTGGGCCTCTTGTCGGTTCTACGCTTTGCTGCAGGTACGGCGGGGCGGTCTTTTTCCCTGGTGGAGCGCCCTTTTCTTCTGAGCTCCTTTTCCAGTTCTTCCGTCAGATCATATCCGGCCGATTTTCTGGATGAGAGAGTCCACAGCAGTCTGGTCACAAGGTCTTTGGGATTTACTCTGGAGAGAAGGTCTTCGGCCCAGGCAAGATACTCCTTGTCCTCTCCCGCTTCCTTTGCGGTAAGCAGCTTTTCCTCGGCTATATCCCTCTGGACTTTCGCGATTTCGTCCTGATGGGGAGCGTTCTTCCACTCCACTGCGACCTTGGCGGAGCCCAGCATGTACTTGAATTTTTCTCCCTCCTGGGGAGAGAGGACAAGAACGTTTATCCCCTCCTGGCCGGCCCTCCCTGTTCTGCCGCTTCTGTGGACGAATGTATCCCGGTCGTCGGGCAGGCCCAGTTGAATTACGTGGCTTACCCCTTCCACGTCCAATCCCCTGGCCGCCACGTTGGTAGCTACCAGAAGAGGCAGCCTGCCGCTCTTGAAGGAGCTCAGCACGGTGTTTCGCTCTCGCTGGGTCATCTCGCCGTGAAGGGCGCCTGCGCTGAATCCTTCTCCGGACAACCTCTGAGCCACCGACATGGTCTCCAGCCTGGTATGGCAGAAAATCAGGCCCCGGGTGGGCCTCTCCCAGAGAAGGACGTTCACCAGTCCTTCGATCTTTCTTCTGGAGGGAACAAGGTATGCTCTGTGGACGATGTCCTCGTGCTGCTCGCCGTCCTCAACCAGAGAGATGTAGACCGGGTCTTTGAGATATTTCTTTGAAAGCTCCCTTACCTCCCTGGGCATGGTGGCGGAAAAAAGCCATGTGCGCTCCCTGGCGGCCCGGGCCACGGGCCTGATCACGGGCACCCCCGTGGCGGTGGGCGGGGGAGACGGCGCGTGCGCGGCCCGGGGCGCGGGCCTGCACGAGCCGGGCAGTTCCTACGGTTGCGTGGGCTCGAGCGCCTGGGTCAGCCAGATGACTCGGCTCCCCGTGCTGGTCCCCCGGGAGTGGATTTTCAACTACCTGGATATGGACGGCGTGTC
>CAZXOD010000006.1:22575-29247 GCA_964642285.1 uncultured Synergistaceae bacterium
TCCAGTTCGTCCCTGAACCCCATGTCCAGCATATGGTCCCCTTCGTCCAAAATTACCGAAAGAATCTCGTCCGTCGTAAGGGAGCCCCTGTTTATGTGATCGAGAGTCCTTCCGGGGGTGCCCACTACTATGGTAGCTCCGTCTTTGAGGGAGCGGATCTGGGCGGACATGTCCAGCCCTCCTACCAGCGTAGCCACTGAGAGGTCCATGTAGCGGGAGACCCATTCCGCCTCCCTGGCGATCTGCTGGGCCAGCTCCCTGGTGGGGGAGAGGATAAGGATTTTTGGCGATCTTACGGGAAGCTCCATGTCCTGCAGCAGAGGAAGCAGGAAGGCTAGAGTTTTTCCTGAGCCTGTTCTGGCTCTTACGATGAGATCTGTCTCAAAACTGTCGAGGGATAGGGTTTTTTCCTGAACCGGAGTTGGGACGGAGAATCCTTTCTTTTCCAGGGCGAGAAGAAGTTCTTCCCTCAGCCCATAATTACTGAAACCGCTTTCATTCATACAATCTTGTTCCTCCTTGAGAAGAGGGACGGGCGTTGACGCCTCCGTCCTTCGCCCTCAAAAAGAAAGAGCCCCCTTGCCGGGGGTCCAATCGAGATTTTCCCTCCATTTATATGCAATTAATTATGAGGGAGATAAGTGATTTGTCAAGCGCAGGATCCCTTTCTTCTTGACGGGGGGCCGATCTCTATCTATACTCAAATAAAGCGTAAAATATGGAAGGAATATTGTCCTCGCGTATTCTTGAAGACCGCCCTTTAATTTCGGGCGGTTAGAAGTTCTTATTAGGAGGAATATTATGTCGAAACGTTTCTGTTATGCATTGCTTGCGGCAACATTGATGACGGGCTTTATTTCTTCCCGCGCCGCGGCGGCGGAGACCTCTCTGGAGAGCTTTCTTAACGCCGTCCGAAGCGGCAATCCTGTTATCATGGCCTCGGCAAAGCGACTGGAGGCTTTCAGCCACACGGTAAAGTCCTCCGTGGCCGTGCAGCGTCCTTCAGTGGGCATCAGGGGCGCCACCAGCTGGCAGAGCGATGTACAGCAGGGGGGGCAGCGCCTAGGCGAGAGGGGAAACTACGCCGTCAGCGCCGCTGTAACTCACCGCTTTGACGTGAGCGGCGTCTACGGCGCCCAGGAAAAACAGCTGCTTCTGCAGTACAATGGCCTGGCCTCCGACCACATGGCCCTGGTAAACAACACCCTTGCCTCCGCCGAGAGCCTTTACTGGCAGTCCTTTATCGCCAGGGAGAACATCTCCCTCCAGAGGGGAATTCTTAACCAGCGAAAGGAAGACCTGCGGATTACGGAAGAAAAATTCAAGCAGCAGCTCATACCAAAGTTGGACGTAATCCGGGCCCAGGCCAAGGTTGAGGAGGCGGAGAGCCTGGCGGTGGAGGCCGAATCGTCCTATAAAAACACCCTCGCCCAGATTGCGACCCTGGCGGGGGGCCTCGATCTGGAGCCCGCGGAAGAGAGCCTTCTCGTGCCCTTTCTGTCCGTAAAGGCCGGAATTGAGGAGGCCGTCGCCAGGAGAAACGACGTCCGTTCCGCCGAAACGGCCCTTGACCGGGCCAGGGTACTTAAGACCCTGGCGGCCAAGGGAATGTCCCCCACGCTGGAAGGCTCGGCGGGGTACACCATCCTTACCGACAACGACAACGCCTCCCCCATGGAGAAAGAGTTTCTCCTCTCGCTGAACCTCTCCGTCCCCCTGTACGATGGCGGCAAGACAAAAGAAGACGTCCTCGACAAGGAAAAGACTATAGAGGCCGCCGAGGGGACTCTTCAGTCCCGTAAGGACCAGGTGAAGGAAGACGTAGTCAAAGCCCTCAACCAGTGGGGAAAGGCCGTGGCCGTGGAGAGCAGCAAGAGGAAGCAGGTTGCCAGGTCCGACGAGGAGCTCAACATCACCCAGATCATGTACAAGGAGGGCATGGGCGCCCAGATCGACCTTCTCAACGCCCAGGTGGACAACCAGAGGGTGAAGACGGAGCACCTGACCGCAATAAAAGAGATGTACCTTGCCCTGGTCAGTCTGAAGCAGGCCATGAGCGAATACGAGCCTGCGCCCTTGGAATAGGGGACCGGGCAGAACATCTGAAGTTTTAATAAGGCGGGACGGTGCATGCCCTTTGCATCGTCCCTGGTTTTATTCGGGCGTAAGCCCTGAACCGGAAAAATACTTAACGGGAGGAATATTATGCAGCAAGAAAAGCATTTCTTTCAGGCGGAGGCAAAACAGCTTCTGGACCTGATGATTCACTCGGTATACTCAAACCGGGACATCTTCCTGAGGGAGCTTATCTCCAACGCCTCCGACGCCCTGGATAAAAGAAGACTCGAGCTCCTGGCCCATCCGGAATATGCTGCGGAAGGGGAGCCAACGTCGCCGGCCATAAGACTTTCCCGGAGCGAAGACGGCAAAACCCTCTTCATATCCGACAATGGCGTGGGCATGAACAGGGATGAGCTCGTGAAGTACATCGGAGCCATCGCGAAATCGGGGACCAGGGAATTTCTTGAGGCCATGAAGGACAAACCCGCCCAGGCGGGAGCCGACACCCTCATAGGCCGTTTTGGCGTGGGTTTTTACTCCGCTTTTATGGTCGCCGACAGGGTGGATCTTGTTACCCGCCGGTTGGGCGAAGAGGAGGGCTGGCGTTTTTCCTCCCCCGGAGACGGCTCCTACACCATTGAGGAGGAGACAAGAAACGAGCCGGGCACTACCATCATCCTTCATCTTAAAGAGCCGGACACCGGCAGGGGAGAGCGGGATTACGGCGATGAATGGACCCTCCGGGAGATAGTAAAAAAGTACTCGGACTTTATCGCCTACCCCATTGTGATGGCGGTGACAAAGAAGACGGACGACGGCGAAAAGACTGAGGATGAAGTACTGAACTCCGGCAGGGCCCTCTGGCGGCGGCCGGAAAATGAAGTTACCGACGAAGAGTACGACGAATTTTATAAACACATCGCGACGGACTGGGAATCGCCCCTCGGCAGAATAGTATTCTCCGTGGAGGGCGGCGCCGAATTCAGGGGAATTTTATTCTTCCCGTCAAGGGCCCCCTTCGACCTTCATTATGCCCCCCGCAGTGAAGGGGTGAGCCTCTATATAAAAAATGTCTTCATCATGAACGACTGCAAGGATCTCGTCCCGTCGTGGCTGAGATTCATGCGGGGCGTGGTGGACTCAGAGGACCTGCCCCTGAACATATCCCGGGAAATTCTGCAGGAGGACCCTCTGATCCGGATTATCCGGAGGAGTCTTGCCCGCAGAATCCTGGCCGCCATGAAGAAGATGATGGAGGAGGACAGGGAGAGATACGAACGCCTCTGGAAGGAGTTTGGCCCCGTCATCAAGGAGAGCCTCGCCTCCTTTGACGGCGCGGAGAGAGAGAACAGGGAGGCCATACTGGGAGTATGTCTTTTCCGCTCCGCCGCCTCCGGCGAAAAACTGATCTCCCTGGGGGAGTATATAGACTCCATGAAGGAAGGGCAGGAGGGCATCTACTATCTCACCGGCAGGAAGCTCTCCGTCCTGCAGACCTCTCCGCTTCTGGAAAGGATAAGAAAGAGCGGCATGGACGCCCTGCTCATGGCGGACCCCGTGGACGAAGTGGTCGCCCCCGGCCTTCCCTTTTTCGGCGGCCATGAATTCAAATCCCTGGAGCGGGCCGACGCCGCCCCCGCGGCGGAGGAGGCCGGTCCGGCCCTGGACGGGGGACTCGTTTCCTTTCTGAAGGAAACCTTGTCGGAGACCGTGAAGGACGTCATCCCGTCATCCCGGCTTGTGGAATCGCCGGCCTGTCTGGTAAACGACGACGACGGCGCGTCCTTCAACATGGAGCATATCCTGCGGTCCATGGGGCAGGACGTCCCTCCCATGAAGAGAATTCTTGAAGTAAACCCGGAACACCCTGTAATACGGAACCTGGAGCGTATGCTTTCGGAGGGCGCTTCCCGGGAAGAATTAAAAGATTACGCTTTCCTGCTCCACGACCAGTGCATTCTGGCCGAAGGAGGACAGGTCCCCGATCCGGCGGCTTTCGGGACAAGGCTTTCCGCCCTTATGGCCCGGCCCATGGCGCAAGAGGAGGGAGAGGGTTCTCCTGAAACAGGGGAAGAATTATGACCCGGGAGGGGCGGGCCCGTCTGAAGGCGCTTCTTGCCGTTTCAGCCTGGGGAGGTTCCTTCCCGGCGATTAAGGTCGCCCTGGCGGAGGTCTCCTTCACCACCCTTATCTGGATCCGTTTTGGAAGCGGCGTAATTACTCTGCTTCTGCTTCTTTTCATAAGAAAGAGGGGCAAATTTCTGCCCCTCCGGGAGGCGGCACTCTTTGCCGGACTGGGTTTTCTCGGGATTTTCTTCCATAACGCCATCCAGGCCTATGCGCTGAAGACGGTCTCGGCGGGGATGTCCGGCCTAATTATAGCCACCAACCCCATCGCCATCGCCGCCATGGGGGCGCTTATTCTGGGCGAACGACTCGACCGGAAAACCATGGGAGGCATTCTGCTGGCTGCCGTCGGGGTTCTGGTCATCCTGGCAAAAGGCGATCCGGGGACTTTTCTGCTTAAGGGCTTCAGCGCCGGGGAACTGATCATGGTCTTCAGCGTCTTCACGTGGGCTCTCTTCACTGTCTTTTCCAGAAGAGCCCTTCAGAGGACGCCCTCCGACCTTGCTATGACTTATGCCCTCTCCTTCGGCTGGCTATTTTCGACCGTTCCTTTTTTATGGTTTGGGGGCCCGTCGGAACTGCCGGTCCTTTCATCGGCCGCGTGGGTAAATATTCTATTTTTGGGGGTACTATGCTCAGCCCTGGCCTACCTCTTCTGGTACGACGCCCTTCTGGTGCTTCCCGCTTCGGAGGCGGGAGTATTTATGTACATCAATCCGGTGGTTGCGGTACTTCTTTCCGCCATTTTTTTGGGTGAAACGATATCCCCCTCCATGATAGCCGGAGGAGCTCTGGTCTTTGCGGGGGTGTGGTTTGTAAACGCCCGGCAGAAACGTCCCCCGACCCCGAATACGACAAATAAAATTTAAGGAGCGTGAATAAATTGAAAATAACTTCGGTACCACTGCCGGAGGGAGTTCTCTCCGGCGACGGCGCCCTCGTCCTGTACGTCTTTTCCGGAGAACCTCTTCCTGGGGAGAAGCTCTCCCAGGAAGCCGCCTCTGCGGCGGAAAGGCTTTTTAACGAGCCTTCCTTCGGGGGCAAAAAGGGCAAAGTCGCAAAAGCTCTCCTGTCAGGCGCCGGCTTCACACGCCTCTGGCTGGCAGGCCTGGGAGAGAAAAAATCTTTTAATGAAGAAGTCCTCCGTTCAGTCACCGCGGGCCTCTTCAGAAATGCCAAAGCCGAAGGCCTGACCAGGATTTCAGCCCTTCTGCCCGTACCGCCCTGCCCCGACCTCAGCACTGCCGCGGCGGAGGGAGCGGAATTGGGCGTCTACAGCTTTGACAAGTATAAGACAAAGAAAGAGGAAGACTCGCTCCCCGAGCCGGAGGAGTTTATCCTTTACGGCGGAGACGAAGGGGGCCTGGCCCTGGGCGGGCTGATGGCCCGCTCCCAGGCTTTTGCCCGGGATCTTGCCAATGAGCCCGGCAACAAATCCAATCCCGTAACTTTTGCGGAAGGGGCCCTTCAGCTCGCCGTTCCCGGCCTTGAGGCGGAGGTCTGGGATGAAGAAAAAATCCTGAGAGAAGGTATGGAGGGGCTCTATTCCGTGGGCAAAGGCTCCGCCACTCCCCCCAGGCTTGTCCATCTCGCGTGGAAGCCTGAGGGAGCACCTATAAAAAAGATAGCCTTTGTCGGAAAGGGGATCACCTTCGACTCCGGAGGCCTTAATATCAAGCCCGGGGACTTCATGCGTTCCATGAAGGCTGACAAGACCGGGGCCTGCAACGTAATGGCTATTCTAAAGGCGGCGGCGGAACTAAAACTGCCCGTGGAGGTTCACGGCATTGTGGCCCTGGCGGAGAATATGCCGGGAAGCCGGTCCTTCAGGCCCGACGACATTCTCAGGATGAAAAACGGCAAGACCGTGGAGATAGACAATACAGACGCCGAGGGCCGCCTGGTTCTGGCCGATGCCCTGAGCTACGCCTCCGAGCTTCAGCCGGACGTGATCATCGACATGGCTACCCTCACCGGGGCCTGCGCCGTGGCCCTCGGAAACAACATCGCGGGCCTGTTTACCCCCGACGACATCCTGGCGGAGAGCCTTATTGAATCCGGGAAGGCGTCCGGCGAACGGCTGTGGCGTCTGCCCGACGACGACGAAAGGATTTTTGAATCCATGAAATCCCCCGTGGCAGATCTGGTGAATTCCGGAAGCCGTTACGGCGGCGCCATCTACGCCGCCCGGTTCCTTAAGGAGTTTGTGGGGGAGGGCCCCGCATGGGCCCATCTTGACATCGCCGGAGTGGATTTCAACAAGGACGAGCGCTCTGTATACAGCAAGGGCGCAAGCGCCTTCGGGGTGAGAACCTGCATCCGGTATCTCCTGTCCCTGGCGCCAAAACCCTAGAGAAAGCCCCAATCGGCGGACGTGGGAGGGTTTTTTAAAACCCACCCACGTTATTTTACAACCCAAAAATGGCTGTAGATATATTCCAGCAGATCCACATCCCCCGCAAGTCCCACAAGCCCTTCCATGGC
>CAZXOD010000007.1:0-12891 GCA_964642285.1 uncultured Synergistaceae bacterium
GGCCGCCTCGGGGTTGAAGGGGTAGGAGGTAACGTCCGGCTCAAAATAGGGCGACGCGGGGGGCAGAAAGGTGGAGAGGGGTTCGGCGTAGCCGGCGAAGAGGTCCCTCACCATCCGGTCTCTGGGCAGGGCCTGCCACGCGCTCCTGCGAAGCTCCACGCTGTTCCAGGGAAATGTCCTTGTGTTGAAGCCCAGGAAGAAGCCGTGAAACCCAGAGGCCAGGGAGAGCTCCACCTTAGGATTTTGGGACAGGGCGTCCACGTCCACGGGACGGTGCAGATCCCCTAGAATATCCGCCTTTCCCCGTTCAAGGGCCATGAGCTGGGCGTCGGGATCCCTGATTATCACCAGGTAAAGATCTTTGATCTTCGGCCCGGCGAAGGCCTCCGGATCGAAGCCGGATCCGGCAGCTTCCGGGGCTCCGCCCAGGGTCAGAAAAGCTGTAATCAGCAAGAGGGCGAAAAGGGTCTTCTTCATCACTCGTCCCATCCTTTCCGCAGGGAAAGATTCCCGTGCGTCCATTATTCTAGCAGAAGGGGCCCCTTCAAAAAAGCCGCCCTCCGGAGCGCCCGGGCAGCCACATGACCGTGGTCATGACCGCCGTGACTATGCATAGGGCGGCGAACAGCCGAAAAGCCGCGACAGTCCCCAGAAGAGTGCAGCCGAACCCCATGTAGACGGGCAGGATGAACCAGCTGAGGTCCATGGAGAAGTGAACCAGGGCCGACGCCTTGGCCCTGAGCCGGGGCGGGGCAAGGTCTCCCGTGAAGGCCAGGTGAGAGGGGTAGCCGAAGCCCATGCCCATGCCGTAAAAAACTCCCCAAAGAACCAGCTCTCCGGCGGTGGATGCGAAGGAGAGCCCCATGAGGCACAGGGCCATCAGCAGAAAGGAGGGCCCGGCGAAGACGGTCCTACGGTAGCGGTTGAAAAAATTTCTGCCAAGAGTTCTTATCATGAGGGCCCCCGAGCTGAGGGAGAAGATGAACCATGAGGGGACCAGGTTTTTTTCCATTATTACGATGCCTACGAAGACTATGGAGGCGTCGCAGAGGCTGAAAAAGAAGCAGGAAAACACCATCTTCCCCGCCGGGGTCTCCCGGAAGAGGTCTCTGTAGGTTCCCCACTCCGCGGCCTCCTCCGTACCAAAGGGGGTGTGGCGGGCAGCGGGCTTCAGCCTCAGGGCCAGGAAGAAAGAGAGGGCCGCGGCGGCTATGGGCAGCAGCATGTAGAACTGTTCAAGCCCTTTCCTTATGAAATAGTCCGTAAGAGGCACTATGGTAAACATGGGAACGAGGCAGCCGAGGGAGATAAGCACGAACCCCAGACCCCGCCTCGACTCCTCCAGTACCAGGGCCTGATAGGTGGTAAGAGCCACCAGAAAGATGCTGTAGGCCACCCCCATGACGGTTCTGACGCCCATGATCCACGCAAAGGAGCCCTGGTAAAACTGGAGCGCAAGGGCGCAGAAAAAACATGCGGCCGAGGACCCGATCATGCTCTTCCGCATTCCCAGCCGTTCGGTAAGCCAGCCTCCCGCGGGCCGTATCGCCGTTCCGGCAGCATAGAAGGCGCCCACGAGCAGTCCCGCCGACGCGGCAGTAAAGCCCTTCAGCGAAAGATAGGGGGCAAGAAAGAAAAATGCGTTGGAGTAAGAGTAGATGGCAAAACTGGTGATCATGAGGGACAGGATAAGCCGGTCCATGGCGGTAGCCTCCTCTGGGCCGTCTGGGCCATTATGGTCCGGACGGAGCCCGGATGGAGATATTGTATGCTATCGGGGAAGCTTCTTCAATCGGCCGCCTGGCAGACCGAAGGCGGCTTGTCTTCGGATGACCAGGCCCGGGAGAGGTCTAGGGACCCTCTCCTGCGGGCGCCAACTCTCCGCAGGAGACTATGCGCCCCTTCCCTCTGGCTTTGGCCCTGTAAAGAGCCTCGTCAGCCCTTTTGAAAGCATCCTCCGGCTCCTCTCCCCCGGAAGCGAAGGCAACTCCCACCGACAGCCCCAGCACAGGTATCCGGGAGCGGACCTGCCTGCAGATGTTTTCAGCGATGAGGCGACCGTTTTTCACAGGGCAGGAGGGAAGTAGGACGGCAAACTCGTCTCCGCCCACCCTGCACGGGATGTCTTCCTTTCTGACCGCCCTGGAGATGGCGGCCGCCGCGTTCTTCAACACTTCATCCCCCGCGGCGTGGCCGTGGGCGTCGTTTATGCTCTTGAAGTCGTCGAGGTCGATGATGATCAGGGAGACGTCCGTTCCTTCCCCGAGCAGGCGGGCGAACTCATCGTCGAAGTGCCTTCTGTTGAATAGCCCCGTGAGGGCGTCCCGGCTAGCCATGCGTCTTGCCCTCCTCTCGGAGTCGGCGAGGGCGGCGAGCCTGCTGGAGGTTTTGCGGTGCAGGGCGGTGAAAAAGTACATGCCTGAGACAATAAATATGTAGCAGATGGCCAGGTTTACCGCCTCCCCTTTAAAATTCCCGGCCTGCAGGAAGGCGCCGGCGAAGGAGGAGGCATTTATCATAAGATAGGTGTTGAAGACCTTTATGTCCCTGTACTGCAAAAAAATCCCCGTCCCCAAAAGGGTGACCAGATGGCGGACAAGCAGGGTATAAAAGCCCGCCTCCAGGAAGCCTCCGAAGAGGGGAAGAAGATTAAGGAAGATGAGGATGGGCGGCGCAAAGCTTCTTACTGCGGAGGGGGGCATGGAATGCATTCTCAGGCGGAAGAAAAGAAACAGGAGAGCCAGGAAAAAATCCAGTACCGCCGGGAGGGGATACCCCATCACCAGGTCGGCGGCGCCGGAGGCGGCAAACCACACGGCTGTAATAACGCTCAGCAGCCGCATAAAGGGGAGTTCTTTTTCCATGAGGGGTCTGCGCGCCGACCTTTTCAGTTCCATTGGACCCTCCTTGATAAGTGGGATGACAGCATTCCTGCAGGGCTTGTACGACTTTACTATCCAAAAAGAAGGAAAAAAGGACCCCTTCCCGACGGGAAGGGGTCGTGTCAGTCGGCGCTGTCGCTTACTGGGTGATTGCCTCCACAGGGCAGACGGGAACGCAGCTGCCGCACTCAATGCAGGTATCGTCCACTTCCGCCTTGCCGTCCACCATGGAAATGGATTCCACGGGGCAGGTTCCTACGCAGGCTTCGCATCCGATGCAGAGATCCTTGTCTACGACCGCTTTTGCCATTATTCATTCCTCCTAGGGTTATATGCTGATTCGCACATGTTCTTCCGGATTATACATCAGTTTTTTTCCCCGGGCAACTTTCCGCTGCCCCAGAAAGCCCGGGGAGGATATTCCGGCTTGGGGTCCCTGGAAAGAAGCCGCTCCAGCTCTTCCTCAGGGGAGGCGCCGCCGTACAGAAGCCGCCAGACCCCTTCCGATATGGGCATGTCCACCGCGAGCCTCTCCGCCTCCCTGACAACGGCCTTGACCGTATAGGCCCCTTCGGCCACCTGGCCTATCTCCGCCCTGGCGTCATCCAGGGAGAGTCCTTTTCCAAGGGCTGCGCCCAGCCTGAAATTTCGTGACTGAACGCTGTAGCACGTCAGAACCAGGTCTCCCATGCCGGCAAGCCCCGCCAGGGTCAGGGGGTGGGCTCCCAGTGCCCCGCCGAAACGCTGAATTTCCGCCAGCCCCCGGCAGACCAGGGCGGCCCGGGCGTTATCGCCCAGCCCCAGGGATGACGCAAGCCCCGACGCGATGGCCATGATGTTTTTTACCGCTCCCCCTGTTTCGGTGCCCGCCACGTCCCCGGAGGTGTAGAGCCTCAGCCTCTGGGAGTTCAGCAGGGACTGCCACAGCAGGGCGGAGCTCTCCCTGGCGGAGGCCACGGTGACCGCCGCGGGCAGCCCCCTGGCCACCTCTTCGGCGAAGCTCGGCCCCGAGAGGACTGAATAGGGAGCGCCGGGAAGAACTTCCTCCACTATCTGGCTGATCCTCCTGCCCGTATCGATCTCGATCCCCTTGGCCACATTGCAAATCTCAGCGCCGTCGGCGAGGCCGGGCGAGAGAGAGGACAGAAACGTCCGCAGACTCTGAGTGGGCAGGGCCAGTATCCAAAGCCTGGATCCCGCCGCCGCCTCTTCCGGGTCGGATGTGGCCGCGAGTCCCGCGGGAAGAGGGATGCCCTTCAGGTAGTCGGGGTTCATGCCCAGGGCGTTTATTGCCCTTGCCTGTTCGCTCCTTCTGCACCAGAGGCGGACGGAGTGTCCCGTCTTAGCCGCCGCCGCCGCCAGGGCAGTGCCCCAGCTGCCGCCGCCGAACACAGTCAGATCAGTCATGGGATTCCTCCTCTCTCATAATTTCTTCCTTGTCGCTCCCGTCGGGGGTGAACGCGATGAGGAGCGAGCCTCCCGCCATGAGAAGGGCTCCGGCAAGAATGGCCGGGCTCAGGGAGCCCGTGACGTCCCTGAGAAACCCCGATACCATGGGAGCTACTATGGCGGAGGACATAATCAGACCGTTGAAGAAGCCCACCGCCGCGCCCATAGACCCCGGATACCGCCTGCTGACAATGTCTCCAATCCAGGCCACCGAAATCGGCGTGAAGGCTGTGTTGCTGAAGAGGCCGAAGAAGAGCAGGGTGGCGATGATGGCCGCCGGGCTCTCCGCCCTGGTAAGCGTGAACAGCGCTACGGCGCTCACCGGCAGTACCATTAGGGACGTCCTCCTCCTTCCCAGCCGGTCCGAGACCCGCCCCCACAGAACTCCCCCGGGCAGGGCGGTAAGGGCTATTAGACCGGTATAAAGTCCCGACTGGCTGAGGGAAAACCCTCTTTCCACCTGGAGGAAGGTGGGTCCCCAGGTGGCCGCCGCCCAGAAGCCGTAGAGGGAGGTAAAGCTCGCCAGGTTTATTTTCCAGATATCCCTGTCCCGAAAGAGTTTTTTATAGGCGGACAGGGAGGGAGACGATCCTGTGCGGCCCGCGGGCAGGAACCTGGCGAACACCAGCAGCATCAGCAGGGTGGGGACGGCCAGAAACACGAAGGGCGTCCTGTAGCTCCCGAAGAAGTGGTAGAGGGGGCCGCTCGCCGCCATTCCTCCCAGGATGCCCAGGGCCATGCCTATCCCTATAAGCCCGGAGCTCAGCCCCCGCCTTTCAGGGGGCACGGAGGAGAGCATGGTTCCGAAGCAGCACGGGTAGTAGGCGCCGGCGCCGAAGCCGTGGACGGCGGAGAAAAACAGCAGAAGATAGAAGGACGAGCCCAACAGTCCAAATCCAAGAATTCCAAGCCCGGACAGGGCGAACATGGCGATGAGCACCCGCCTGCCTCCCCATCTGTCGGCGGCGAACCCGCTGGGAATCTGGAGCAGGGAGTAGAAAAGAAAGTAGGCGCCGGCAATGGAGCCCGCCTGGACGGAAGAGACCCCCAGATCGTCGGAGATAATGGATAAAAGCGGATAGAGGGCCGTCCTGTCGGCGTAAAGCACTGCCCATCCCAAAATGAGGGCGGCTATCACCATGAATTCCTCCCTATGATATATAATTGTTCCATGGATTTTGCCGCATAATCCCCGTCTGCCGACGGCCCCAAGTCAGGGACTGCGGTGTTCGGTGGAACTGATTGCGCGGCAGTCTCTATTGTAGCCCTTTTTCAGGGGAAATGTTCCGGAGGGGCTATTTCGACGCCCGGGAAGGTGGGAAGCAGCATGAACGCCGCTGCCAGGCTTAAAGAGATACAGGATAAGGTTAATGAATCGCTTCAGTACAGCATAGACAATCTTGCCGCCCTTATGGAGGAGGAGCGGGAGCGCCTCTTCGACGTCAGGACCCGCAGGGAGGCGGCGCTGAAAGAACATGAGGAAGTGCTGGCCGCGGCGGAAAAGGCGGAGGAGGCCTACAGGCAGGCCAGGCAAGCCCTGCTAGGCGCCTCCCGGTCGGGGGACGAGGACTGGGAGAAGGAGGCCTACGGACGGGCCATGAACCTCATGAAGGTCAGGGGCGCCTTTGAGGAGAGGGAAAAGCTTCTCTCCGCGCGGAAGGACGAGCTGGAAAGAGAGGAACGCCGCATCGGAAAGGTAATCGGCCGCACCGAGGAGATGGGAAACAGATTCAGGGTCGTGTTGAACCTTCTGAATACCAATCTGGACGACGGGGAATTTTCCTCAGCGTCGGGCCTGAGAGATTGCGGCATCGGCGTAAGGATTGCGGAGCGGGAAAGCGCCTCTCTTGCCAGGGACCTCCACGACGGCCCCATTCAAAAATTTTCCGCCGCCGGGCTGATGATCGACCTGGCGGGGGAGTATCTGTCCCGGGGCGATTTTGAAAGGACTAAAAATGAGCTGGTCAGGACCCGTAACCATATAAGCGACGCCATGGACGAGTTTCGGTCGTTCCTATTTCAATTAAATCCGACGGGGCTGAAGGACGGCTTCGAGCCTGCCCTAAGGCGCCTCTCCTCCAGGGCGGGCTCTATTTCAGGGACGGACATCAGATTTTCCGTGGAGGGCCCCGCCGACGACGGGCCCATGCCCCTGCGGGTCTCCGTCTACAAGATAATTCAGGAGGCCGTGGTCAACAGCATTAAAAACGGCCGCGCCCGGCGGGTGAAAATTCTGGTCAGCGCGACCCCCGGGATGCTCCGGGCAAATATTACCGACGACGGCTCAGGTTTCGACGTGGAAAAAACCCTGGCCGAAGTCGGCGAAAAGGGGGGCTGGGGGCTGCTGAACATGAAGGAGCGGGCAATGCTTGCAGGGGGGGAGCTTATAATCTCCAGCGAGCCGGGCAGGGGCGCCACGGTTATTCTGTCCGTTCCCCTGCCCTCGTTGATGAAATAGTCTTCAGGCCGTCTGTCTTCTTGCCTTTCTTCTCTCCCCGTCGTCCAGGATTATCTTCCTGAGCCTTATGGACCGGGGGGTTACCTCCACAAGCTCGTCCCCGGCGATCCACTCAAGGGCTTTTTCCAGGGTAATTTTTCTTGGCGCGTCCAGTTTTACGGTAAAATCCTTCACGGAGGCCCTGTGGTTGGTGGCCTGCTTTCTCTTGGTGGGGTTGCAGGGCATATCGCCGGGCCTGGAGTTCTCCCCCACGATCATCCCTTCGTAAATCCGGTCCACGGGCGATATAAACAGACTTCCCCTCTCCTGGAGATTTTCCAGCTGGTAGGCGGTGGCCTCACCTGTGTCCAGGCTCACCAGGGCGCCCCTGTTTCTGGGGACTATATCCCCGGTCCAGGGGGAGTAGCCCGCAAAGCGGGACGACATTATGCCCAGGCCCCTGGTATCGGTTAAAAACTCACCCCTGTAGCCGATGAGCCCCCTGGTGGGTATGGAGAAGAGGATTCTGATCAGGCCAGTCCGCAGGTTTTGGATCTCCTTTACCCTGGCCTTCCGCATGGAGAGCTTTTCGAAAACCACTCCCTGGTACTCCTCCGGGATGTCCACTACCAGGTCCTCCACGGGCTCGTACACTCTTCCCTCAATCTCCCGGGTGATAACCTCCGGTTTTGATACGCAGAACTCCATGCCCTCCCGCCGCATCTCCTCAATGAGGATAGCAAGCTGAAGCTCGCCCCTGCCGGAGGCCTTTACGCCGTCGGGTCGGCCAAGGTCCTCCATGCGGAAGGCCACGTTGACGTGCATCTCCCGCTCAAGCCTGGCCTTTATCTGGCGAAGGGTAACCGCCTGCCCCTCCTGTCCGGCGAAGGGCCCGTTGTTTACCAGAAAGAACATGGATACGGTGGGCTCCTCAATGTCAAGGGGGGGAAGGGCCTGTCCCTCCAGCTCGGGGTCCGCCAGGGTGTCTCCTATGCCTATCTCCCTGGGCCCCGTTATCCAGACGATGTCCCCGGCCTCCGCCTCCTCGACTTCAATTCTTTCGAGGCCCCGGGTGACGAAGATCTGGGCCGCCCTGGTCCTCTCCGTTTCAGTGAGGGACCATCCCTCTCCGTCCGAATCGGCCGTTGTGCTCATTCGCAGAAAATCGTCGCCTTTTCTGATCTTGCCCTGGAGAATCTTGCCGCAGCCCATCCTGCCGGTGTACTCGTTCCACGCGAGGGTGCTCACCTGCATTCTGAAGGGGGCGTCAAGATCGGCCATGGGGGGCTCCACGTACCGGATGATGGTTTCAAAGAGGGCGTCCATTCCCCTGGACTCTCCCCCTTTGATCTGGGCCGGGTCCGATACGGCCCATCCGGTGAGGCCGGAGCCGTAGAGCACGGGGAAGTCCGCCTGTTCGTCGCTGGCGCCCAGCTCGATGAACAGGTCGAAGGTCTCGTTAAGGGCCGCCGAAGGATCCGCCTCCCTGCGGTCCACCTTGTTGATGTAGACTATGGGCTTAAGCCCCATGCGGAGGGCGTGGGACAGCACGTAGCGGGTCTGGGGCATGGGGCCCTCCCCTGCGTCCACCAGGAGAAGCACCGAGTCGACGGTGGACAGGATGCGCTCCACCTCCCCGGAGAAGTCGGCGTGGCCCGGGGTGTCGATAATGTTTATCCTGCAGCCTTTCCACTCCACAGTACAGTGCTTGGCCCGGATGGTGATTCCCTTCTCCCGTTCCAGTTCGTTGCTGTCCATTACGCGCTCTTCGATGCGGGCGTTATTTCTGAATACCTGGGCGGCTCTGAAGATGGAGTCGATGAGGGTGGTCTTGCCATGGTCGATGTGGGCGATAATTGCGATGTTTCTGATGTGTTCCGCTTTTTTCATTAAGTTTTTCTTTCCTCCGGTGCAGCATGGCTTTGGATAGGTTCACTGCAAACAAATATTATACAGCCTGGCCCTGCAAAATGCCAAGAAAAATTTTTAGACCCCTCCGCGCCCGTTGCATTGCGGGCCGAAAGGCCATAATATAGGGTAAATCAGTATTCTAAGGGAGTGGGGCAATGATGAACGATAAGGGAAGGATAGTCTGTTCGGAAATTATTGACGACACCCTGGAGCTTCAGCTCTGGACGAAGGATAAAGCCCCGCGCCTTGTGATAGTAAACAGGACTAAAAATACCAGGAAGATGACGCCCCTAAGCTGGCTGGAGGGAGAGGACAGAAAGCTTTCCATGAGGGGACCGGCGGGGAAGACGGTAAGCTACGCCATGGAGGAACTGGAGGAGCCTGTCCGGAAGATGCTGGCCGTCTTCGCTCAAATCCCTGTATTCAAGGGCCTTCTGTGGCACTCGTCCTTTTTTTTGTCCGATTTGCTTCACTCCCCCCGGTCGGTCTTTGAAAAGAGCGAGCTGGCCCTGCTGCCTGACGAGAAACGCAGCCGCCTTTGGCTTGCCGATATGACCGACGGCGAGGAAGGGGGCCGGTTCCGCCCCTTTTTCCCCCTGACCAGGGAGGAAGCGGCGCTCTTCGGCCAGGAGCATTCCTTGCCCGCCGTGTCGGGCAAAAGCGTGGCCGACCTCAAGAACACTGGGATTACCAGGAAGCTCGCCTCCGTATCTCCCGGCAGGTGGTACGACCCCTCCCGCACCGCGGCGGCGGCGGCCCTGCTTGGATTTTCCCTGTTCCACGAGGAGAGCGACGAATTCTCCTCCTTTCTGTGGAGTGGGGCGAAGAGCGGCCTCCCTTCAAGAGAACACTTCAGGGGAGGATTTCCCGACCCCTCCCTGCCCCGGTTTGTCAGGAGCATGGCGGGATACGTCCGTCACTGGGCGGCCCTGGACAGCATCTCGGTGGAATCGGTACTGGATGCCTATGAAGAACTGACCGGCAGGGGGTTCGCCAGAAAGCGGCGTCTGGAAATTCCGGCGGGCGCCCTGGGCAGCACGGATTATACCGTCACAGTCTACCTGGACGATGAGGGAGGGATGGCCGCGGGGTGCGCTCCCAGGCACGCCACGGACAGACACCGGGGAGAGCTGGTATTTTCCATGCCCGGGGAGGTCTACGGGCAGGCTCTTAAGGACGATGCCTTCGGTGGCCCGGAGGACGAGTATTTCACCCTCTCCACCCTCCTTCAGGCAAAACTTTACGACTTCTGGCGCCGCCGCGTAGACCGCTTCGCCGGGATCTTCCTCAATCCCGGGGGGTAGGCGCCGTGAGCGGGATTCGGGTCGGAACGTGCTCATGGGCCGATAAGGGGCTTCTGGCAAGCGGATGGTACCCCGACGGGGCGCGCACCGCCGCCGGAAGGCTGGCCTTTTACGGCAGCAACTTCGACACCGTGGAGGTGGACAGTACCTTTTACGCCATACCTGACCAGGCCTCCGTGTTTCAGTGGGCTACCAGGACCTACCCGGGCTTTCTCTTCAATGTTAAGGCATGGGGACTTTTCACCTGGCATTCGGTAAAGTACGAGACGCTGCCCCTCTGGGTCCGGCAGGAGGTACCGAGCCCACCGTCGGGCAGGCTTGACTTCCAGGCCGTACCACGGGAGGCGCGCCCAGTCCTGTGGAAAAGATTCACCTCCGCCCTCAGCCCCCTGCTGACCATGGGCCGCATGGGATACATGCTCTTCCAGCTCCCCCCTAAGGCCGTCTGGTCTCCGCTGATGATGCGCTACCTTGAGCGGGTGGCGGAGGTAACTCCCCCCTTCAGGGTGGCGGTGGAGGTAAGAAACAGGTCGTGGATGGAGGGGAAGGCCAGGGAGTCCTTCCTGTCGCTGTTGAAGAGCGCCAACATGGCTTACGTGGCGGTGGACGAGCCGGAGCTCGCGTGGACTGTAGGAAGGGATTTCCCCGTCACCGCGAACTGGGGAGCCGTAGCCAGGTTTCACGGCAGAAACAGGGAGGCCTGGTCGAAAAAGAGCGCGCCGGTGGCTGAGAAATTCCGGTACAATTACTCCGACGGGGAGCTGGCCTCCTGGGAAGGGCCCGCCAGAGCGGCCGCCGAAGAGGCGGAAAAAGTCTTCCTGATGTTCAACAACTGCTTCAGGGACTATGCGGTGAGAAATGCCCTCCGCATGAAATGTCTCCTGGGGATAGCCTGCTCCCCTGGAGAGGGAGTCCAGGGAGAGATCCCCTTCGATGAATAATGATGAAAATAAAAGAAAGCATGAGATTTCAGCCAATAATCAGAGTCAACTCCCCTTATTCCCGTTAATCTCCTATTGCCTTAACAGGGAGAGCCCTGTAGAATTTCAGTGACGGGCTATCCGGACACATAGTAAATAAAGAGGAAAAGAAACCGGAGAAACAAAAATCAACAAGTCCAAGACAGCCTGCAACAAGCAACAGGAAGTACAGCAAGAAACAGCAGCAAGGTAAAAGCAACAGCAAGAAAAAATGAGGAGCTGGTAGTTTGACCAAAGGTCAGAACCACCGTCCGGAATAGCCTGTCAGAAACAGGAGGGGGGGATAAAATCCCCCCCTCTTTTTTTGCGCTCTCCGCCCTTTAAGACGGTATTAAGATTGCGGAAAATACGCCTAGGGGGTATAATGCTCCCGATTTAACCCAACTATTCTAAAAAAGGCGGGTGCCGAAGCATGAAAAAATTTGATCTTATGGTAATAGGAATGGGCCCGGCAGGAATGGCGGTAACCGCCATGGGAGCGGCCATGGGCCTTTCCGTGCTTTCTATCGAAAAGGACAAGGTGGGAGGAGAGTGCCTCAACTGCGGCTGCATACCAAGCAAGGCCCTTCTTAAGGCCGGGGAGGCCCTACACTCCGCAAAAAACCTTAAGGGCTACGGCATGGACGGAGAATTAACCCTCCGCTCCTTCGATCCCATGCAGACTGTAAGGGACAAGACCCACGCCATCAACGACAAAAAATTCCAAAAGGCCTTCGAGAGAGCGAACATGGTTAAGGGGACCGCGGAATTTCTGGACGACAGGACGGTGCAGGTGGAGGGCGAGAGCTACACCGCGAAGAAGATCTTCATCGCCACGGGGACGGAGCCCTTCGTCCCCCCCATTCCCGGCCTCTCCGACGTCCCCCATATCCTGACGAACATAAATATGTTCGAAATAGAAAAAATGCCCGAATCCCTGGCCATCATCGGCGGCGGCGCCATAGGATCGGAGATGGCTCAGGCCTTTTCCCGCCTGGGAACGAAGGTGTCCCTGGCCCATATGGACCCCCACCTGGTTCCTGTGGGCGACGAGGAGGCCGCCCGGCTGCTGGAGGAGGTCTTCGCCAGGGAAGGCATAGAGGTTCATAACGGAGCGAAGATCACCTCCGTCTCCGTGGAGGACGGGAAAATCATCACGGAGACAGACAAAGGGACCATGACGTCGGAGCGGATTCTTGTGGCGGCGGGCCGGAAGCCGGTGCTTGAGCCTCTTCGTCTGGAGAGGGCCGGCATCGAGTTCACGAAAAAGGGCATTACCGTGGACAGCCAGATGAGGACAAACAAGCCCCATATCTACGCCGTGGGGGATTGCAACGGTCACAGCCTGCTCTCCCACGCGGCCATGCACCAGGGTATGCTCGCTCTCATGGGCGCCCTGTCGCCCCTCTCCCTGCCCGTATTGAGGCGGGAGCGGTACGTTGTGCCCTGGGCCGTGTTCACCGAGCCGGAGATAGCCCAGGTGGGGATGACGGAAAAGGAGGCCCGGGAGAAGGGGCTTAAAATTCAGGTAATTAAAAGAGACTTTCGTTCCTACGGACGCACGGTGGCCGACGGCCGGCCCGAGGGGTTCATCAAGATAATCACCGACGGCCGGGGCAGAATCTACGGCGCCACCATCATCGGCGAGGCGGCAAGCGAGCTGATCCATGAGTGGACCATGGCCATCCAGTACAAAAGAAAGATGCATCACGTGATGCTGATGCAGCACGCCTTCCCGTCCGTCTCCATGATAAACAAGATGATCGCCGAGGACTGGATGATGGAGAAAATGAAGTCCCGCTGGATGCAGAGGCTGGTAAAGCTGCTGAAATAGAAATCGGGAAAGAGGCGGGCCGGAGAATGAACCTCCGGCCCGCCTCTGTTTCAGGGATGTCCGGGGAAACGAAAAATTGACTTTATCCCCTTCGAGCAATAAAATTACTCGTGAC
>CAZXOD010000007.1:12991-15228 GCA_964642285.1 uncultured Synergistaceae bacterium
CCGGGGAAACGAAAAATTGACTTTATCCCCTTCGAGCAATAAAATTACTCGTGACAATTCAATCAAAAGAAGGCCCGATTATGCTGGAATCTCTCATCACATCAAAGACAAGAACGAAGCTGCTCCTGAAATTTTTCCTCAACCCCGGAACGAGCGCCTACCTGAGGGGGCTGGCCGAGGAGTTCGGCGAGTCCACCAACGGCGTGCGGGTGGAGCTTAACCGACTGTCGGAGGCGGGGCTGCTGGAGTCCGCCGATGAAGGCCGCATGAAAATTTACAGGGCCAACAGAAGGCACCCCCTCTTCCCGGAGCTTCAGAAGATCGCCGCTAAAACCCTGGGCATCGACCAGGTGGTGGAGCAGGTGATCCGCCGCCTGGGGAGCGTCGAACTGGCCTTCGTTACGGGAGACTACGCCCGGGGCATAGACTCCGGACTTATCGATCTGGTTATCGTCGGGGAGATCGATAAGGCGTATTTTGACCAGCTCTCGGAGAAGATAGAGGGGCTCATCGGCCGCAAGATCCGGGGCCTGCTTCTGAAAAAAGAAGAATTCCAAAGGCTGAAGGACCGTCTTGGGGCGGAGGGATCGCTGCTGCTTTGGGACGACGACGGCGCGGCCGTGTAGAGGAGGGGATTGGGATCATTCTGGTAACGGGAGGAGCAGGGTTCATTGGCAGTCACGCCTGCGCCGCACTGGCGGAGGTGGGGTACGATTTTGTCATAGTCGACAACTTCTCCAACAGCAGCCCTGAAGTCATCGGCAGGCTCGAAGAACTGACCGGAAAGCCCGTTAAATGGGCGGAGGCAGACGTCCGGGATAAAAAAGCCATGGATGGCATCTTTAGCGCCTACCCCATCTCCGCGGCGATTCACTTCGCGGGACTGAAGGCCGTGGGCGAATCGGTGGAGAAGCCCCTTGAATACTACGAAAACAATATAGGCTCCACCCTGGCCCTCTGCGGCGCCATGAGGGACGCCGGGGTTAAGAGGCTTGTCTTCAGCTCCTCAGCCACCGTCTACAGGACGGGGGCGCCCATGCCCCTGGACGAGAGCTCACCCCTGGGCTGCACCAACCCCTACGGCTGGTCCAAGCTGATGATCGAGCGCATCCTGCAGGACCTTGCCGACTCGGACCCTGAGTGGTCCATAGCCCTTCTCAGGTACTTCAACCCTATCGGCGCCCACGAAAGCGGCCTGATCGGGGAGGACCCCCGGGGCGTGCCCAACAACCTCTTCCCCTATGTCTGCCGGGTAGCATCCGGGCGGCTGGCGAAGCTCTCCGTCTTCGGCGACGACTATCCTACCCCCGACGGCACAGGAGTCAGGGACTACATCCACGTCTGCGACCTGGCGGAGGGGCATGTGAGAGCCCTTGAATATCTAAAAAAAATCCGGGGGGCTGATGCCTTCAACCTGGGGACGGGCAGGGGAACGTCGGTGCTGGAGCTGGTTCGCGCCTTCGAGGGGGTCTCGGGGAAGGCTGTCCCCTACGAAATCGCCGGAAGGCGCCCAGGGGACATCGACGTCTGCTACGCCGCCACCGACAGGGCCCGGGAGGTGCTGGGATGGACTGCGAGGCGCACTCTGGACGACATGTGCCGGGACGGCTGGAACAGAGAGCAGAGCGTAAAAATACCATAAGCCCCCCTGGAATCCTCCCCGGGGCGCAACCCCTTCTTCTTCTCTTAAATTTAAGGCCCCCGACAGAATCCGGGGGCCCCTTTAAATAAATTCTAAAATGCCCTGAAGCCGGCTACGTCCTCCCTGAGCTTCATATAGCGCTTCTTGGTTACGTCCATGTGCTCTTTTTCCATGTCCTTGATTTTTCCGAACATGACGGCGGCCTCGCCGGTGGACTCTTTTTCGAGTTTCTGATAGAACTCCATGGCGCTGAGCTCCGAGAGGTAGGCGGCGGAAGCGATGCGAAGCACGGAGGTTACGTCGCCGAAATCCTTCGTCTGCACCTTAAGCTCCGGCGATACCACCAGATTGGGGTCGATGGGGCACTTTTCGCCGTAGAGCTTTTCATAGTAGTTCATAAGGCTGGCCTCGTGTTCGCTCTCCCAGTCGGAGAGTTCAAGCAGCTCTTTTTTGAGGTATTCTTCCTTAACGCTGTCCGCCCATGCCATATAGAAATTTTTGGCCTCGATCTCCGCGTGAATCCCGTATCTGAGAGCTTCCTTCATGTCAAACGCAACGGTCATACGCAATCGCCTCCTGTTATTTTGATAATTCA
>CAZXOD010000007.1:15328-26465 GCA_964642285.1 uncultured Synergistaceae bacterium
GCAGGATGTTCGGGAAGCCGGTGAAAGTCCGGCGCGGACCCGCCACTGTAAGCCTGACGAAGCCATCGTACCACCGGGGCATATACCGGGAAGGGATGGGGAAGGATGAAGGCCAGCCAGGAGACCGGTCCTGCCAAACTAGGGAATACTCGCGAGGAATCGAGGCCGCCTTTTGCAATTTCGCTGAAGCCGCACAGGGTTAAAGGGGCCGGTCCGCACAGGACGGCCCCTTTTGTATCCTTAAGGCCGGGGGCGAACTCTCTTTCCTCCTGAGAAATCCCTGAAAAATCTTTCATCGTTTCGGGAGGAGAAAAGGATGAGGAAGATCATGTTGACAGTGTTTTTGGGTTTTTTGGCGGCCGCGGGATTTCTCGCGGGGGCGGCGGAAGCCTCAGATAAAGGCAGAGAGGGCATTCTGCTGGTGGCCTTCGGAACCTCTGAGCCGGAGGCCAGGGGCGCAATCGACCGTATTGTCGAAGCGGCCCGAAAAAACTTCCCGGAGGCGGAGGTGCGTCTTGCCTATACCTCCAACATCATCAGACGCAAGATCCTGAAGGAAGAGGGGCTTGAGATCGACTCCCCCCTCCTGGCCCTGGCAAAGTTTCAGGACGAAGGCTTTCGTTCCGTTACCGTCCAGTCCCTCCATATTATTCCCGGGGAGGAGTACCATCAGCTGACGGAGACGGTGGGGGCATTCAGAGCTCTGGAGGGCAAGTACGGTTTTGACAGGCTCGCCGTGGGAGCCCCGCTGCTCTTCACTCTGGAGGACTATAAAAAGACCGTAGCCATGCTTAAGGAAAAGTACGGCGCCCTGGGAGAGGGAGGAGGAGCGGTGGTCTTCATGGGCCACGGCACCCATCACTGGGCCAACGGAGCCTACTCCCAGATGCAGGCCGTATTTGATGAGGAGGGCCTGCCCTTCGTCATTGGCGTGGTGGAGGGCTTTCCGGGCATTGACATGGTCAAGAAGCGCCTCTCGGCCATGAAGCCGTCACGGGTCGCTCTGGCGCCCTTTATGGTGGTGGCCGGCGATCATGCCCGCAACGATATGGCCGATGAGGACGATCCCGAGTCCTGGATCTCGGAGCTCCGGGAGGAAGGATATTCGGTGGAGGCGGTGCTGAAGGGTCTTGGCGACGGCGAGGGCCTGGCGGAACTCTTTGTCGCTCACATCCTGGAGGCTGCCGGGGACAGGTAGTGACGGGCCGTAAGTCTGGTCGGAAACTGATTTTCGCAGGGCTGCTTCTCCTTATGGGAGGGGCGGCCCTGTGGCGTCTTGTGGCGGGAGATATGCCCCTTCCGCCGGGAAGGGTGTTTGAAATTCTTTTTTCAGAGCCCGGGGACGCGTCCCCCCAGGAGGTTATAGTGGTGCGGCTGGTCAGGCTGCCCAGGCTTCTTGCATCCATGGGGACGGGGGCGTCTCTGGCGGTCTCCGGGGCCGTGCTCCAGGGGGTGCTGGGAAACCCCATGGCGGAGCCCTATACTCTGGGCATCGCCGCCGGGGCCGCCTTCGGGGCGTCGGCGGCAATAACCCTGGGCGGAGCGTGGGTCTCGGGAGCGGCCTTAGCCGGGGCGCTGGGGGCCCTCGCGCTGGCTCTTTTTTTGTCGTGGCGCTCCGGAGGCTCCAGGCTGTCCATGATTTTGTCGGGAATTGTGGTAAGCTCCGTCCTGTCGGCGGGGGTAACCCTGTTCAAGGCCCTTGCCGACGAGAGGGTGTCCGCCATAGTGCTGTGGCTCATGGGGAGCTTTTCGGGCGCCTCCATGGAGGACGCCGGGCTGATCTGGGCGGGAACGGCTCTCCTCTTCGGCGCGGGGCTCTGGTGGGGGAGGGATCTTGACGCCATCTCCCTGGGGGAGAGCCGGGCGGCGTACCTCGGGGTGAACGAGGGTCGGATAAGAGGAGTTCTGCTGGTCCTGGCCTCTCTGTCGGCGGCCCTTGCCGCCGCCTCATTCGGCATTATAGGCTTTGTGGGGCTCGCGGGACCCCACCTGGCGAGGCTCGTCCTGGGCCCGTCCCACCGCCCTCTGTTGTGGGCATCTTTCCTGGGAGGAGCCCTTCTACTGTCCGGGGCGGATGGACTGGCGAGACAGCTGGGAGAGCTTCCCGTGGGGGTTATAACCGCCCTGGCGGGGGGGCCGCTGTTCTGCTGGATTCTGGTCAGGGAGAGGGGGAGAGGACCGTGACGGGGATAACTCTGGAGGATTTTTCCGTCTTTTACGGCAGCAGGGAGGCAATAACGAAGGTCTCCGGCTCCTTCCCCTCAGGAAAGCTAACCTTCATTCTGGGCCCCAATGGAAGCGGAAAGAGCACCCTGCTGAGGGCCCTGGGGGGAGCGATCTCCTTCCGGGGAAAGGCCGGAATCGGAGGCAGGGATCTTTCGGCCCTTCCGCCGAGGCGCCGGGGCCGCCTCATAGGGGTGGCGGGACAGTCTCCCGGCCTTAACTCTTCTTTCACCGTGGAGGAGATCATCGCCATGGGCCGGCTGCCCTACAGGAAGTTCCCGGGGGGGCGGGACGCCGGGGCGAAGGCGGCGGTGGAGAGAGCCGTCCGCGCCATGGAGCTGGAAGGGCTGCTGCTTCGTCCCGCTTCTACCCTGTCGGGAGGAGAGCGCCAGAGGACTCTCATAGCCCAGGTTATCGCCCAGGAGCCGGAAGTATTTCTGCTCGACGAACCGTCGTCGGCCCTGGATCCCAGACATACTGTGGCGCTCTTCCGCTTCATGCGGCGGGCGGCGGCAGAGGGAAAGACCGTGGCGGCGGCGGTGCACGACATAAACCTGGCGGCCGCGTTCGGCGACTTCGTCTGGCTGCTTGACGGAGGCGGTATTGCGGCCTCAGGAAGAGCGGAGGAGGTCCTTACGGAGGAGATTTTAACCAGGGTGTACGGAGTCTCCTTCGTCCCCCTGAAGTCTGAGGAAGGAGGTCGGGTGATGTGGCGCGCCGTGTAGCGGCAGCTTTTTTTCTGGCGCTGCTGCTGTTTCCCGCGGCAGCCTCCGGGGCCATCCGCGTGGAGGACGACAGTGGCCGGATAGTCCTTCTGCCCGGTCCTCCCCGGAGGGTAGTCTCCCTCTACGCAGGCCACAGTGAGAATCTTCTTGCCCTCGGTGCGGGAGGCATTTTGGCGGGAGTTTCATCGGCGGACGACGCCACTCTTTTCCCTGGCGTCCCGGTCCTGCCCGAGAGGGCAGACGGCGAGCGGCTCCTTGCCCTTAATCCCGATCTGGTGCTGATAAGGCCCAGGAACGAGGCGTCCCTGGAGGGCGCCCTAAAGCTGCTGGAGCGAAGCGGCGTTCCCGTGGCGTCCCTTGCGCCCCCCACCCGGGAGACGATAGAGATCTATCTTGCCAGAATCGGCGCCCTTGCGGGCGTTGAGGATCCGGAGAGGATATGGCGGGAAAAGACGGAGGCCCTTAAGAATAAGATCCCCGGAGGACCGGGGCCGAGGCCGACGGTGTTTTTTGAAAGCTCCTTCAGGGGGATCCTAACCTGCTCTCCCTCCTCCTGGGCCGCCTATTTGATCGACCTGGCGGGAGGAGTCAACGCCGCCTCAGAGGCCGCTCCACTGAGGCCGGGGAGTCCTCTGGCCCCCTGGGGCGAGGAGCGGCTCCTCGTTCTGGCGGAGAGAGGTCTTGACGTGTACCTCGTACAGGCGGGGCCCATGAACCCCGTTTCACTGGAGGATGTCCTCGCCAGGCCCTGGATCTCCGGCCTGGGCGACGCCAGGATAGCGGTGATTCCCGAAGAGCTCGCGAGCAGGCCCTCCCTCCTCAGGCTCGAAGAAGGGGTGGAGCGGCTCCGACAGATTTTTTACCCGGAAGGAAGGATAGTGAATTGAAATTTTGCGGAGTAGGCCTGGGCCCCGGCGACCCTGAACTTGTAACCCTGAAGGCTCTGAGGGTCCTCAGAGAGGCGTCGGCGGTGTTTGTACCCCTGTCCGGCAGGGATCGGAAGAGCGTGGCCGGCGCCATTTTAAAAGCCCATCTTGACCGGGAGATAATCCCCCTCCACTTCCCTATGGTGCGGGACGGCCGCAGGAGGGACTCCACCCTGAGGGAAGAGCTGCGGCGGACCCGCCCCCTGTGGGAGGGAGCCCCCGCCCTGGCCATGCCCGTGATCGGCGACTCGGCCCTGTACGCCACGGCAGCCTATCTTTTCGACATCCTGAAAGAGGGAATGCCGGAGCTTGAACTGGAGCTCGTCCCGGGAGTTTCGGCCCACTCCCTGGCGTCGTGCAGGGCCGGGAAGTTTCTTGCCCTGGGAGACGAAAGCCTATCCGTCGTATCGGGCGCGGCGCCGATAGACCGCGTCAGGGCCATGCTTGCGGCGGCCGACAGCGCAGTAATCTACAAGCCTTCCGCCCTGGGGGAGGGGCTGAGGGTGGCGACGGAGGCTGCGGGACCCTGGAAGACTGTCCTGAGGGTGGACCGGGCGGGCATGGTTGACGAGCGGATTGTGACGGGGGACGAGGCGTTGAATCCCGCGGAGGAGTACCTCAGCCTGGTGCAGCTGCTGCGCTTCAGGTAGCGGAGCGCAGGAGAGGCGGACCTTTTTGATGGAAGCCGACTGGGGCGGACTTTTAAAGGGGCTGTGGATGCTGACCCTCTCTGTTGTTGGGGGGCTGGCCCTCGGCAAGGCAATAATTGCCCTCTCCCTGCCGGACCGGCTCTTCCGGGTGCTGCTGCCCCGGATGAAAGGCCTTGGGATTCCTCCCCAGGCTCTCTTCGCCCTGGGGGTAAGCCTGGGATCGTCAAGGGCGGGAGTAGCCATATTGGCCGAGGCTTACAGAGCGGGGAGCCTCACAAAACAGGAGGCCCTGTTCGGAACCCTTCTCCAGTCTTTTCCCGGGTACGTCAGAAGGTGGACTGTAACCTTCCCGGTGGCGACGGCCCTGGCCGGTAGGGCCGGGGCTATCTTCTCCCTCACATTGCTTTTCCGTAGCTTCCTTCGCTTTCTTTTTTTCCTCGTCATGCTCCGGGACCGCGACGCCGGAGGAGAGGACGGAGCAGAACTCCTGCGGGCCGAAGGGAAGCGGCCCGGCCAGTTTTCTCTTACAAAAACCCTTCTGAGGACGTTGCCTCCCGCGTGGGCCTTCTACGCCGGAGCCTATCTTGCCACCCCCGCCCTGCAGAGGCTGATCGAAGCCTGGGGAGCCGGTATGTCCCTCGTGTCCCCCGCCGGGTGGGCGGTGGCCGCGGCCTCCTTTGCCCATGCAAACGCCGCCCTGGGCGCCGCCGGAGGCGCCATTGCCGCCGGCAGCCTGACCGTATCCCAGGCGGTGCTCGCCCTTCTGGCGGGCAATATGCTGGCCGCCCTCTCCAGGGTGCTGAGGCAGGACCTGGCCTTCTGGATAGGCATCTACCCCGGTCCCATGGTCCGGTCCCTTTTCGCCTGGAACTTCGGTACCTTACTGGCTGTAATGACGGTATCAGTAGCCGCCGCCGCCGTTCCGGTCGTCCTTGGCTGGTAGTTCCGATTCGTTTGAGTCTGACAAGAGGAAATGTAGATGCAGGGAAACGCCTGCGTTAGCTATGGCCTGCTCCGGATAGCATTAATAATACGTAATTTCACTGCTTCATCATCGTTATTTTCAATAAAATCCACAATAATATCTTTTAACAGCTGCTTGTCAATTTGTCCCGATGCTACATAGGCGCTCACGTTCTCCATTTCCCGGATAAATCTGCCGGCGCAGTAAAGATATCCATTGTCAAGAAGCATTTGGGCGCACAGTACAATGGCCATTCTCTTGTTTCCGTCCCTGAGCATATGAAATTTGCAGACTGAAAAAAACAGGTGACACAGTTTTTCTTCAAAAGTCGGGTAATAGCAATCGTCTTTGATGAATTCCAAAATTCCTTTTAGTCGGTCCCTTCCATCCGCAATAAAGCCAAAGGCCCCGCCTCCACTGATGTCAATTGTTTTCTTGTAAGTTTCAACGGCCCTCTCTATGTGAAGATAAATTATTTCAGGCATTTTATTTTCTTTCTTTCAAGCGCTTCATTACATCTCCCGCTTCGCGGATACGCTCTTCAAGCTCTCTGCTTTTCTCGCCCAGAAACCTCTCGAAGTCCTCGATCCCCGCCGGACCAATGTATTCTTCCAGTTGGAGGTGAAGAGCGTCTCTGAAGGCCAGATCCCTGCTTGCCATTTTATGTCTGGCTCTTTCAACCAGAGGCTTCCAGTGAGGCTGCGCTTCAAAGTCTTCAAAAAGGGCATCTACTTCATGTACTATCAAAGGGCGTTTTTTTTCTTCAAACTTATCTCTGATAAGGCTTGCCAGTCCCCATTCATAAGACGCTATAAGATCCAGTATCTCTGAATACATGGTATCCCGCAGCTTGTCTTTTGCCGCCAGCCTGAGGATTTTAGCGTACTCCTGAGCCCTTTCCCTAAATATGCTTACGTAAACCTTGTTGGTGTAGTTTGGATACTTGAAATTGCCGCCGGCAACGCAATCTTTTAGAGCGTCGGTAAACTCTTTTCTGTAAAATTCACCCTGGAAAGCGGAGTGAATAAAGTCTTCATCCCGCTGGTTTATGTACTTTGTGCCTCCGCCTGCTCTTAAATTTATAGTATCTATTACAATATCCAGCATCATGCTTCTGAACATTCTTGCGCGGTCGCTCTCCGCAACAAGCATTATCAGGTTTAAAAAAGCCCTGAAGTCAAATATTCCCAGTTGGGGGCTCATTTTGATGTTCCCGAAATCTATTTCGGGAACATCTGTCTCCGAAATGGTTTTTTTCAGCGATGCCAAGGCTTTGCCTCGTAAAACCACATAACCGTTGGAATGAAGCTCTTCGTAATGGCGCTGCAGGTAGTATTCCACAGTACGAATGTCAATTTCAAGGAAAGATGCCGCCTGCTCTTTGAGCAGTACTATTTTGCCATCGTAAGGGATGCCCGTTATCCCGGAGGCTTTTTCTATCTCCTTTATTGCGAATGTATTGTTAAGTATGTTTTGCCGATCTGTTCTGGAATCAACAAGACTTCTGTTGGCCAGGTCCGCCATAAACTTGTCCCCCTGAGATGAAACTTCTGAGAAAAAACTGCGTTCACGATGGTTCTATTTTAACAGTTTGCGGGAAGATTCTCCGAGGCTTTTCTTATGGATGCATCCTGGTACGAATGTCATGGACCAATCCCCGGGATCAGGATTTTTTAAGCATCCTCGCCATTTCCACTGCGCCGTAGGTGATTATTATGTCCGCTCCTGCGCGCCTCAGAGCCAGGTGGGCCTCCATCAGGCCCCGGGGCCAGTCCAGGGATCCGGCGTTGGCGGCGTGGCGGAGCATCATGTACTCCCCGCTCACAAGGTAGCATGCCACCGGGAGCAGGGTGGCCTCCCGGAGCCTGGCCAGCACGTCCATGTACAGGAGCGAGGGCTTCACCATGAGGATGTCCGCACCTTCTTCTTCGTCAAGAAGGGACTCCCTTAGGGCCTCCCGGGCGTTGAAGGGGCTCATCTGGTAGGATCGCCGGTCTCCGAAGGAGGGGGTGCTCCCGGCGGCGTCCCGGAAGGGGCCGTATAAGGCCGACGCGAACTTGGAGCTGTAGCTCATTATGGGCAGGGAGGAGAAGCCTCCGTCGTCCAGGGCGCTCCGGATGGCGGCCACCTGGCCGTCCATCATGGCCGAGGGAGCAACCATATCCGCCCCCGCCAGGGCGTGGCTGAGGGCGATCCGTCCAAGCTCTTTTATGGTGGAGTCGTTGTCCACGGCCCCGCAGTCCGTCAGAAAGCCGCAGTGGCCATGGTCGGTGTACTCGCACATGCAGACATCGGTAGTGAGGTGAATTTCTGAACCGTACCTCTCCTTAAGATTGCTCAGGGCCTGCTGCACAGGCTGATCGTCCTCCCGGGCCGAAGTCCCCGGGGCGTCCTTATGGGTCGGCAGGCCAAAGAGGAGGAATGATTTTACCCCCGCCTCCAGCGCCTCGTCCACCGCCTCGTGGATTCTGTCGGGAGAGATGTGATCCACCCCGTGAAGGGATGGTATGGGACGGCGGACGCCCGGCCCCGGGACGGCGAAGAGGGGGAGGATCATCTGTCTGGGCTCCAGGGAGACCTCCCTCACCGTCTCCGCAAGAACCGCATGCTGTCGCAGGCGGCGCATTCTCGCAAGGTTTGAAAATTCGTTCATTTTAATGCCTCCGTTTATTTTTTTCATTAAGGTCCGCAAGGGTCGCGGCCAGAGCTTCAAGGGTGGGCTCCGCAAGGATCAGGGGGTCTTGCCCCAGGACCTCCCGGACCGCCCCGGCGCAGACTTTCCCCCAGGCCACGGTGACAGTCCTCTTCGGAAGGCTGAGGCCAAGGTCCCGCCAGGCGCGGACGAGGGCGGCGCTTCCAAATACAACGGCGTCCAGGCCCGTCTCCTCCCAGAGATCTTCGTAGCCCTCCATGCCGGGGGGAAAGGCCGGCCTCATCCTGTAAGCGGGGATGTTTACGGCCCGCCCGCCTGCCTGCCGCACGGCCTCTTCCGGCAGGGGAGAGCCCGCCTCATTGCGGAAAAAGACCGCGAGATCCCCTCTTTTTACCTCTTTTGACAAAAGGGAGGCCAGGGCCTCCGACAGAGAGGGTTGGGCCTCAAAGTCCGCCCTGAGCCCCCTCCGGGCCAGGGCTGCCGTAGTGCCGGGTCCGATGGAGACAATTTTGCCCCTTAGGCGGCGGGGGTCGATTCTTTCAGTAAGCAGGGCCGCTCCCCTAGGACTCGTCAGGACGATCCAGTCCGCTTCGGCCAGGAGGTCTTCCTCTCCGTGAAAGGGAAGCTCCTCGGCGGTGAGAAGGGGCAGGCTGAAGCCGTCGGCTCCCAGCTCCTCAAGATAACGGGCAGTGTCCCAGCTGTCGGGGCAGGGGCGCACTACCGCGACTTTCAACCCCTCCAGGGGACCCCTGCGGGGAGAGAGTTCCATGGCTGCCGTCCCCCCGGCGACTATGAGGGCGGGGCTCTGTACTGATGGAACGGGGCCCGAAAGTTCGAACCGCACTTTTGACGAGCATCCCCACCCGGCCCTTGTGACGGCGGCGCACCTGGTATGGGGAGCCATGCCCTTTTCAATCAGCAGCCCGGCCAGCCTTTCCCACGAGGAGGCCCCCATGTAGACTGCCCTTGTTCCGTCCAGGGCCGCCAGGGCCTGCCAGAGGTCCTCCCTGGGTGGGCTCCCGTCGGCGGAGTGGCCGGTGATAAGGGTGACTGAGTCGGACACTCCCCGGTGAGTGGGCGGAATCCCCTCCCTGCCTAGCCCTCCGAGGGCGGTGACGCCGGGAGTGTAGCTCCAGGGAATGCCCTCCGCCTCAAGGGCCAGGGCCTCTTCTCCTCCCCGGCCGAAGATGAAGGGGTCTCCTCCCTTGAGCCGGATCACTGTCTCTTTTGTCCGGCCGAGCTCAATAAGCAGCCGGTTTATCTCTTCCTGTCCGGGACTTGCCCGCCCCTTTCTCTTGCCCGCGGCGTGAAATTCGCAGCCCGCGGGGGCAAGCTGGAGCATGTCGGGATGGATGAGGCTGTCGTAGATGACGGCGTCCGCCCGGGCCAGGAGGCGGGAGGCCTCCAGGGTCAGCCAGAGGGGACCCGCGCATCCGGCCCCTATGAGATGGACAGTCATGGCTTATCCCCCTCTGCGGGTACTGCGCAGCTGTAGAGTTCGGCCCATTCAGGGTGGCGCCGGAATCGTTCGCCCAGGGCCTCCCCCGCTCTCTGGGCCTCCTCCTCTGACCGGACAGGACCACGGCAGGCGAGGGTGAGAGTTTTTATTCCAAGGGGGTGTATTATCTCTGCCTCCAGGGTCAGCGCGTCGTCCTCCAGGCGGGCAAGGGCCGCGAAGGGGAGGTGACACCCCACGTTCAGGGTCCTCAGAAGGGCCCGCTCCGCCATGGAGCAGAGGTGGGTTTTCCTGTGGGTAATGGCCCTTCCCAGCTCAAAAAGGTCCGATCCGGCGGGCGCCTCCAGGGCGATGATCCCCTGGCAGGGGGCGGGAAGGAAGGGGAGGGGGACGGCCTCCGGCGGGAGGACTCCCATTCGTTCAAGACCGGCGGCCGCAAGTATTATGGCGTCGTAGCCCTCCTCCTTCAGTTTTTTGAGCCTTGTGGGAAGGTTGCCCCGGATGTCCCTTACCTCCAGGTCGGGGCGGCTTCTCAGGAGCTGGGCCTTTCTCCTGGGGCTGGAGGTGCCCACCACGGCTCCGGAGGGAAGGGTCTCAAGGGTGTGCTCTTCCCTTGGTATCAGCACATCACTCTCTCCATCCCTGGGCAGGACCGCGGCCACGTCCAATCCCTCCAGGCACCGGGAGGGCAGGTCTTTGAGGCTGTGGACGGCCCCGTCTCCCAGGCCGTCCAGAAGCGCCCCGCTGAGACAGCTGGAGAAGGCCCCTGATCCTCCGAAGGAGGGGAGGGGGCTCTGGATGTCCCTGTCCCCTCTTGTGGACCAGGGCGCGATCTCCACTGCGATTCCTCTCTGTCGGAGAGGCTCCGCCATAAGCTCCGCCTGTATCAGGGCCAGGGCGCTGCCTCTTGTCAGCAGCTTCACGGCAGGTCTCCTCCGTCGTCCAGGGCCTTGGCGATCAGCCGTTTAAGGGCCGCGGACCCGGCGGGGTCGCCGCCGCCGCTCCCTACCCCCACGGTGAAGCCCTTCCGGCGGAACTGGGCCGCCAGCGCCCAGTGTCCCGACCGTGGGTCGCCGCAGCAGTTAAGCAGGCAGCCCGTACCCTCCGCCAGGGGCAGAACCCGGGCCGTCTCCTCCGGCGACAGGGCGATAAGCGCCAGGGAGTGCTCCGCAAAATCTTTCCGCTCCGCCTTTCTTCTATCCCAGGCTATTATTCCCTCCGCTGCCAGTGCCCGCAGTTCGGGGACGGCCTCGGGGGAGACGAGCCTTACTGGGATGCCCCCCTCAAGCAGGGTCCTTATTTTCCGCAGCCCCACCGTCCCTCCTCCCGCTACAAGGACGGGGCCCGATTTGGCGGAGAGCTGAATCATCAGGGAGAAGCCGGGGGATGACTGGCCTGATTCCGCCGTTGAGGCGTCAGACGAGGGCATGGAGAAGGATTCCCCGGGGGCGCCTTTCTCCGACCCGTACCCCCTCCGGTCGAGAAGAATCTCTCCCACCCGCTCTACCGAGCTGCCCGGCAGAAGGATGAGGGTGCGCAT
>CAZXOD010000008.1:0-17856 GCA_964642285.1 uncultured Synergistaceae bacterium
TTTATGTCTCCCTCTCTTTTCTCTCCCTTCTTAAAGGAGCTTCCGGCGTTGAAAAGATCTCCGTAAGCAGCGCCGCCATATCATCCCCCGAATTTTTCAGCGCGGTCAGGGATACGGACCTGCCGCCGGAGTCGGGGGGAATGTCCCCGGATCTTCCCGTGATAACACTCAGTCCGTCCGCAATATCAACCCCCATGGGCCTTCTGAAGGCCGACATCTTGAGACTAACGCCCGGCAAGGGTACGGTAACCTTTGAAGGGAGGGGAAGTTTTCTCGGGACAAAAGTTGAAATCGGAGGCTCTCTGGCCGTGGAAGACTCCATTCTGCTTACCGATAGCTTTCTAACCGCCGGAGACGCCGTGGCCGCTCTCTCCGGAGAAGCCTTCCCCAACTTCTTTCTTGAAGGAACGGTCGAAAACCTCAACCTAGAAAGGATGACGTCCCTTCTCTCCCTCCCCGTCAGCATGAAGGGCGCCGTAGACTCGACCGTCATCATAAGCCGCCCCGGCGGGAAGCTGCTGGTCTCCGGGGAAGGGGAGATAAGAGGGGGCGACATCGAGGGGCTTCTTGCCGAAGGGACCTTTGACTGGTCCGCCGATGAGGCCAAGGCAACTCTATCTCCGGCTGGGGGCAAGGTTTTCTCCTCTTCCGCGGAGGGAAACCTGTCCGTCTTTTTTGGCGCGGCGCCCATGGCGGAGATAAAGCTCGGCCTTAAAAACGTGGACTTTGAGGAGTGGACCAGGTTTTTTTCATGGCTGTCCTTTGGCAAGGGCAAGCTTTCTTCCCTTAAGGTCGATCTGGAGGGCCCTTTTGACAGGCTGAACGGGCCTGTATCCTTCAGTTCTCCGGGAGCGGTTCTGGAGGGCTTCCCCGTGACAGATCTGGCCGGAAAGCTCAGCCTGACCGACGGAAACCGCATTGACCTTGAGGCATCGGGGAAATGGCTGGAATCGCCCTTCTCGGCCACAGCTAAAGTCGCGGTGGACGAAACGGGACGCACGGAGACCCTCCTCGCCATAAAATCCGACAAACTGGACATGAAGTCGGCGGGCGGGGTCTTTTTGCCAGGACTTAAACTTTCCGGGGCCGGTACCGGAAGTCTCGACGTAAAATACCCCTTCGGGGGCGGGATGACCCTGACAGGCTCCCTGACAGTACCTAAACTGTCCGCGGCAGGGGCAGCGGCGGGAAAACTCGCGGCTGCCTTCACCGTGGCCGGAGACGTTCTGAAGCTGGGACCGACGTCCCTCTCTCTCCCCGGAGGAGGTGCGATTACGGCGAAGGGCTCCCTGTCGGGCCTGTTCGGAGACAAACCCGCCATGGCCCTTGAAGGGGAGGGGAAAAATATCCCCTGGGCTTTTATCGAATCCCTCGCCCTGCCCTCCGCGAGCCCCGGTTTATCCGGTGCGGCGAATCTGCGGTGGTCGGCCCGTTCACCCCTCTCAAACCCCGCAGTGGAGTTCGAACTCACGAGTGGCAACGCCCCTCTTTCATCCACCCTTCCCATTAAAAACCTCGTCCTAAGGGGTCGGTTTTCGGGGGGAGAGCTTGCCGTCTCAGAGGGATCGGCGTCTCTTTGGGGAGGAAAGGCCCAGCTACTGGGCAAAGCATCCCTGGGAGCGGAGAAACCCGTCCTGGATTTCAGGGGATCCTTTTCAGGCGCGGCCCTCTCCGAAATAGCCCGGAACCTGGACCTGCCCCCGGATCAGGCGTCCGGCGTCCTCGCGGGAGAGTTCGGCATCGCGGGCAAAGGAGACGCGCCATCCATCTCACTGACTATAAAAGGAGAGGAACTTTCGGCCGGAGGCATCCCCGTGAAGGCTCTTGCGGCAAAGGCCTCCGGAACTTTTCCTCGACTGGAGCTGACAGCCCTTTCGGCCAAAGTCCTCAACTCGGACCTGACCGCCGGGGGGATCGTCGAGCTCAAAAAAAAGGGGAAGGTCGAGCTGTCTGCCGCGGCGTCGGAGCTTGACCTCAGGGAACTTACGGCTATCCTGTTTCCCGGCGCCGGCCTGGGCGGAAAAATAAACGGCAAAGCCGTCCTCAAAGGAGTTTTAGGAGAGCCCCTTTCCTTAAATTTCTCCGGGACGTCGCCCCTTATAACTCTTCAGGGCCTCCTGGCCGAAAAGGCGAGCTTTTCAGTCCAGTCCGGCGGGAATAACGGTTACTCCCTGAGCGGGGAAGGGAAGGTGGGGGAGAGTATCCTGGCGGCGGAGGGGCGGCTGACGTTCACCGACGGAGGGGCTGAAATCACATTGAAAAACAGCCGGAAGATAGATCTGGGCGCCACCGCGGCGGGACTTTCGGCCCAGGCGGCCGGGATGCTGTCAGGAGAGGCTGATTTTACGGCAAAGGGTGTTATTGACGGAAACAAGGCCGTCTGGGAGGGTCGGGTAACCTCCGGCGCCCTCGGATTCTACCGTACGGAGATAAATAATGTGAATCTGCCCTTTATCTGGAAAGAAGGCAAAATGACCATCTCCGGAGGCACGGCAGACTACCACGATGGAGCGGCGGCCTTCTCAGGCTCCGCCGACACGGCGGCCATGAGATGGGAAGGGGAGCTCTCCGTCAAGGACATGGACCTCGCCAAAGCCACTGAAAAAATGCTTGGGGGCAGGGGCCTGGTAACCGGAAAGGCGGATTTGACCACAAAGGCGAGCGGTACCGGGGGCATGGTGGGCATGGTCTTCGGCAGCGGGCGCCTGTCTGCCAGAGAGGGCTCTGTCTCGGGCTTTGACGCCATTAAAACCATATCGGAAACGGGCGCGGTAAATTTCAGCTCCGTGCTGGCCAGCTTTAACCTGGACGGAAGAAACATCTTCCTCCTTCCTGGCAGTCGGGTCTCCGCGCCGGTAGGGGACAACATATACAGGTACTTCACCGCCAGCGGCTCCCTTGGGTGGAACGACTCCCCCCTGGACCTGAAGTGCGGCGGGGACATAAACGTACGGGCCCTGAACGCCTTCCTGGGCGCCCTTCAGGGCATAATATCAGTAGATGGGAACCCCCTTACCGACCCGGCGTTTCTGCAAAAATTTCTCACCGGCCTCCTTGGCGGCATGTCGGTGAAGGATTTCCGCGAGACCTCCTTCAATCTTAAGGGAACCTGGGACTCGCCCCTCCTCAGCGATCTCAAGGTGACCTCCGCCGCCGCCCCCGTCTCTATTCCGAAATCCAACGGCTCGGGAAAAAACGAAACTCAGATCAAGATAACGGTAGAAATACCCACGGGAGAGGGAAAGGACACCACTTCAAGCACCGAGGACCAGGTAAAAAAGCAGCTCCTTGAAAACATAATGAAACAGATCATCAGGCCCGGGAGCGAAGACGGCCCCATTGACAACTGATCCCTCCGGGACGGCCGTCTATTCGAAAATCACTTTAACGCCGTCTGCTACCCTCTCCGGCGGATGGAGGATGACCAGATCGCCCTCCGTCAGCCCCGATATTACTTCCGCCGCCTCCCCGCCGATTTGGCCTATTCCTGCCCTTTTCTCCCGGGCCCTTCCTTCCTCCGCCGTGAAGACATGCCACTCCATACCCCGCCGGAAAAGGGCCCCCAAAGGAACCTGAAGCGTCTCTTCGCTCCTGCGCGTAACGATGCGCGCAACTATGCGGTACCGGTCTCCCAGACGATATCCCGGAGGAACGGGGTCCAGAATATCTATCCGGACCCTTACCCGCTGCTCCTCCACGCCGAGAGCAGAAACCTTGGTGAATCCGCTTCGCTCCACGGCGGAAACTTTTCCCCTCAGGGAGACGCCTCCTCCCCAGCCTTCTATTAAGGCCTCCATCCCGGGCTCTACGCCCGCGGCGTCGGCGGAGAACAGGTCCGCCTCTCCCTCCAGGTCGTCCGGGTCTCCCACCTCCAGAAGTGGAGCGCCTGCCTGCACGGCCCGGGCACTCTCCTCAAAGACCTTCAGTACACACCCATCCACGGGGGAAAAAATCCGCAAAGGCTCCGAAGGGACGCTTTCATTCCGGCCCTGGATAAGGGCGGAACGGGCCTGATCCGCGTCGAACTCCGCCATGGCCAGGGAGAATTCGGCTGCCTTAACTTCCTTTAAGAGAAGCTGCTTTCTGTTTTCCGCCATATCCCACTCCTGCTGCGCGATGCCCCCGGAGGGCAGAAGACGATCAATCCGGTCGAACTGCTTTTTCGCAAGGTCATAGCTCGTCCTGGCCCGTTCAAGTTCCGTCTTCCGCAGGGACATGGCGGCCCCGGCGGCCCTGAGGCGGGCTTCCGCCACGGCGAGATCCCTGGGGGAGAGAAGACCGGACGGCTCTGCATCGAGAACCGCCAGAACCGTCTCCCCTTTCCTGACCGGGTCGCCGGGCCGGAGAGCAGGCCTGTTCAGATAACCCGCCACGGGAGAGGACACCGTATACCGGTTCCGGACGGCCGTCCGCCCTTCCTCCGAAACGACGACGATGAAAGGACCGGATATAACCTTCCGAATCCTTACGGGAACAGGAGAGGGCATGAGCGCTACCGCCCCCCAGGCAGCCGCGGCTACGGCAAGCAGGATGAAGGCGACTCTTTTCAGAAGCCTTCGGATACTCCCCGTTGCGTTCTTCCGGTCGTAACTTCCCTTCATAGCCGTTCCCGTCCTCTCATTCTCCGGATTTCAGGGCCCCGGGAAGATCCAGGGACGCTATTTTCCTCGCCGCGACGAAGGAAGAAAAGGCCGAGGAGATGATCACTACAGCGGCCGACACCGCAAGGGTCCGCCCGGTGATGATCACCGGAAACCGCATGACCTCACTCGCCGCCGACTCAATGACCGCTTCGGCGAGCCGTTTTCCCAGCCAAAGTCCCGGCCCAAGCGCCGTCAGAGCCGGCAGCGCCAGTTCGGTGATGAGAATCTCCGACGCCTCCCTCCTGGAGAATCCAAGGACTCTCAGGGTGGCCAGTTCTCTTCCCCGCTCCGAGAGGGCGATTCTGACTCCGTTGTAGACAATCCCGAAGGAGACAATGATTGAAAAGACATAGTAGACCGCCTGGGACAGCCCCATCATCTCCTCCGTAGTCCTGCGGAAGTTTTTGAGGATCGCGGCGGTGGAGCTCATGGCGGCGATGCGGGGCGTTTTCTTCACTGCCGCGAGGAAGTCGTCCCACCGGAGGGGGTCCACGGAGAGATAAGCCCCGCTTACCGTCCCCTCCTCGCCCAGAAGCCTCCTTAGAGCGTCGATTTCCATGTAAACCGCCACTCCCGCGTAGTCGGATACCGTTCCCGAGAGCGTTGTCCTTAACGAGGGGCGTCTCCCCTCCCTAATCTCCGCCTCCACCTCATCCCCCGGGGTCAGCCCCAGAATTTCCGCCAGCTTATCCGACATAAGAAGCCCCGCCGGGGGAAGGGAGAGCTCCCTGCCGTCCCGATCCAGCAAACGGTTGAGCTCCGGTTTCCGGGAAAGGCCCGTGACGGCGGTTCTCCACTTTCTGTGCCCCGCCCTCAGAAGCGCGGGGGCGGCACGAAAAGGTTCCGCGGAGGTAACCCCGGGAAAACGGGCCAGTGAAACAAAGGCCTCCAGTCCTCCCGGCTCCTGCAGAAACGCCGTTGCGTCGTGCCTCTGGGAGAGAGACCACTGAAATTCCACGAGATAGTCCATCCCGTCCGCCATGGCGCCCGGCAATACGGGAATCGCCGCAGCAAAGGCCAGGCCCGCGAATGTAAAGAAGGCCTGCCATGGCCGCCGCTCCAGGTTTCGGAGCGCCATCCTTAAAGAAGGCCGCAGGAGCCTGTGAATTCCCAGCCTCTCCAGCCGGGAGGGGGAGAAATCAGCGGGAGGCTCGGGCCTCATGCCCTCCGCGGGCGCAAAGGAGACTGCCTGGCGGACCGCTCCCAATACTCCCAGGACAACCGCCGCGCCCCCGGCCCCGATCCCCGCCGCCAGAGCGGCCCAGTCCGGAGTGAACTCAAGCCATGGAAGCTGGAAAAACCTGTGAAATAAAGACACAAATGCCCTTCCCGCCCACATACCCAGAGTGGCGCTCAGGATTGCGGCGGCGGCCGCGGGTACTAAGGCGAACTTCAGAAAGTGTACTCCCACAGACCGGGCAGAGTAGCCGAAGGCCTTCAACTGGGCTATCTGCTGTCTCTGGAGTTTCACGAGGCGGGTCATGACTGCGCTGGTCATGAAGGAGGCCACCGCAAGGAACGCGGCTGGGAAAACCACGGAAAATCCCTTGAGCTGAAGGATTTCGTCCCTGAGAAGCCTTGCCGAAGGATGATCCTTCCTGCCGTAGGCCGTCAGGCCCCCGTAGGGCTCCAGCAGCCGGTCAATTCCGGCCATGACATCTTCGCCATCCGCCCCGGGAGAGAGCTTCAACGATAGGCTGTTGAAGGCCCCGTCCAGACCCAGAGCATGAGAAAGCTCCGAGGCTCTCATCCAGAAGACGCCAAACCGCTCAGGATCAGGCATCATTTCCCCGGCCCTGGTTTCGTACACAAATTCCGGCGACATGGCTATGCCGGTAATCCTGAACCGGCGGCGGAACCCGTAAACAGTCCCCTCCAGCTCGTCCCCGGGGAGAAAACCCCGGGCCCCGGCGAATCCGCCGCTTATGGCTATTTCATCCCTCCGGCCCGGTTCAGGCAGGCGTCCGGCCTTCAGATGCAGAAGGTTGAGGCGCTGCGGCCGATCCTCCGGCAGGGAGAAAATCATGCCGTCGGCTGGTTCCTTCATCCCCGGGATATCCAGGTTAATGACGCCTGCGACCCTGGTCTCCAGCTCCGCCACCCCCGGCAGAGAGGCTAGATCTGACTCAAGGGAGACGGGGGCCCGCTTCAGCTCGCAGAAAATATCAGCGAAACGGGACGACTCGTAGTAACTCCGCTCCGTCTCCTCCAGGGATACCACGAGCCCCCGGGCCATGACCATCATGGACAGACCACATGCCATAACGAGAATTATGGCCGCCATCTGTCCCTTCATTCCCGCCAAATCTCTGAGGAGCTTTCTGTCCAGAGTCGTCACGACAGTCACCAGAAGAGCGAGGCCGCGGGCGCCCGCCTTTCATTTATCCGGATGGAGGTGATTTTTCCGGCGGAGAGAGAGATAACCCGGCGCGCCATGGCGGCGATGGCAGTGTTGTGGGTGATGATCACCACCAGGGCCCCCAGCTCGGAATTCACCTTTTCCACCGCCTCCAGGACAGTGATTCCCGTCTTTACGTCCAAAGCCCCGGTGGGCTCGTCGCAGAGGAGCACCTCGGGGCGTTTGGCGATGGCCCGGGCGATGGCCGTCCGCTGCTGCTCCCCGCCGGATAGCTGCGAAGGGAAGTGATTCGTTCTGTCCCCCAGGCCTACGAGTTCCATGGCCTCCCGGGGGTCCATGGGGTCCCGTGCGATTTCGGTGACAAGAGCTACGTTCTCAAGAGCCGTGAGGCTGGGGATCAGATTGTAAAACTGAAAGATAAAGCCGACTGAATCCCTCCGGAATCGGGTCAGTAATTCCTCGCCGGCGCCAGTGAGCTCCAGGCCGCGAAAAAAAAGACGTCCTCCCGTGGGGACGTCCAGGCCGCCAAGGACATTCAGCAGGGTGGACTTGCCGCTTCCCGACGCGCCCAGAAGAACCGCAAGCTCGCCGCCGAATAGCTCCAGGTCAATCCCGTCAAGGGCGCGGACCTCGTTTTGGGTCCCCTGTCCGTAAATTTTGGTAATGCCGGAGGCCCGGAAAAGAGGAGCGTGATTTCTTCCGGCGCCGTCCTCCCAATCTGAGAATCCGTTACGGTTATTCATGTCGGTCCTCCAGCGAATCTAACCGCTTCTTCTTTATAACCCAAGGGGAAAGGCCGGTCAACAGGCTCCATCCGGCCCGGGGAAATCAGAATCGGATTTTGCTCCCCATCTCGGGGCAAACCGGTAAAAAATCAGGTGACCTCTCCCGTCATGTAAGATATAATTATGCAACATTATGAAATCAAGGGGGCTTTATGATATGAAATTCCGTCCTGAAGTAAAACCGTTTCTCTACGGCTCGGCGGCCTTTGGAGCGGTTATGTGCCTTCTGCTCCTGCTGTTCGGAGCGTCATGGGGCGCATCGCTCTTCACAGGGCTGCTGCTGGCCAACATCTCAGCCGGCTACATGCTCTTCTTCTTCCGGGACCCGGACAGGGCCACTCCGTCAGACCCGGGCCTGATTGTGGCCGCGGCAAGCGGAAAACTTGCCAAGATAGCCGAAGTTTACGAAGGGGAGTACCTCAAGACCGACACTGTCAGGATCAGCATCTTCCTGAGCCTCTTCGACGTCCACGTCAACCGTTTTCCCATCGGGGGCAAATCTACCTTCATGGGCTACTTCCCCGGCAGGAGGCTCTTCACCTTCGACGAAAAGTCCTCGGAGGTCAACCAGCACAACTCCGTCCTGGTGGAGGGAGAAGGCACAGCCTGCCTCATCCGGCAGATCGTGGGGCCCGTGTGCCGCCGGGTGGTCTACTGGCTGAGGCCCGACAGGGCCGTAACTGTCAGGAGGGGACAGAGATTCGGCATGATGAAGTTCGGCTCCCGGCTTGACATGTACTTCCCCAAAGGCGATATAGAGATCCTGGCCAGGGTGGGGGAGCAGGTACATGCCGGCGTAACCGTCATCGCCAGACTAGCGGCCGCCAAAGGCGAGTAGGAAGAGAGGGAAAAATGACAAAAGACCAGCTCCGCAAGCTCCGGGCAAGCGCAAGCTGGCGCCGGATAGTACCCTCCCTTGTGACCCTCTCGGCGCTGTTTTTCGGCTTCGCCGCCATACTGGCCACCCTGGAATCTATGAGGCTTGGCCTGCCCCATCTTCTTGCCCGCTCGGCCCAGTACATCATGCTCGCCCTTATCCTGGACGGTCTGGACGGAAACCTTGCCCGGTGGCTGAAGGGCACTACAGATTTCGGCGCGGAGCTTGACACCTTCGTGGACTTCACCGCCTTCGGCGCGGCGCCGGCAGTGCTTATTTATGCCATGATGCTCCAGGGAGGAAGCCCCTTCTGGAGGGTTGCGCTGCCCGCTCTCATAGTATTTTCAGGGGCTCTGCGGCTGTCTAAATTCCGGCTGAAGGATCCTCTGAGGGGACAGGGGGGCTTCATAGGCCTCCCCATAACCGTCAACTCCTCATGGATCGCCCTTTCGGCCTTCGCCGCCCTGGTGCTCAGGCCCGAAGAGCCCATCCTGGTAACTGGCTTCACGGCCTTTGCGTTTCAGCTGCCCATACTGATAATGATTGCCCTGCAGCTCTCAAACCTGCGGTACCCCAAGCCCTCCAACAAACCCCGCTACTTCGCCCCGGCGGTGCTGGCGGTGCTGCTGCTTTGGATTTTAAGCGAAATTTCGGCCGCGTGGATCGCCCTGCTTCTGGCGCTGGGATGCCTGGGTTACGTCCTCTCCGGGCCAACCATCCACAAGCGCTCGGCGCTCAGGCGGGCGGAACCCTAGGAATCAAAATGAGAGCCGTCGGGGTGGATCTGGGAGGTCATAATATCACCGCCGCCCTGGTGGAAAACGGCTCTATCGTCAACCGCCTCGCGGCCCCGACCGCGGGGCGGGAACCGCAGACAGTTCTGGCTAAAATCTCGGAAATGGTTAAAGCTCTCTGCGGAGGCGAGCATTACCCCGTTGGGGTTGGAATACCCGGAATGCTCGATGCTCCCAGGGAAAAGACGCTGATGCTTCCAAACTTCCCGGGCTGGGACGGGCTTCCCCTGAAGGACATGCTCGTTTCAAAAACCGGCCTCGCGGTTGCCATCGAAAACGACGCCAACTGCCATGCCCTGGGTGAAGGCTGGTCGGGCGCCGCCGCCGGGATGAGCGACTTCATCCTCTTCACCCTGGGAACGGGCATAGGGGGAGGAATAGTAACAGGGGGCAAGCTATTAAGGGGCTTCCACGGCATGGCGGGGGAGCCAGGGCACATGCCCGTAGGCTCGGACGAACTATGCGGGTGCGGCTCCCGCGGCCATATGGAGGCTATAAGCGGAGCCGACGCCCTGGAACGGCAGGCCCGGGCCAGAGGACTGCCCACGGACCTCAAGTACCTCTGGACCCTCAGAAACGACCCCGAAACCGCTCCCCTGTGGGACAAAGCGCTGGACCACCTCGCCAGGGGCACAACCTCGGCAATCCATCTTTTAGACCCCCAGGCGGTCATCTTCGGCGGAGGACTAAGCCGGGGCGAAAACTTCCTCGAAACCCTGAAGCCCCTGGTGGCAGCCTATCTGGCACCTCCCTTTAGAAAAACTCTCGACCTGAGGCTCAGTGCCCTGGGCGACGACGCCCCGGTAATAGGGGCCGCGGCTTTGACGCTGGAATAACGTCCCTTTTTTAATTCATACTGCCGAAATGCTCCGCGGCTGACCTATAACCCGGTCGGGCTGTGGAGCAATTTTCTTGACTTATTTTTGACATGATCTATAATGCAGCAAACTTCACCGAATGGATACGTTTAACGTATACATAAAATCACATGCGGGAGACATGCGAATGGGGGAGAAAATTCCTCAGGCTGAAGAGCGGGCATTTCAGACTCTTTTCGAACTGATACGCACTCATAAAATCCGTCCGGGGGAGAGAATCTACGAAACCGACCTGGCGGAACGGTTCGGAATGAGCCGGACGCCCCTGCGGGCCGCATTAAGGCGCCTTGTTGCCGAAGGAGTTCTCTCCAAGCCTTCCGGGCGAAAAGGTCACACCCTGCCTCTTCTTACAGGCGAAGACATGAAAAAAGTATTTTTTGCCCGCGCCGCCCTGGAAGGAATGGCCGCATTTCTGCTTGCTGAAAACCACTCGGATGAGGCCCTGGCGGAGCTGAGCGACGTCATAAAGAAGCAGCGCGAGCTAATCGAAACGGGAGTAAGAATGGGGGAGTACGCGTCCCTTAACGGGCGCTTTCACTTCGCCCTGGTAGAACATGCGAAAAATGACTATATCATCAGATCTTTCAGTCCCATCTACTGGCGTTCCATAATGTATACCCTTCTATATGCCACATTTTATACAGGAAATGAAGTCGAGGCGCTGCACCACCCCCGCCGTCCAAGCTGGGAACAGCACCAGGAGATACTTGAGGCTGTGCGCTCAGGCAGGGGAGAGGACGCCCGCAGAATCACCGAGGCCCATGTCCTTGAAAACTGCGAATACTGGAAGGAGGGAGTCAGCCTGGCGGGACCGGGTCTTTAAGGTGAAGTCAAGCTAAACAAAACCGACAAGGAGGTTTTTGGATGCCGGAAATCTGCTCACAGATTACCTTTTTTTACTATGAGGACTTCGAGAGGGCCCGGGATTTCTACGAACGAATCATGGGATTCGAACTCGCCGACGACCAGGGAACCTGCCGGATCTACAAAGTCCAGGGAACGGCGTTCCTGGGCATAGTGGACGAAAACCACGGCCATTGTTCCGCCCCCCGCAGCGAAAGCACCGTCCTGCTGACGCTGGTGACAAACGACGTAAAGGGCTGGTGGGACCACCTTCACAAAGAAAATGTGAAAATCACCTCCGAATTCCTCCATAAGCCGGAAATTCAAATTGAGGCCTTCTTCTTCGAAGACCCGGAAGGATACGCCCTCGAAATTCAGTCCTTTCTTAATCCGAAACTCAGGAAAGTTTTCAGCCAGGAGTAATCATGCTGCAATGCGCCAACGGTGTTAAATGGACGAAAAAATCATATCGGCAGACATAAGGAGGTTTTATGATATGAAAATGTTCAGAACTATGGCGGCAACAGCGGCGATCCTTCTTTTGGGAACTGCGGCCTTTGCGGCGGTTCAGCTCAATTTCTCCACCGGCTCCATGGGAGGGGGATTCTACGCCATCGGCGGCGGCCTTGCCGACTACGTCACTAAAAACGTGCCGGATGTAGAAATTACCGCCGTCACCTCAGGAGGGGTAAACGAAAACATCAACCGTCTCGACTCAGGCCAGGCCGAGCTGGGGCTCCTGAACACCATCGACACTCCCCTTGCCTTCGAGGGCAAGCCCCCCTACAAAAAGGAGTTCAACAAGATGCGGGGCATGGGCATCCTCTACCTTCAGTACGGACAGCCCTTCACCCTGGCATCCACAGGGATAAAAACCTACCTGGATCTCAAGGGCAAGGTGGTATGCGCAGGCTCTCCCGGCGGCTCCATGCACCAGCAGTTCTTCGACTGGGTCCGGGCCCACGGCTTAGACCCGGACAAGGACTTTAAAAAAGTGGTCTACCTGCCGGCCCGGGAGGCCATGGAAGCCTTGAAGGCGGGCCAGGTGGACGCCGTCATGGAGGTATCCACCCTTCCCACTCCCACCATCTCGGAACTCGCCCTCACCCACGACCTTGTACTGATAACTTTCGCCCCCGGCTACAGGGAAAAACTGACCGAGGCAATGCCCCAGTACCTACCCCTGACCCTCCCCGGCGGGACCTATAAAGGGGTAGACGCCGACGTGGAGACGGTGGGCTCCGGCGCCATGTGGGGCGCCAGGGAGGATGTGGACGAGAACGTAATCTACGAGATAGTCAAAGCGGCTTACAGTCCCTCAGGCCTGGAGTACATGGGCAAGGTCCACGCGGCGGGGAAAGGCATGTCCCTCGAAAACGCCGCTAAGTGGACGCCCATTCCTCTTCATCCCGGGGCGGAGAAATTTTTCAGGGAAGCGGGAGCACTTAAATAGTTCGGGTCCATACGTTCAGGTATCGCCGGGCGCTGCGTCGACTGCAAGCGCCCGGCTTTTTGAAAGGAGCCTCTTTTTATGGAGAAGAACATTCCAGCCCCTGAATCCCCGGCGATAGAACGGTCATTTTCCGGCATTCCACTCCAGCTTGTAAACTTCGGACTCGCCCTGCTGTCCTTTCTTATTCTTTACTGGACCGTGTATATCGGGACGGACGTAGTTATCAAACACGCCCTCTTCCTGATGACAGTCTGTATCCTCACCGCCATAATTTACCCCTTCTCCCGCAACCCGCGGAGGAAGCGCTTCTCCCTCGGCATGGATGCCCTCGTAATCATACTCACCATCGCGGCCTCAGCATACGCCATGTACGACTACAACGATCGGTTTATGCGTCTCGGCAGCCTGGAGCCCATGGACGTAATCATGGGCGCGGCAATGATCATCGTCACCCTGGATATCGGCAGGCGGATCATCGGATGGGCACTGACCTCCGTATCGCTGGTGCTGCTGGCTTACGCCTTTTTCGGCCATCTTATTCCGGGAGCCTTCGGCCACAGAGGGGCCGACCTGTCGGGCGTCGTAAACAGCATCTACGCAGGCCTTGAGGGGTTTTACGGCCTGTCCGCCAGAATGATGATTCTCTACGTAGCCCCCTTCATAATATTCGGCGCGTTTCTTGAAAAAACCGGCGCGGGGGAGTTCTTCATACGCCTCGCTTTCGCCATGACAAAAAACACCGTGGGAGGCCCCGCAAAAGCGGCGGTCATCGGAAGCGCCATGGTAGGCTCCATATCGGGCAGCGCCATCGCCAACGTCTCGTCGACGGGGGTATTTACCATCCCCATGATGATCAAGGTAGGCTATAAGCCTCATGTGGCGGGAGCGGTGGAGGCTGCCGCGTCCACCGGCGGGCAGATAATGCCGCCCATCATGGGAGCTATCGCCTTCCTCATGGCGGAATTTACCCAGATACCCTACATAACCATCGCCATGATAGCGACAACGCCAATCCTTCTCTACTTTACCACTGTATTCCTGTTCATACATTTCGAGGCTAAAAAACACAATATCGGGCGGGCTAGGGGGGGAAATATCGAGCCGGTGAAAGACGTTCTGAGGGACGGATGGCATTATTTTTTTGCCCTGATTCTTATCGTAGTGGTAATGGCCATGGGCTACGCCCCTGGAACGGCAGCCCTTGCGGGCATATGCGCTCTTCTGCTGACTCACGTCTATAAAACAAGGAAGATAGATGTTAAAAACTTCTATGAATGCATGGTCCTCGGCGGGAAGTACCTGTTGAGCATAGGAAGCCTGACGGGCTGCATAGGCATCATTCTCTCCATAGTGGGCCTCACCGGGGTCGGACTCAAATTCTCCTGGTTCTTCTCTGCCCTTTCCCGTGGCAGCCCTTTCATTGCTATTATCCTCGTATGCCTTATATCCACCGTCCTCGGAATGGGCCTTGCCAGCAGCGCCGCCTACATCATAACAGCCATATCCGTGGGCCCCGCTCTTCTCGACATGGGATTCCCACTTCTTGTGGCCCACTTCATCATGATCTGGTTCAGCATCAACTCAGAAATCACTCCTCCAGTGGGGCTTGCTGCAATCGTGGCGGCAGGCATCGCTAAGGCGGATCCGTGGCGAACCATGTTCACCAGCTTCAAATTCTCCAAGGGCCTGTACATACTGCCCTTCCTATTTTACTATCGTCCTGAGATTTTACTGCAGGGCTCCCTGTTTGATTTCGCCATAACGACGATCGTCGTTATGATGGCGCTTATAAGCCTTGCCGCGGCCATAGAAGGATACTTAAGCGCCCCTCTCTTTTTATACGAAAGAGTGCTGCTCGTTCTTTGCTCTGTGCCGCTCTTCATTCCCGGAAGACACTGGGACGCTCTGGGAGTAGCTATTTTCATGCTGGTCTTCTTTGCGCAGAAACGAAGAATCCAATCTGACCCTGCCTTGAAAAAGACATCCTCTGATGATGTAAAATAGGAACGATTCAACTATTTTTTCAAACCGGAGGAGATACCATGAAGGCCATTCTTGAAGAAGCGAATGCAATGGGTCCTCAAATCACCGCCTGGCGGCGGGATCTTCACCAGACCCCGGAACTGGGGCTTGAAACCCCTGAAACTTCCGCCTATATCGTTCAGGAGCTAAGGAAGATGGGCGCGGAGGACATCCGCGAAAAAGTGGGGGGGTGGGGTGTGACCGCCCTCATAAAGGGCGCTCTTCCCGGCAAAACCCTGGCCATAAGGGCGGACTGCGACGGTCTGCCCATTGTGGAGGATACGGGCCTTCCCTTCGCCTCGAAGAACGGCCGCATGCACGCCTGCGGCCACGACGCCCATACCGCCATGGCCCTTGGAGCGGCAAAACTCCTCATAGCTCATAAAAACGAGCTGGCGGGCACAGTGAAGTTCATCTTCCAGCCCGGGGAGGAAAACGTAAAGGGCGCAAAGGCCATGATCGACGACGGCGTGATGGAAAACCCCGCACCTGACGCTCTTCTGGGCCTACACACCGGCTGCCTATGGAAGGAGGCGGGCCCGGGGGAGATCGGCGTGCGCTACGGCGCCCTCATGGCGGCAGTGGACCGCTTTCAGATCACCTTCAGGGGCAAGGGCGGCCACGGGGCAACTCCCCACCTGGCCGTGGACCCCGTCACCATGGCCTCCGCGATAGTGCTTGAGCTTCAGACCATCCTCAGCAGGGAACTTTCTCCCCTTGATCCGGCGGTGCTCACCATAGGCCGCATTGCCGGGGGAACGGCCTTCAACATCATCGCCGAGGAGTGCGTCATAGAGGGCACGGTCAGGACCCTTAGTCCCGCGACAAGGGCCTTTGTGGAGGAGCGCATCCGCGCCCTGGCCTCCCGTACTGCGGAGGGGATGAGGGGTGAGGCCGTAGTGGAATACGACGCCGGGCCTCCCCCCCTGATCAACGACCCCGACTTCACCAGAAAATTCCAGGACTTCGCCGCCGCCATGCTGGGGGCGGACAAGGTCAAGGAGATTGCCGAGCCCACCATGGGCGGGGAGGACGTGGCATACTTCCTCGCGATGGTGCCGGGGACTTTCTTCGCTCACGGCTCTTGCAATCCGGAAAAGGGGCAGATCTACCCTCACCACAACCCGAAGTTCGACGTCGACGAGGACACCCTTCCCCTGGGAAGCGCCCTCTTCGCGGGGTTCGCCCTGAGCTGGCAGAAGTAGGGGAGGAAATCGGGAGTTGAAGTCCTGAAAACCTGTTATGCCCCTGCCGCATCCGAAGCAGGGGCATCTTTTCCTCTGACCTGCACTTAAACTGCCGTACCTGTATTTTGAATACGCTGTAAGGGGAAGGAGGCCCATCATGAAAATTTTTTCATTCGGAAGGGACTATTACTCCAGGAAGATAGACTTTTTCTTCCGGCGGTCTGGCGTGGAGGCCGCCCTCATCGTACTTATCGGGGCGTCCATTCTGACGGCGGCCGTGTCCCTTCTCCTTGACGACGACTTTCTTGAGGGGCTGAACCTCTTCTTCTCGGTCATCTTTGCCGCGGAGCTTGCGGCCCGCTACGTTACCTACGGCGGCCGCGGCAGGGACTACCTGCGGGACTGGTGGATGGACTGGGCGGCTACCATCCCGTGGGATATCATGCTTATCTTCATGTTCCCCGGGGGCGGGGCTTCCATGCTCCGACTGCTGCGCCTGCCCCGAATTTTCCGACTGCTGCGGTTCCGTAGAGTGAAGAAGTCAGAGGTGGCCCGCTGGGCGTCCTACCGGTTCCGCCGCCTCATGGAGGTCTCCATCTGGCGACAGTCGCTGACGTTGCTGCTGGTCTCTCTGGTCTTCGTGTGGGTTTTCACCCTGCTTCTGGACAGGGCGGGGATGACCTCCGGCCACGGGGGCAATTTCTGGTTCTCCCTGATCACCATGATCAGCTCCGACAGCATCTTCGAGATGGCGGGGCAGGATTCGGTGGTGAAGGGGCTGGTGCTGCTGCTCTCCTTCATCGGGATAATTCTTTTTAACGGCATCCTGATAGCCATCATCATAGGAAAGCTCATGGAGCGCCTGGAGGAAATGAAGGACGCGGGAGAGGTGCGGGAGCGGGGACATGTTGTTCTGCTGGGATGGAACGAGTGCATTCCTCACATTCTGAACGAGCTTAATTCCTTCTGCATAACTGAGAGAAAGCCGCCGGTGAAGGTGGTGGTCATGGGGGAGACGCCCCCTCACTCCTCAGGATGGGGGCTGACTTCAAGCCCCTACGTCAAGGTTATAACCAGGACGGGAAGCTTCCAGAATGAGGAGGCCCTTGAGCGAATCTCCGCCCACAAGGCCGCCGCCGTGGTGGTGCTGGGCGAGAATTCCGACGACAGGAGGCTCTCCGAGCGGCTTAACGACCCCATAGTGACCAGGACGCTGCTATCCTTCGAGACCCTGCTGGACGATAAAAAGCAGAGCCGCCGTGGCGCCGCCCCCGTGACCATTCTGAACTATCTGGACCTGGGCAACAGCCTCCACGTCACTGATTTTCTTCGTCCCTTCGGCCCGGGAAACACCAGGGTTTTTTTCAATCCCCTCTTCTTCATCGGCAGTCTTATCTCCGCCATGTGCCTGAACCCCTACGCCGAGGACATTTTCAACGAACTTCTTACCGCCGAGGGCAACGAGTTTCACTTCGTAGCTCCGCCCATCGAGCCGGGAACAGTGTGGAGGGATATGGCAGGCGCCTTCCCCAGGTCCGTGCCGGTGGGCTACTCCGATAACGGAGGCGGGATAAAAATGGCGCCTCTGCCGGACGAACCCGTTCCGGAGGCCGGACGGATTGTTGTTTTGAGTGAGAACGGCTGGGACAGCTCCATCTTCGCGCTCCCCAGGGAGACAGAGGAAGCCCCAGCCTTCTCTCTGTGCTGCCCGGGACCGTCCCTGCCCGAAGGAAATCTTGTGATAGTGGGAGTGAACCCCAAGCTGCCCTTCATTCTTCAGGGTCTTGGGAGGCTGAATATGGATATCACCGTGACCGACAATCAAACCGAAGAGGAGTTTGCCGAATGGTACGGTGAATACTCAAGGACACCCCTGCCGGAAAGGGTCTCCTTCCGGGAGTGCCGCTTCCGGTCCGGGGAGGAGGTCCTTGACGCTGTGGATATGGCTGGAGCGGGCATTATAATCCTCCTTGCCGACGGGCATCTGCTGAACTCGTCCACGCCCGACCGCATAG
>CAZXOD010000008.1:17866-26040 GCA_964642285.1 uncultured Synergistaceae bacterium
ACGCCGAAACCGTCTCCAGGCTTCTGCTGCTGAGCAGGCTGATTGACAGGTCCGCCAAGAAAGACGTTAGGATAATTGTGGAGACCCTCACCGTGGACACGGAGGTCATCGTCAGGAATATACGAAACTGCTCCAACGTCATAGGCCCCCTCACCATCGGAAGACTTCTGACCATTTTCGCCCTGCAGCCGGAGTTCGAGCCCGTTTACAGGGCGCTCATCCAGTTCGGGAATATCGATTTCGTCTGCTGCCCCGCGTCGGAAGCCCTGCGGGAAGCAGGTGAGGGCGTTGCCATTACGTTCGGGGAACTTATTTCCATGGGCAACAACGGGGCAGTTCCCATAGGCTGGGTGGCGCCCCCCGCCCGGGCAGGAAGCGAAGAGGAGGAGGGCGGACTGAGGCGGGCCGCGCCCTCCGTTATACTGAACCCGCCCAAGGAAAGCGTTCTTCCGGAGGGCGCTGAGATTATCTTTTTGCGCCGGGAGGTCTGAGGAAGGGAAGGGAGCAGGGGACGCCTCTTCCCCTTATTTCTTTTTTTTTCTTCCCTGCTCCAGCCTCATGCACGATTGAAGATCGTTGGAAGTATAGGAAAGGTGATCCGCCAAGGCGGCCACCGCGGCGTCAGAGTCCCCGGCCGTCACTGCCGCCAGAATCTGCCTGTGCTGCCGCTGAGATTCATCCTTCATGGACTCCAGATGAATGCGTATATTACGGTCCGTCTTCTGGCGAAGCCTGGCAAGGGTATCCAGGGTGATGGGCCTGTCCGCGGGCTCGAAGAGCATGTTGTGGAATATCTGGTTGAGGTCCCGCCACCGGATGCAGTCCTCTTCACCGTCCATCATGTCAAGGATTTTTCCTGCGTCGGCGGCGATTCGCTTTGTTACCCGGGGGAAGGCTATCTTCAGCAGATTTGTCTCCAGAGCTGAGATCATCTCGTAGAGCTCCCGGGCCTCTTCCACGGAGAGGGCGGTCACGATGGCCCCCCGGTAGCCCTGGAAGGCCACCAGCCCCTCGGTCTCCAGCAGGCGTAGGGCTTCCCGCAAGGGGATAGGGCTTACGCCTAGCCGGAGGGCCACCCTGGCCTGGTGCAGGGGTTTCCCCTCTGGAAGAATCCCTCTGTAAATTGCCTCCCGCAGCACCCCGGCTATATAATGGGGCGCCGAGCTATCTCCGCTCGTCCGTCCGGCGAGCTCTTCCAGAGTCATCTCTTCTTTCAAGTAAAGGACCTCCTCCCCGAACGATTATATCTTTTTGCGCAAAAATATACGGGGGCGCAAAGAATTATACTATGACTACTGTCAGTCACAAGGCCCGCAAAACGTGATAGAATGCTAAAAAGATGATATATTTCAATGCGCCCCGCAGGGCGGCGCAAAAACTTCTAAAGAGAGGTGCGCATTTTGTTCGATACGTTGTTTTTGGACGCAAGAATCATTGATGGCGGGGGCGGCCCGTGGTACCGGGGGGACGTGGGAGTAAAAAATGGCAAAATAGCGGAGATAGGCCGGCTGGCTAAAAGAGGCGCGGCCCGCACCATCAATGCTGACGGCAGGATTTTGAGCCCCGGCTTTATCGACGCCCACACCCATTCCGACTTTGTCATCTTCAGGGATCCTGTAATGCTCTCCAAGCTGCGGCAGGGAGTCACTACCCAGGTGGCAGGGCAGTGCGGCCAGAGCGCCGCTCCCGTCAAAGACGAGTACGCCGGCCTTTTAAAATCCTACCTTGGCTTCATTATGGCGGGGACGGAAGTCCCCTGGAACTGGAAAACCTTTGACGAATGGCTCGTGGAGGTTGAAAAGCTGCCTCTGGCTGTTAACTTCGCCTCCTGCGCCGGACACGGGACCATCCGGGCGGCGGTCATGGGCTTTGAGGATCGGGCCGCGACTCCCGCCGAGCTGGAGCTCATGAAGGCCCATCTCAGAGAGGCCATGGAGGCGGGAAGCTTCGGCCTCACCAGCGGGCTGATCTATCCTCCCGGCGTCTACGCGCCCAGGGAGGAGATGTGGGCTCTGGCGGAAGTTCTTGCCGAGACGGGAGGGATATACCTATCCCATATGAGGAGCGAATCGGGAGACCTTCTTGAAGCCGTCGCCGAGACCATTGAACTGGGCCGGAAGACGGGCGTGCCCGTGCAGATTTCTCATCATAAAGCCCTGGGCAAGGACAACTGGGGCCTGGTAAACACGTCCCTCCAGATGGTGGACGACGCCAGAGCCTGCGGCATAGACGTAACCCTCGACCAGTACCCTTACGACAATTGCAGCACCAGCGTCCGGGCCTGCCTTCCCCCCTGGGCCCAGGCCGGCGGAGTGGCAGCCATCTGCGACCGCCTGGCGGACCCGGCCGAAAGGGCCAAAATTGCCGCTGAGATACACGACTCCCTGGATACATCCAGGCCCTGCGGCTGGGAGAGTATGCTCCGCCACGGCGGCGGCCCGGGAGGCGCCCTTGTGGTCTACTGCCCGGAAACGCCGGAATGGGAGGGCAAAAATATCGCCCAAATTTCCGCCGGCATGGGAGTGGATCCTGTGGAGGCGGCCTTCAGGATAATAGAGGCAAACCACGGCAACGACCTGGCCTGCTATGCCGCCATCGGCGAGGACGACATTAAAACAGTGCTGGCCCACCCTGCCGTGATGGTTGCCGCCGACTCCATCCCCCCCGCCGAGGGCGCCAAGGCTCACCCCAGAAGTTTCGGGACTCACCCGAGGGTAATAGCCAAATATGTAAGACAGGAGAAGACCATCTCCCTTGAGGAGGCGGTCCGCAAGATGACCTCCATGCCTGCGGCCCGGTACGGAATGCAGCAAAAAGGCCTTGTCCGGGAGGGTATGGATGCTGATATACTGATCTTCGACCCGGAAAAAGTAAAGGACAACGCCACCTACGAAAACCCGACGGAACTTGCTTCCGGGATGGACTTCGTACTTGTAAACGGCGTGATGACCCTTGAGGGCGGCTCCTTCACGGGAGACGCCGCGGGAGAGGTGATACGGAAGGGACACTGAGAGCTGCTGCTTAATTGTTGAGAGAGGCCTGGAGAAACACCCCTATTTCTGCGGCTCAGACGCCGCAAAAGCTCAAGGAGGAAAAAAGAGTGAACACATTTTTTAAACGCGCGACCATGGCTTTACTTCTTGTCTGCATCGTTGCCGGGGCCGCCGCCGCGGCGCCCAAGTACAAATGGTCCTTCGCCCAGCCCTGGACCCGTCCCGTGGCTGACAAGGGCTACCAGCTCTTCTGCGACAAAGTGAAGGAGTACACCAACGGCGATATCGAGATCACCCTTCACTCCAACGGGCTCCTCGGCACCCACGACGAGTCCTTCCACGGCGTGCGGGACGGAAGCACTGAGATAGCCGCCCTTTCTCCCTACGTCAACCTGATCCCCGGCGGCATGATGAACTGGATGCCCTGGACCGTCAGCACCTTCGACGAGGCCAGAATAGCCTATGCCTACCCCGACGGGGTTATCTTCAAAGTAATGCAGGTCGCATGGAACGAAGTTGGCATTGAGATGCTCTTCAGCTGCGCCCAGGGCGCCTACGGCCTCGGCAACAACCAGCGGGCCCTCAGGCTCCCCGACGATCTGAAGAACCTCAAGATGAGGGTTTCCTCATCCCTTGCCTCCGTCCGCTGCCTCGAAAACATGGGCGCCGGCACGGGCATGACCATGGAGACCATCCCCTGGGCGGAAGTTTACAACGCCCTCTCCAGGGGAGTGGTGGACGGCTGCTGGTCCATGTGGCCCTCCCTTGTGGAAGAGCGCCACGCCGAAGTGCTTAAACACTACACCCACGGCCTGCTGAACTGGGACGCCAACAACGTAGTCATCAACAAGGAGCTGTGGGACAGCCTCGATCCCAAGTACCAGGAAGCCATCTACAGAGCGGGCGCCGAGGCGGAGCAGTACCTCAACGACCTCTACGAGGCCGAGGAGAATAACTACATCAATAAGCTCCGGACCGAGTATCCCAATCTGACCATCACCGAGCTCACCGAAGAGGAGAGGGCCGTGTGGCGCGAGAAGGCTAATATGGCCGCCATCTGGGAAGAGCAGTGCGACCCCTGGCTTGATAAGCAGTGGCCCGGCCAGAACATGAGCGAGAAGATCAGGGCCGAGCTTGAAGAGGTAAGAGTTAAAGCCCTCGAAAAGAAAAAGTAAACGCGGGCTGCGGCAATAATAAAATCCAGGCCTTTTGAAACGGGATTGGCCCCGTCCGCAAACCGGCATGGGGCCAATCCTCCATAAATGTCATATTCACAAAAAGGAGTTGCCCATGAAAAAGCTCTATTTTTCTTTTATAAGGCTGCTTGCGATCCTGGAAAATGCCCTCTGCGCATTCGGCATAATTTTTGCCACGATTTTTACCGTGATACAGATCATCAACAGGTACTGGCTCCACTACGAGGTAATGTGGATCTCCGACCTGACTCTTTACATCTTCATTCTGGCCGCCATAATCTCAATTGCCATCACTACCCGGGAGGACGCCCACACCGCCGTAGACGTATTTATGGGGCAGATTTTCAGGGGAAAGAGGGGGAGCAAATTCGGCAAAATAACAGTAAACCTCCTGAGCCTGGGAATAATCTGGTTTACCATGCCTATCTTCTACACCTTCTTTTTGAGATCTCTCAAGTTCGACGAGTGGGCGACCCTTGTCCCCTGGTTTAACACGAGCTGGCTTGTGCAGGCCATTTTTGTAATGTTCGTGCTCTGCATATTCCATATAGTCCACAATACCGCCGTCCTTGCAATCGGCCTTTACAGAGACTCCCGCGGAGGTGAGGAAGAATGAGCTTCGGCCTGATCATAGCCATTTCTGTTTTCATAGGAGGCATGTTCCTGGGCATTCCCATAGCGTGGCTCTTCTTCGGCGCGCCTATAGCAGGGCTTTTCGCGGACGGCATGAACAGCGCCTTCATATCGGGCACCTTCTACCATGCCCTCAACAGCTCCACCGTTATGGCCATCGCCTTTTTCGTCTATGCGGGAAGCCTTATCTCCGACGCGGGCCTGGCCGACAGGATAGTGCGCTTCTCCTACGCCCTGGTGGGGCGAATCAGGGGAGGAATGGCGCTGGTGGGAATAATATCCACTGTCTTTCTGGCGGCCCTCACCGGATCTTCCGTTCCGTGCATTTCAGCCCTGATCCCCCTGCTTGTTCCCCGGCTGAAACAGTACGGCTACGAGCCGAAATACGTTACGGCCCTGCTGTGTTCCTCCAGCTTTCTGGGATACCTCATCCCCCCCAGCGTTCCGGCCCTGATCTACTGCCTGCTGGCTCAGCAGTCAGTGACGGCCCTCTTCCTGTCCACAGTCATTCCCGGCCTTCTTCTGGCCCTGGGCTACGCAATCCTGAACTACTTCATCTGCCCCCAGTACATGAACCCCGATCTCATCACTGAGGAGATCGACGAAAGGCCCCGGACGGCCGGCGCCAGAATCAAAGAACTTCTCACATCGACCTGGTTTGCCCTTCCGGCCCTTGGGTGCCCGGCGATCATTCTGATAGGCATTTACGGCGGATTCTGCACCCCCAACGAGGCGGGCGCCATCGCGGTGGTCTACTGCTTCATCATTGGAATATTCGTGTACAGGGAGCTGACGGCAAGTAAATTCTGGTCGGCCACCTTCACCTCCATACTGTCTATCGGAGTTATCACTATGCTCATAGGGGGAGGAACCGTCCTTGCCCGCTATCTTATACGGGTAGGAGCCGCCCAGCAGGTCGCGAATTTTATGCTCGGCATGTTCAGCAGCAAGATCCTGATTCTTTTGGCCATGAACGTGTTCTTCCTGATCCTGGGGATGTTCCTGGACGGAACGCCCATCCTCATCCTGGGAGTTCCGCTGATACTGCCCCTTATGCAGCAGCTGGACATGAACCTGGTCCACCTTGGAGCGGTCATCATCGTGAACGTAGGACTGGGCGTAGTCACTCCGCCCTTCGCCATGTCCATCTTCGTCGGTTCGAGGCTTTCAGGGTGCAGTTACGCAGAGCTGGTACCCATAATGATGAAATTCCTGTTTTTTGTGGGAATCCCCGTTCTTCTGCTCACCACCTACATTCCCGCCCTCTCCTGCTGGCTGCCCGAGGTAATTCTGGGGCCCCAGATGGTAGGCAAGTGGTAGAAGGACCATAGCAATACAGAAGTATTTTCAGGGGGAGAGCCGGCGCTCAAGGGGCTCTCCCCTTTTTTACAGCCTCAGATGGCTCGACCGTCGCCTGAAACTTTATCGCTGAACCAGAAAAATATATTTTCAAACCTAATAATATATTATAGTAAGTTCCCCATAATTATACCCCGTTGCGTCAAAACCGGCTTCATATCATACTTTATGTTGGTCTGCCCCGTCATTGCGGGTGACGCGCCGCCCCCGGACCGGGGATGCGCAAAAGGGCGGTTCAGGATATTTTTCAGCATTTCCCAAATATTTTTAAGGAGTGATCGAAATGGCCGTTCCCATGGATTTTCTTGCGGAAGAGCTTGCCGCCATGAAGGAGGCGGGGCTTTACGGTACCATCAGAACTCTCGAAAGCCCCCAGGGCGCCCGGGTTCAGATCGGCGGCAGAAAATACCTTAACCTCTGTTCCAACAACTACCTCGGCCTTTGCAACGACCCGAGAGTGGTGGCCAAAGTAAGCGAGTACACCGGCAAATTCGGGGTGGGCCCCGGAGCGGTAAGGACCATAGCCGGAACCATGACCCCCCACCTGGAGCTGGAGGAAAAGCTGGCCGCCTTCAAGGGCGCCGAGGCCGCCATAGTGGTATCCTCGGGCTTCGCGGCAAACCTCACCGTCATCCCCACACTCGCCGGAGGAGCGGACGACATCATCTTCAGCGACTCTCTGAATCATGCCTCCATCATTGACGCATGCAGGCTCTCCAGGGCCAGGGTGGTCCGGTATGAGCACTCGGACATGGATGATCTGGAGAAAAAGCTGGCGGAGAACCGGGACGCAAAGGGCCGCAAACTCCTGATCACCGACGGGGTCTTCTCCATGGACGGCGATATCGCGAAGCTGCCCGAGATCGTCGAGCTCTGCGAGGCTCATGGGGTAATGGTGGCGGTGGACGACGCCCACGGAGAGGGAGTCTTGGGCAGGGGCGGACGGGGCATTGCCGACCACTTCGGCCTCCACGGCCGGGTAGACGTGGAGATAGGCACCATGTCCAAGGCCTTCGGCGTTATGGGAGGCATGGCGGCGGGCAGCGCGATTCTTATCGACTATCTGCGGCAGAAGGCCCGGCCCAATCTCTTCAGCAGCGCCCTCACCATCCCCGACGTGGCGGCCAACATCGCGTCGGTGGAGATCCTGCAGGAGAGCGAGGACCTGGTTAAAAAACTATGGGCCAACGGCGCCTTCCTCAAAAAAGAGCTATCCGCCCTGGGCTTCGATACTGGCGCCAGCGAGACGCCCATCACTCCCGTAATCATTGGAGAGGCGGCGGACGCCAAGGCGTTCAGCGCAAAACTCTTCGACCAGGGAGTCTTTGCCACCGCCATCGTATTCCCCACCGTTCCCAGGGGCACGGCCCGGATCAGGGCCATGGTGTCGGCATCCCACTCGGAGGACGACCTGCGCTTCGCCGTGGAGAAATTCGCCGCCGTAGGCAGGGAGATGGGGATAATATCATGAAGAAGATAATCGTCACCGGAGCGAGCGGCCAGATAGGCGTGGAGCTCACCCCCTACCTGCGGAAAATCTATGGCGATGAGAATGTGCTTGCCACGGCCCGCAGGCCTGTGCCGGGCCCTGTCTCCGAGGGAGGCCCCTTCGAGCTGCTGGACGTACGGGACGGAAAGGCCTTTTCCGCCCTGCTGGGTTCCTTTGGAGCGGACGCTGTGCTTCACCTTGCCGGAGTACTCTCGGCTAAGGGCGAGGCTGACCCCCTGAATTCCTGGGATATCAACGTAAACGGCTCCCACACAGCCCTTGAAGCGGCCAGGGAGAGGGGAGCGGCCTTCTTCTTTCCCAGCTCCATCGCCGCCTTCGGCCCCGGCACCCCTCCTAAAAACACGCCCCAGGATACGATCCAGCGCCCCACTACCGTTTACGGCGTGGCCAAGGTTACTATGGAGCTGCTCTGCGATTACTACCACCAGAAATTCGGCATGGACACCCGGGGGCTGAGGTTTCCCGGACTGATCAGCTACGAGG
>CAZXOD010000009.1:0-24140 GCA_964642285.1 uncultured Synergistaceae bacterium
CCGGTTGGCGTCCTCGGCGGAAAACTCCACGTCGTCCACGAGGGATCCGGCGTACGTGACGGCCTCCCTGACCTCCTCCAGAACCTGAGCGGGGGTCATCTTCAGCTTGTACTCCATGTGAATGGGGCTTGTGGCGATGAATGTGTGAATTCTGCCCCTGGCGGCCCCCTTAACCGCCTCGCCGGCGGCCCTGATGTCCTCCCGTCTAGTGCGGGCAAGCCCCGCGATGATCGGGCCTTTCACTGCGTCCGCCACCTGTTTTACCGCCTCGAAATCCCCCGGGGAGGCCGCCGGGAAGCCCGCCTCGATGACGTCCACTTTCATTTTAGCCAGCTGTCCTGCTATCCTCAGCTTCTCCTCCCTGTTGAGATTGATCCCCGGCGCCTGTTCTCCGTCCCTCAGCGTTGTATCAAAAATTTTTACATGCTCTGTCCCGTTCATGCCCCTCTCTCCTTTCATTTCTCCCATTCTTTAAAAAATAAAAAAGGGCCGGAACCTCTTTAAAGAGGTTCCGGCCCGGGAATGCCCCTGCGCAGCTTACCAAGCTGCCGGCGTTCCTGGGGGGAACCGGCAACCGAGGAGGAGGAGGCTGATGAAATCGCGGCAGATATTTGCAAATTCTGTTGTTTTAGTCACGGAGTAGCCCCTCCCTTCGCCTGTGGTCGGTAATTTCGGATCATTGTGGGGGAGAAGTCCATAAATGTCAATAGCGACATTAAAAGATCGAAAAATAAAGTGCTTTCAAAAAAGAATGTCATTTGAAAGGAGAGTGCAGCAAATATAAGAGTTCCTGAATCAGATAGTGCCCGCCATAACGGTTGCCCTGATCACCTTTGTAGCGGGCTCTTTCCTTGGCAGGAAGCCTGATGAGGACACTATAAGAGCTTTCTGGGGAAGAAGCTGAGGGGCGCGGTCGCCCCTCAGCTTCCCACCGGGTTTTCAAATTCGCAGGGGACTCCCGTCTGGCACTTTCCGCAGCCGTACCGGGGGGAGTACTTTTCTCCCATGAGCCGGACGTAATCGGAGCAGAGGGCGTGATCCTTCCCGTTTTCAAGGGAAATGGCGTTCACGGGGCAGAGTAGGGCGCACCTGCCGCACCGGTGGCAGTTGCCGTAGATGTCATCGGGGATAACATTGTCCGGCTCCATGGGCGCGCTGGAAATTACGCTGCCGAACCGCCCCGCCATGCCTTTTTCTGTTATCAGGCCCTTCGACAGGCCGAAAGTTCCAAGACCGCAGACGAAAGCGGCATGCCGCTCGGACCAGTTGCTGGTAAAGCTTACCGGGTAGGGGGCCCCCTGGTCGTCCATGAAGACGTTATTTTCCGCGTAGCAGAATGAAAACCCGGGGTCCACCGCCGGCGCCACGGCGCTCCATCCCTTTTCTCCCATCCATTTCACCAGCTCCCGGGACAGGCGGTTGATAAAGTCCTGCCCCTCAATTCTCGCGTGAAGCCACTCCGCCGAAGGTTCAGCTCCTTCTTCGTTACTCCTTCTAACCCTCTCTGAAAAGGGGAGGAAAAAAGAAAACACCGACTGGGCGCCCTTCAGCCACTCTCCGGGAAGCAGGTGGTGGGGGCCTACCGAATCCGCTTTTTTAAGTCGCATAAAGCCAGGATCTTCCGCCGCCGCTACCCTTCCTATGGCGGAGTCGAACATATCAAGCCCCGTCAGATCGGGCCTCAGGGCTTGTTCAGCAGAAACCTGGTTCCAGCCTGAATCTAGCCTGAAGGCCTCAATGAAGTCCAAAACGTCCTTCTTTTCCATGACAGCTCCTCCCTCGCCGGGTGTGGTTTTTACCTTTCGAAAAGCCCCTTTCTGACGGCGCGGCCGTCCTGAATCAGAATCTCTCCCATGGCTACCACTGTATGAAGTTCAAGGGTATCCTCCCTCACCAGCAGTATATCCCCGTCCAGGCCCTCCCCGATTCGTCCCTTCTGATAGAGGCCAATGCGCTCCGCCGGGTTGGTGGATACGATGCGGACCGCCGTCTCCACGGGGATCCCGTCCCGGATCATGGCGGCGAACTCCTCGAAAAGAGCTCTAACCGGGGAGATGAGGGGGCGGGGCTTCCCCGTTTCAGGATCAGCAATTGTCATCACCCCGTTGCCGTCAGAGCTCATGGTTATCTGCCCCGTCTCCGCGCCCTGGTCCAGCAGGTAGCGTACTGCCTTTGACGGGTTCACCGCTCCCTCGAAGCCGCAACGGGCTGACACGCCGGCGCTGAGGTCGACATATCCGCCTTTCCTGGTCCAGCCAACCGACTCCTCAAGCACCTGAGAGGACCGGTTGAGATGGGTGGGGATAAACTGGGTTATGGGAATGTCGGAAGTGCGGACTGCCTCCAGCAGCGGTTCAAGGCGGTCCGGACCCTCTCCGATGTGAACCATGACGACGCCTTTTTTCCCCGCCAGGATACCTCCCACCCGGGCCTGAGACGCGGCCTCCCTGAGGGACTGCAGCGAGGCATGGGACGAGCGGTGGTCGGAACAGGCGATTTTCAGCCCCACTACCTCGTCCACCAGGATGATGTCGCTGGCCGGGTCGGTGGTTAAAACCGGCCCCGGAATCTGATAGGCTCCCGTATAAATTTTTGCCGTCATTCCTTCCGCGGACAGGGAGCGGGCCTTCATCAGCAGGTCCCTCAATGATCGGGTAAAACCGTCGGTCCCCAGCAGTCCGATGGCCGTAGTTATCCCGGCTCCCACGAGTTCGGACAGGTGATTGGGGGGCGTCCTGTACAGAGGGCCCCCTTCGCCTCCCGCGCCGTTAAAATGTACGTGGCCGTCTACGATCCCCGGTACCGCGATCAGCCCTTCGCCGTCAACGGTCTGAACCGGAAAGGGAGCTTCAGTTAAGCCGCCTTTGGCTCCGGGAGCCGCCGTGCTGACTATCCTTCCGCCTAACATGAAGATATCTCGGACACCCCGGGGTTCGGGGGCGTAAACTTTTACGTTTTTTAAAATAAGGCCGTTCATTATCCGTATTCCTCCTAAATATCTCATATAGCCGGCATGGATTCGCCTGAACAAAATCTTTCCCCGCGCTCCTGCCGAATCTTCGGGGAATTTTGCGGGGGCTGCTTTTGAGACTCAGGTCCCGCCCCAAAATTATACCCCTTACAGGGGGGCTTTCGGGGCAATTAATGTCTTTTTTTGACAGAAAATATAAAGAGCATTATACTTTCAACAATTGGCCGGGCTCTTAAACGAGCCGGCGTCGCTGCTCAATATCTCTAAGGAGGCGGTAAGTTTGAAGAAAAGGTTGTTTCTAGCGGTTCTTGCGGCAGTATTTGCGTTTGCTTGTATTTCGCCGGCCCTGGCAGCCCCGAAGACCATCAAGATAGGCCACACGGGGACCCAGGACCATCACTATCAGATGTACCTTGAGACCTGGGCGGAAAAAGTGTCGGAGAGGACCGACGGCCGCTACAAGTTTGAGGTCTATCCTTCCGACCTTTACGGCAAGCCCAACCAGCTCATCGAGGGCGCCCAGCTCGGAACCACCGATATGGTGCTGGCCACCGGCTCCCTTCTTACTTCCTACTATCCCAAGATCGGCGTCCTAAGCCTTCCCTTCGTCTTCAAGGACTCCCAGGAGGCCCACGACGTCCTGAACGGCCCCGTGGGCAAGGAGTTCGAAGAGGGGCTTGCCGCCAAGAACCTGATCATTCTGGGATGGTGGGAGAACGGAATGCGCCATCTCTTCCCCCCGAAGCCTGTCAACGGCATTGAAGATCTAAAGGGCCTCAAGCTCAGGGTTATCAACTCCGCTGAGATGATAGACACCATCAACGCCTTCGGCGCCAGTGCGGTCCCCATGGCCTTCAACGACGTCTACTCGGCGTGGCAGCTCAAGACCATCGACGGCTGCGAGGGAACCACCACCCACATGCTCACCCAGAAGTACTTTGAGCTCACCAAGACCGCGGCCCTTCTCTGGTACATGCACGTATCCAACCCCCTGGTGGCCTCAAAGAGGCTCTGGGATTCAATCCCCGATGCGGACAAGGAGGTTTTCCTGGACGAGTCCAGAAAGATGAGCAGCTTCTCCTTCGATTTCCAGAAGGAGATGGACGAGAAGGAGATAAAGGAGTGCGAGGCGCTGGGCGTTGTATTCACCAGGCCGGACAGGGAGCCCTTCGTTAAGGCAGTAGCCCCTGTGTACGAGAAATACCGCTCCAAGTACGGAGACATGCTTGACAAGATTCAGGCCGTCACCCAGGCCAAATAAGCAGGCAATCGCGGCGGATAGAGGCGATCCGGGGTTTTTCCCGGGTCGTCCCTTTTATTGCGCCGGAGCCCGTTAAAGGTCTAATTCCCGGGAGGTTTAGTAGATTATGCTGAAGTTGCTGAAGGTTCTTAACGATAAGCTAACCTGGCTGATGAACTGGCTCATGGTGGTTCTTATGTCGCTCATGACGCTGTTCGTGGTGGCTCAGGTTATTTTCAGGTACGTGCTTCTGAAACCCCTCTCATGGTCCGAGGAGCTTGCCGGCTATCTGTTCTCAGGGGTCTTCTTCTTTGGCGCCGTTCTGCTTTACAGAGAGTCCCGCCATATCAACATGTCCCTTCTGGTCGAGTCAATAAAGAACAGGTTCGCCAGGGAAGTGGTGGCCGTCGTAGCCCACATCTGCTCTTTCTTTTTCCTCGCCGTCATGGTCTGGTACTCATACCCCATGGCCATGCAGATTCTGGGCTTCGAATCCGTCTCTCCCTCCATGGAGTGGCTTAAGCTTGGCTACGTGTTCATGATAGTCCCCATAGCCAGCTTTCTGGGCCTTGTGGTAATGCTTGAGGTCATTCTCGAATCCCTCGTTAAGCTTAAGGAGTCCCTGTCATGAGTATCTGGCTCGTGCTTTTCTTCCTGTTTTTTCTGGTCATAGGAGTGCCCATCGCGGTATCCCTGGGCCTTACGTGCATCTTCTCCGTCCTTGTAACGGGCGCCTTCGGCGTGGAGGTTTTAATCCAGAAGACTTTTAACGCGGGAAACTCATTCGCTCTCATGGCCATACCCTTCTTTATCCTGGCGGGCAACATCATGGCGGTGGGAGGGGTCTCAAGGAGGCTTGTAAACCTGGCGGGCGCCATGTTTGGAAGGTTGAACGGCGGGCTGGCGCTGGTAGCGACCCTGGCCTCAACCTTTTTCGGGGCGGTTTCAGGCTCGGCTCCCGCCACTACAGCGGCCATAGGCGGAGTAATGGTGGGGCCCATGGTGGAGAAGGGCTACGACAAGAATTTCGCCGGGGCGGTAGTGGCGGCGTCGGGGACCATCGGGCTGATCATCCCTCCAAGCCTTACCATGGTGCTCTACGGCGTGTCCACGGGAGTTTCCATCGGAGAGCTCTTCATCGCCGGCGTCATCCCGGGGCTGATAATTTGCGTCGTTCTGATGGTCGTTGAGTACATTATCTCAGTCCGGCGGGGCTACAAGGGAGACGAGGCCGCCTCCTTCAAGACTATTTCTACCCACTTCAGACAGGCGATCTACGCCCTCTTCATGCCTGTCATCATCCTGGGAGGAATTTACGCCGGAATCTTCACGCCGACGGAGTCGGCGGCGGTGGCGGTGGTCTACGGACTGCTGGTGGGCGTCTACATCCATAAGGAGCTCAAATGGAAGGACGTCCCCGACCTCATCCTCAAGTCGGCCAAGTCCACGGCCCTGGTGATGTACCTTATGGTTACGGCGGAGGTGCTCACCTACGTCCTGGTGAGCGAGCAGATCCCCCAGACCATCGCCGCGTCCATCCTCAACATATCCACCAACGCCATTGTGGTGCAGCTGATCATGATTTTCATCCTCCTGGTGGTGGGCACCTTCCTGAACAACTCCGCCGCCATGGTGCTGCTGGCCCCGATTTTTTACCCCATAATCATGAGCCTTGGCGTGGACCCCCTCTTCTTCGGGATCATCATGGTCATCTCCCTGGCCATCGGCCACAATACTCCCCCAGTGGGCCTGTGCCTGTTCATCGCCTGCGATATCGGCAACCTGAAGCTGGAACATCTGGTGAAGGAGATAATGCCCCTTGTGGCCGCCCTCATTGTCACCGTGGTGGTTTTGAGCTTCTTCCCCGATGTGATTCTGTTCCTGCCCAGGCTGATGCGGTGATTCTGCTTTAAGCGGCAATAGCGCCGGACTAAGTCCGGCGCTATTTTTTAAGCGGGGCGGCGGGTCTAGCCCAGGCTTTTTACGGCCCGTTCTATCCTCTCCATGCCTTCTTTCAGCAGAGTCAGGGGCGTGGCGATGTTGATCCGGGCGAAGCCCGTTCCGCCTGTGCCGAACCAGTGGCCTCCGTCCAGGGCCACCCCGCCCTTTTCTACGAAGAGCTTCTCCAGGTCGGGGCCGGACATGTTCAGCGACCGGCAGTCCAGCAGCGGAACATAGGTTCCGTCAGGGCGCACGAGCTTTATCCCGGGAAGCCTCTCCGCAAGGAAGCCCTCAATATATTCCAGGTTCTTCTCCAGGTAGGCGGTTAGCTCGTCCAGCCACGCGTCTCCGTGCCTGTAGGCCGCTTCCAGGCCGATGGTTCCGAAGACGTTGCCCCCGTCGATGTGAAGGAAGTCCACCACCGACTGGTAGTTGTCCCTGAGCCTCTTCGACGGAATTATCACCGCGGCGGTGGCAAGCCCCGCGATGTTGAAGGTCTTGCTGGGAGCCACGGTGGTGATGGACAGGTTTGCTATCTCATCCGACACGGCCGCCAGGGGTGTGTGTTTTTTCCCCCTGAAGAGCACGTCGCAGTGAATTTCGTCCGATATTACTATTACTCCCCTGGAGGCGCAGACAGCGGCAAATTTTTCCAGCTCCTCCCGGGTCCAGACCCTGCCGCCGGGGTTGTGGGGAGAGCAGAGGAAGACCATCTTCACCGAGGAGTCGTCGAGCTTCCGCTCCAGGTCGTCAAAATCCATCATGAAGCGTTCGCCATCGAAGACGAGGGGGTTTTCCACCACTCGTCTGCCCCTGCCCGTTATCGCCGCGAAGAAGGGATAGTAGACCGGCGGCTGGACCAGGATCCCGTCCCCGGGCTGGGTGAAGGCAAGCATGGCGACGGCCAGGGCGGGCACCACCCCCGGAGTGTGGCGGATCCACTCGGTCTCGGGCCTCCAGCCGTGCCGCCGCTCCATCCAGCCGGCTACGGCCTCCCTGTAGGGCTCGAATCGCCTTGTGTAGCCGAAGATTCCGTGATCGATCCGCTCTCTGAGGGCTTCAATCACCTCCGGCGGCGCTTTGAAATCCATGTCGGCGATCCACATGGGGAAAAGGTCGTTCGTGCCGAAGAGGGGCTCCATTCCGTCCCATTTGGCGCAGATTGTTCCGCGCCTTTCAATGACGGAATCAAAATCATATCTGCTCATAAATCTTCCTCGCTTTCTTTCAGGGTCTCATTGTTGTTTAAGCCGGTTTGCGGCCTGCTGTGACCTTAATAATACCATTTTTCTTCGAATATCTGGCGAAATAAGCCCTCATCTCCCTCTTGACCCAAGTCCTTAAAGAGTGGTATCTTTCTTTCTGTCTCCCTCGTTACACACAACATATTGTGTATAGCGAGGGAAAAACACTCTAAATAGTGTCCAGGAGGGAACCCAATGGCTTTTTTATACAAAGATCGTTTCCATTCTACTTTTCCCGGCCCTTCGGAGGACGGAGGGAGGGAGATTCTCTCCGAAAATGCCCTGTGGCTGCTTGAGCAGCGATATTTCGCAAACCGCTTTGATCCATCCCTGGGACAGGTCAGAAAAGAGTCCTCCTTCGGCGAGTTCGCCCGGCGGGTGGCCAGAGTCCTGGCCGCCGCTGAAACCCAGTATCTTACCGGTTCCGAAGAGGATCTTGAGTGGCTGCGCCGCCTGGAGAACAATATCTTCAGCGATATCGTCAACAGGCGCTTTTTGTTCAACTCGCCCTGCCTCTTTGCGGCAGGAGCGGGAATGACGGTAAGTCCGGTCCTGGGGCCCAAAATCTACTGCCATCCCGACGAGATGACTTTCGACGACTACACCATGATTCAGCGATCCAAGACCAGGAGCCAGCAGCTTTTCGCCTGCTTTGTCATCGACGTGCCCGACAGCATCGACGGCATCTTTGACGGAGTAAAGGACGCCGCCGTGATAAGCAAATACGGCGGAGGGGTCGGGGGCAATTTCGGCCGCCTGAGGGAGCGGGGAAGCCTTATCAGCGGAGGGATCGGCGGCCAGGCCAGCGGTCCCGTCTCCTTCATGGAGACCTGGAATACCATGGGCGCCGTGGTGGTGCAGGGGGGAAGGCGCCGGGCGGCCCTCATGGGAATGCTCTTCGACGATCACCCCGACGTCTTTGATTTTATCGACGCTAAGGTGGAGGAGGGCAGGCTGCCGTACTTTAATATCTCCGTCTGCGTGTCGGACGAACTCATGAAAATGTCCGAAGGCGGGGACTTCCGCCTTATATCCCGGAGCGACGGTAAGGTGGTAAAGACGGTTAACGGCGCCGACCTGTGGAACAAACTCTGCGAAAGCGCCTGGAGAAGAGGGGACCCCGGCATCTTCTTCATCGACAGGGCCAACGATGACAACCTTCTGAAGCTTGATGAAACCTGGAAGATAGAGTCCACCAACCCATGCGTCACAGGAGACGCATGGATCCTGACGGACGAGGGGCCCAGGCAGGCCGCAGATCTTGTCGGGAAACCATCCCGCCTGATGGTGAACGGTCAGGGGCACTATACCGCCGGATTCTTCAGCACCGGCGTAAAACCTGTTTACGAGCTCAGGACCCGGGAGGGGCACTCTCTTAAGCTTACCGGCGACCACAAGGTGCGGCGGGTCTGTCGGATGACCCGCTACGCGGCGGAGTTTGAGTGGGTTGAGGCCCGCTCCCTTCGTACAGGAGACCGGCTGGCCCTTCATGACCACGGAAATTTTATCGGCTGGCAGGGAGCTTACTCTGAATCCGAGGGGTATCTCATTGGGCTTATGGTTGGCGACGGCGTTCTGAAGCGCGACAAAGCCGTGCTGTCCGTGTGGGCGGATGCAAAAGCCGCCGGCGGGGACTCACCGGGACAGCGACGGATCATGGAAAAAGCCTTGGGATGCGCCCTGGCGCTGCCTCACAGAAGCGATTTCGCAGGATGGTCAGAAGTGACGGGCCGGGGGGAATTTCGCCTGGCGATGGCGTCCATAAGAGACCTGGCCTTCTCTCTGGGGATGGAGCCAGGGAAGAAGCGCATTGAGCCCGTCCTCGAAGGAACGGCTTCCAGCGCCTTTTACCGGGGGTTTCTCAGAGGGCTCTTTGATTCGGACGGTTCCGTCCAGGGGTCGACGGCCAAAGGCGTAAGCGTCCGTCTTGCACAGAGCGATCTCCCCACGCTGAAGGCGGTCCAGAGAATGCTGGGTAGGCTGGGGATTCAGAGCGTCATTTATGAAAACCGCAGAGATTCCTCCGAGCGCCTTATGCCCGACGGCAGGGGATCTCTTGCGCCCTACAGTTGTAGGGAACAGCATGAACTGATCATAAGCAGGGAAAATATTGCCCGTTTTGCGGCCCTGATCGGTTTTGAGGACGGGGCGAAGAAAAAAGCCCTGGAAGACGCCCTGGGCAGTTACAAAAGAAAATTTGACAGAGAGCGATTCATCGCCCGCTTCGAATCCCTGACGCCCCTGGGTGAGGAGGAAGTCTTTGACGCGGCGGTGCCGGGAGTAAACGCCTTTGACGCCAACGGCCTTTATGTTCATAACTGCGGCGAACAGCCTCTGCCCAACTACACCAGCTGCAACCTGGGCTCCATTAACGCGGAGGCCTTTGTGGCCGTCTCCTCAGAGGGGAAAAAGACCTTCGATTACGAAGGTTTCAACGACCAGGTCTTCCGCTCCATGTACTATCTGGACCTGGTGATCGACGCCTGCTCCTACCCCCTGGAGAAGATCGGCGACAGGACAAAGAAAATAAGGCCCGTGGGCCTGGGCATCATGGGCCTTGCCGACTCGGCCATCATGCTCGGCATGAAGTACGGCTCCCCCCGGTTCAGCGAGTTCTGCAAATCCCTGGGGGACGCCATGGGAGCGGCGGCCCTCTGCGCCGCGGCGGGGATGGTCTCCGAGATGGGCAAGGAGCCCTTCCCCGAGGCGGGCCTCGTGGAGGAGCTTTTTTCCCGGTTCGCCGGCGAACAGGGCCACGAGCTTTTCCCCGAGGCATGGTACGGCAGCCTTGACCGGGAGGGCTTCCGGAGCCTCCTTGAACGGATGCGCTCCTCTTCCACCATTCCCTACACTCTGGCCAATGCCCTGGAGGGGTTTGCGGCCGTCAGAGGCCTGGGGAGCGAGAGCGAAAGGCTGGAGATGGCCGGGGAGGTACTGCTCGCCTTTGCCAGAGGAAAAATCCGGAACAGCCGGCGGCTCTCCATTGCCCCTACGGGATCCATATCCATGCTTATTGACACAAGCGCGGGAATCGAGCCGAACTTCGCCTGGAGCTGGAATCGGCGGATAGCCAGGGCCGACGGGGATGGGCAGGAGACGAGGGAGTTCTGCCACAAACTGCTTTCACCCGCCCAGATTGACGAGCTCAGGGACAAGGGCGCGCTTTCCGACCCCATCTTCGCCACGGCCCACGACATCTCCCCGGAGGAGCACGTGGAGGTCACCGGCATCTTTTCCAGGGTGGTGGACAGCGGCATAAGCAAGACGGTGAACCTTCCCACGGAGGCCTCCGTGGACGACGTAAAAGATGTCTACCGCAGATGCTACGAACTGGGCGCCAAGGGCATTACCATTTACCGGGACGGCTCCCGGTCGTTCCAGCCCATCGAGACGGCGAAAAAGCCCGCGGAGCAGGTTCCCCACACGAGCAGGGTCAAGGAGCGGCCCGGGCTGGTGGTCTTTGGCAAGACCATCAAGGAGACCACGCCCTGGGGAAGCATCTACGTTACCCTGAATTTCGACGGCACAGAGCCCTTTGAGGTATTCGCCACCATCGGCAAGAGCGGCTCCGAGCTCAAGGCCATGACTGAGGCTCTCTCCAGGGCTATCTCTATAGGCCTCAGGAGCGGAGGCAAGCTGGAGGACTTTATCGCCACCCTGAAGGGGCTTTCGGGCAAGGAGTACTGGCTGTTCGAGTTTGACGACAAGCATGTGGCCCGGTCCATCCCCGATGCCATAGCTATGCTCCTTGAAAAGCTCATCGGCCGGGAGGGCCGGGAGGCAGGAGGAAGCGGGGTAGAGTGTCCCGATTGCGGCTCTCCCATGGAGATGATTTCAGGCTGCGAATACTGTTTCAGCTGCGGCTATTCTCCCTGCAAATAAAAAGTTGGGACGGGGATTTCCCCCCGTCCCAACTTTTTTAAACATATATGTTCTATCCCGGCTTTATAAATCCCGCCGTTACGCAACAACTTCAAAGAGGAACCCCAGCAGTTCGTTCCTCTTTTCGATAAGCCTGACGATCTCGTCGGAAGGTATCTTACGGATTACCTTCTCCTCGCCGTTGCTCTCCTTCACCACTACCTGCACCAGGCCTGCGTCTTCATGGATGGTGAACTGGAGGAATCTGCTGTGCATGGAGGCCTTTATCTGAAAGTTGTCCAAGACCCGCTCCAGCGTCCAGTCGCCCCGGATGTCCTTCCTGCGGGCTCGATCGTCGGAGAAGTTCGTCTGCTCCGTGTACCGTTTTTCCGGATAACGGGGATCCAGATAGGGCCTTCCTGAATTTAATAAACCGGCCAGCGGCGCATTAAAATAGATTGAGGCCATAAAGGCCACCTCCATTTTACACTTTCGTCAACAAACTATACATCTGCAATAAGATAATGTCAAACGATTTTTGTTTCTCTTCCCATTGACAGGACGGCCCCAGAGGGTATAATCCCTTCGGAATAAAAAATTGTTTAAACTCAAGCTCTTATCGAGAGAGGCGGAGGGACTGGCCCGATGATGCCCGGCAACCTGCCCGAAGAGGCGCGGTGCCAATACCAGCGGCCCTGGGGCCGACTGATGAGAGAGTGCGTTTGATTACACATCAAAGGCCCTCCTGCGAGGGTCTTTTTATTTCGTACAAGGAGGAAAAGCAATTGACAAAAGAGCGTTATCTCTTCTCTTCGGAGTCGGTGACCGAAGGTCATCCGGACAAGGTGGCTGACCAGATATCCGACGGAGTGCTCGATGCCATTCTGAAAGATGACCCCGACGGCAGGGTGGCCTGTGAAGTAATGTGTACCACCGGCCTTGTGGTGGTGGCCGGAGAGATTACTACCAAAACCTACGTGGATATTCCGAAGATCGCAAGAGAGATCGTTAAGGACATCGGCTATACCAGGGCCAAATACGGCTTTGATGGGGACACCTGCGCCGTAATTACGGCTATCGACGAGCAGTCTCCTGATATCAAAGAGGGAGTGGACAAGGCTCTTGAGATCAGGGAACAGGTTGAGTCGGGAGAGGACGCGGCCGCCACGGGAGCGGGAGACCAGGGGATGATGACCGGCTTTGCCTGCAACGAGACCGACGAATTCCTGCCCATGCCCATCGCCCTCTCTCACCGTCTCGCCAGGAAGCTGGCCGAGGTAAGAAAGAACGGGACCATTCCCTACCTCAGGCCCGACGGAAAAACCCAGGTGACCCTTGAGTACCTGGACGGGAAAGCGGTCCATGCCAATACTATAGTAGTATCCACCCAGCACCATCCGGAGGCGAAAAACGAGGATATCAGGGCGGACATTATCGAGCACGTAGTAAACCCGGTAATGCCGAGACATCTGATGAACGACAAGACCAGAATACTTGTGAATCCCTCGGGCCGCTTTGAAAAGGGCGGTCCCATGGCGGACACGGGGCTTACTGGAAGAAAGATCATTGTGGACACCTATGGCAGCTGGGTGGCCCACGGCGGCGGCGCGTTCTCCGGCAAGGACCCCACCAAGGTGGACCGCTCCGGAGCCTACGTGGCCCGGTACGCGGCAAAAAACGTGGTGGCGGCGGGGCTCGCCGACCAGTGCCTTGTTCAGCTGGCCTACGCAATCGGGGTGGCGGAGCCGGTTTCGATTATGGTGGATACCATGGGTACAGGCAAGGGATTTTCCGATGAGGAGATCACCGGGCTTATAAGAAAGCATTTCGACTTCAGGCCCGCGGCGATCATCCGCGACCTGGAGCTTAAAAAACCCCAGTACAGAAGGCTTGCGGCTTACGGCCACATGGGCAGGATCGACCTCGACCCCCTTCCCGCGTGGGAGAGGACGGACCGGGCGGAGGCCCTGGCGGCGGAGAAAAAGAACCGGCAGTAAGATTGAAGGGGCCCTCCGGGGCCCTTTTTTACATCCCGCTTCCCCCGTGGTATGATTCAGGCGTCCTGATGCGTCTCGGCTGTTGGGAGGGAGGAAGATAGATGGTCCCCCAGCCTCATCTTTTGGAGATATGCTTTGCGTCCATTCAGGAGTTTGCGCCGCACAGAGACGAGATACGCCGTATTTTCTTTGAAGACCTCGGCGAAAGAAGAGGAATGCGTTTTTTCGTAGCGCTGAACGAGGCTGTGAACAACGCCCTTATTCACGGCATGGCCGGCGCCCCGGATGAAAAAGTGAGCCTTCTCATCCGGGATAAGGGAGACAGGATCTGCGCTCATGTCAAAACCTTCGGAGGCAAGTTCAGCCACGACATGAGGGCCGACAGGACTGTTTTTGACGACAGGACAAGCGAATCCGGACGGGGAGTGCAGATAATTCTTCACGTCGTGGACGGGTGTGATTTAAGAGAATCGGGAGGCCTGGTCAGCATGTTCATGAAAAAACAGGAAGACGAGCACGGAGACGCGGGGGAATGAACGGCTCTGTCGAAAGCGACTGTGGAGGAATCCCGATTTTCCTGGAAGTAGCGGGTTTCAGGTTCAACGGCGCCAATCTTCTTGAAATGCTGGATGAGGCCCTGATTATCTGGGAGGCCTCAAGCGGTCTGATCCTGTTCGCCAACGAGGCCGCCAGGGCTCTTTACGGCTATAGCTGCAGAGAGATCGAAGATATTTCCATGGACGAGATCTTCCCCGGATGGGAAGAAGATTTCAGGGGAGGCGCCTTCTCCCTCCTCACCGCCGTCCATCGCAATAAAAACGGAATATTCTTTCCCGTGCAGGTTGCTTGCAGGCCCCTGGCTGAGAACGCCGGCGATCTTATGGTAATGACCGCCTCCGACGTCTCGCCGGAGAATATGGCCCGGGACAGCGTGGCCCTGGCCTCTTCCATTCAGCGGGGATTTCTGCCCCCCGACCTGGACGGGAACGGACCAGTCGAGGTGAGAACCATTCGCAGGCCCATGTTCATGATCAGCGGCGACCTGTACGGCTACCACTGGGATGAGGAGAAGGGGTTGCTGGGAGGGTACCTGTTTGACGTCATGGGCCACGGAGTCCCCGCCGCCCTGCAGACGTCGGCGCTTATGGTGCTGTTCCGCCAGGCCTTCGAGGACGAGGTGCAGGCGGGGAAGACCCTGGAGGAAAAGCTCCGCTGGGTAAATGCTATGGCCGGAAGCCGAGTGCTGGCCGACTCCTTCGCGGCGGCCATCTGTTTTCGTCTGAACCTTGGGGAGGGGACCATGGAGTACTGTGCCGCGGGCATCAACTCCTTCCTGAGGGGAGGGAAGGAGGGGCTTGAAAAGATCCCCGCGCCGGGGTCTCTGCTCGGGGTCCCCGGAGACCCGGCTTTCGGGTCGGGAAGTATTGCCGCGGCTCCGGGGGATTATTTCTTCTTTTTGAGCGACGGATTCCTTGACCGCCAGGGTGAACTGCCGTCAGGCCCCCAGTCCTTCTCCGACGCTTACGACCGACTTTTTCAAGCCGGGTACACCGGCGCCGCCAGGGACGATCAGTCTGCCCTGGGCGTGCTGGTGCGAACGCCCTAAGTAAGGTTTCTCCGGATCACGGACCGCAGTTCGTCGGCCTCCACGGGCTTGGCGATATAGTCGTCCATCCCCGCGTCGAGGCACTTCTGCCTGTCTCCCTCCATGGCATAGGCGGTCATGGCGATAATGGTCGCCGGCTCCTCGCCCCTCTCCGCCTCCCTGCCCCGAATCTGCCTTGTGCACTCAAGGCCGTCCATTTCGGGCATCTGCACGTCCATAAAAATGAGGTCGAACTTTTCTTCCGCTGTCAGGCCGAGGGCCTCAAGCCCTCCTTCCGCCAGGGAGACTTTCCAGCCGGGGCCGCCCATCTTCCGAAGAATGGTTCTTGTAAGGCTGCGGTTAAATCTGTTGTCGTCCACCACCAGGACGGACAGGGCCGCGGGCAGATCTCCGGCGGCCGGTTCTGCCTCCTCGGCGGCTACGTCGCTAGGTCCGGACTCTTTTTCAGGGAGAATCTTTTCCATGGGCGCCTGAAAGCGGATTGTCCGCTCTCCCGGGCCCCCTCTCAATATCCTGATCTCCCCTCCCATGGAGCCTGCCACGCCCCCTGCGATCAGCAGGTCCATGCCGGAATTCTGAAGCGAGTCTCCCAAATCGTCCTGATCAGGGGAGCGCAGAACCTTTCCTCTTTCCCTCTCGCCGCCGTCCCTTTCATAAGGGTGAATCACTTCGGCAACCAGCACCGCCGAGGCGTCGGTCTCCTCGCCGAGAAATACCCTCACTGATACGGAGCCCTTTGGCGTGAAGGCGATGGCGTTGGCCGCCATGTTCCTGAGTATCTGGGCCAGCCTTGTTCCGTCGCCCTTCAGGTATTCCGGAACCGCAGGGTCTACCCGGAGTTCGAGGGACAGCCTGCGCTCCTGCAGGGAGACGGCCATGGGGTGAATTGTCCTGGAGCAGACCGCCCTGACGGGGAAGGGGTCGTTCTTAAGGGTAATCCTCCCCGTCTCGATAAGGGACAAGTCCAGCAGCTCCTCCACCAGGCTGAGGAGATCTTTAGCCGATGAGGAGAGCATTTCGACGAACTTTTTTTGTTCCAGGTCGAGCCTTGTGCCCTGGAAGAGGTTCGCCACTCCTATTATGGAGTTGAGGGGCGTCCGTATTTCGTAGCTCAGGCCGGCCATGAAAGCGCTCTTGTTTCTTGCGCTCTCCTCTGCCTTTCGGAGGGCCGCCTCCAGTTCTCTTATGCGAAGTTCAGGCTCTTCCCGACAGGCCGGGTTTTCCGCCGTGTTTTGAGTCGCCTCCATGCCCTGACCTCCCGCCGCGAATCTACTCGAACGCGTAAATTTTTCCGTCGGCGCAGCCGAAGAATACCGTCCCTTCCGCCGCCGCCGGGGCCGCCATTATCTCTCCGTCGAACTGGGATTTCCAAACCTCCGCCCCCGTGGAGGCGTTAAGGGCGTAAAGCGCTCCTCCGTCGCTTCCGAAAATGATCATGCCGTCATGAAGGATGGGGGCTGAGTGAATCCCTCCCTGCACGGGAAATTCCCAGGCAAGCTGCGCCGTTTCCGCATTCAGGGCGACCATCTTGCCCTTTTCTGTGCCGAAATATATTCTGCCTCCCGCAATCAGAGGCCTGGTGGTTATGGACTCTCCGGCGTCGTACTTCCAAAGGGGGATGACTTTGTGGATTTTAACGGCCTGCAGGACGCCGTCCCAGCTGCCGAAGTAGACGTTGCCGCCCGAGACAGCGGCTGTGATCAGCGGTCCGCCGCTTCCACCACCCCAGGATTTTTTGCCGGTTTTGGCGTCCAGAGCAAGGAAAAGTCCCTCGTAGGAGCCGACGAACAGCAGTCCATCGCTGTAGACCGGCGATGAGCGCAGCTCTCTGCCGCTGTCGTATGTCCACAGAAGCTCCCCGGAAGCCGAGCTCAGGGCGTAGACTTTGCCGTCGGCGCTGTTGAAGTAGACCCGGCCGTCCCCAGTCTCAGGAGAGCCCCAGATAGAGCCGGGGGTAAACTTTTCCGACGGATTGAAACTCCAGACAAGATTGCCTGTCTCCAGGTCCACCGCCGAGAGGGCGCCGTCCATTCCCCCCGCGTACAGGGTTTTGCCCTCCAGGGCGGGAGCGCCGTTTATGGTTCCCCCGGCCTCGAAGGACCAGACAAGATCGCCGGTAGCCATGTCAAGCGCCATGAGCCTTCCCTCGCTGTCGCCAATTATCACCTTGTTCTGTACCGTAACCGGGGCCCCGGTTACGTTGTTCTGGGCGTCGTACGTCCACTTCAGAACTCCCCACCAGGCCGCCGCCTGTCCGGCAAACGCCAAAATAAGCGCCGCAGCGACCAGAGCCGGTTTAAAAAATTTACGAGTCTTAAACATTTGTCCACCTCATTTCATCTGCGTTCAGTATTCAAGCTGAATTGTTTATTGATTATATCACTCCCGGGATAAGCCGGTGACGGGGAGTTTTTTTAGCTATTTTCCCTATCCGGCATTTCTTCCTTGATTGAATGCTTGAAGTTGGGATAGAATAGCACCGAAAGAGTCCGCTTTTGTAAAGCAGTTGAACCGGCGGTTGCGGCTAGGGCCGGGAGCGCCGGGAGTACATTTGAAGAGGAGAGAGCCTTTTGAGCCAACTTCCGGTCTTGAAGCTAGGAAAACATCAGTCCCGGTATCCTTTGATACAGGGAGGAATGGGGGTAGCCATATCCGGCCCCAAACTTGCGGGCCACGTGGCCAAATGCGGCGGCGTAGGCACTATAGCAAGCGTGGGCCTGGCCTGCAACAGCCCCCACTATAACGGAAAAAACTATTTCGAGGCAAATCAGATCGCCGTTAGGGAGGGCATCGGAGAGGCCCGCAGGATCGCGGGTTCCGACGGAGTCATTGCGGTGAACTGCATGGTGGCCCTGACCGATTACGACCGGCACGTGAAATCCGCCTGCGAGGGCGGGGTGGACGTAATCATATCCGGAGCCGGACTGCCTCTCAGACTGCCGGAGTACGCCAGGGACTATCCCGACGTGGCCCTTATACCCATTGTCAGTTCGGTAAAGGCGGCAAGCCTCATCTCCAGGCGTTGGGAAAAGACCTACGGAAGAATTCCCGACGGCTTTGTTATGGAGACGCCAAAATATGCGGGGGGCCACCTGGGCGTCCTGAAGATGGACCAGGTGGAGGACGACGCCTTCTCCCTGGAGAAGGTAGTCCCCGAGCTGGTGGAGTATGTAGCTAAAGAGCTGGGGAAAGATGTGCCCGTAATTGCCGCCGGCGGCATATGGGACAAAAAAGACATGGAATGGGCCTTCAGTCTGGGGGCAAGAGGAGTCCAGATTGGAACCAGATTCGCCTGTACCTTTGAGGGAGACGCGGCGGACCGGTTCAAGCAGGCCTATATAGACGCCCGGGAGGAGGACGTGGTCCTCATTCAAAGCCCTGCGGGGCTGCCCGGACGGGCTCTGCGCTCTCCCTTCGTGGACAAGTATCTTAAGGGCGTGGTGGAGAGCAAGCCCTGCATAGCCAACTGCCTCACCCACTGCCGCTATAAATCTGAAAGGGAGACCTTCTGCATTGCCCAGGCCCTTATCGACGCCTTCAGGGGCAACTGGGAGGAGGGGCTCTTCTTCTGCGGCTCCAACGTTACGAAGGTGGACAGGATGGTCAGCGTATCGGATATTATGAAGGAGCTGTTTCCGGAGTAAATTGGGCTCTCCGGCGCGGCCAGGGGCGGGAGAGGTCTCCCGCCCCGTTCATATTTCCCGCAGCTAAGGTTTATGGAGGTAGCGGTATTGGCAAAAAGACGGCGGAAATTTTTTATAAGAATGACGGCGGCTTTGTTTTTCTTGTTTGCCACGGTCTTCGCGGCGGCAGGTCTCCCGGCCTTCTCTGAAACGCCGGAGCAGACCTCCCGGGAGGAGGCCCCGGCCGTCGACGGCAGGGAGGGGCGGGCGCCCCTCATAGATAAAGCCGATATAATAAACAGAATTGAAGAGATTCAGAAAGAGATGGATCTCTACATAAAGCAGAGAGAGAGCCTGCAGGGGGACGAAGGCGCCGAGTCGGAGGCGCTCAGGAAGGTGACCGTGGCTCTGGGTTCGGTACAGAATGTATATTCCAGATACAGGGCGGCCCTTGAAAGCCTCGAACAGGCAGAAAAAGAGGCCGCCGAAGCGGTGCAGCAGGACGGGAAATCCCTGGTAAAGGATAGCCCCCCCTATAATCTCACTTTTTACGAGGAAGTCAGAAATCAGTACGAAGGCGTGGACCAGAGGCTTAAATCCGTCTCCTCGTCCATCCAGCTGGCTGAGAGCTCCCTTGAGGCTCTGCCGAAAACCATCTCCCAGCTCGAATCCAAAGTGGCTGATCTACGCTCGGACCTAAACGCCCCCGACGGAAAGACGCCGGACAATGAGTACCGTCTCAGGGAAGCGGAGGCTGAACTTGAGGCGGCTGATGCAACAGTGCGGCTTCAAAAAACGAGCCTTGAGGCCAACAGGATCAGGCGCGCTTTCCTGGAGGATCAGAAAAAGAATTTTGAAAAAGACATTGAAGTTGTAAAGAACAACCTGCGCTTTGATGAGGCCGACCGGAACGCAAAAATCGAGGCCCTGTCGGAACAGATTACCAAAACCCGGGAGTCCATCACATCCATCCGGGCTGAACGGGAAAAACTAAGAAGCTCCCTTAGCAAGGCTCAGGGAGAGCTTAACGCCGCCAGGAACGACCAGCAGCGCCTCGCCGCCGAGGCGGGCGTGGCGGAGCAGGAGGCCTGGCTGAAACACAACCAGGCGGCCCTTGAACAGGCGGAGCAGGAGCTTACAATTCTGGAAGAATCCGCCAAGATATGGGAGATAAGGTATGAGCTTGTCCGGGACGCCCTTCCCGGTAAGGAGATATGGGAATATCGAAGCACCGCCGGCGACCGGGTCAAGGATCTGGAAAATATATTCCGCATGCAGCACCGGAATATCGCCGCAGTCCAGACTGAAATACAGACCGCCCGAAAGGCCCTGGAGGAAGCGAAGGGCAATAACGCCGCCGTCTCCCGGATACAGAGGCGGATCGAGGCCCTTGAAAAAACCATTCAGATAACCAACAGCTCCATTACCAGGCTTTTGGAGCTGTTCAACAAGTACAATCGGTTCCAGGCCGAACTCAACAACAAAATCGATGCCGTCCGCATCGCCGAACAGGTGACCCGGTTTGGCAAAGACCGCTTCCTCGCCTTCTGGAACACCCCCCTGTGGTCGGGGGACGGCTTCGAGGTAACCATCGCCAAGCTTGCCCTGGCAGTAATTCTTTTCGGGGCCGCCTTCTTCCTGAGCGGCAGGCTGACGGCCTTTCTGGGCAGGACGCTGCTTAAGAGGCTGGGCATGGACTCTTCCGCCAGGACCGCAACCCAGCAGATACTGTTCTATATTTTCATGGTCTCCTTTATTTTGTCCGCCCTCGATATGGTGGGAATCCCTCTTACAGCCTTCGCCTTCCTGGGAGGCGCCGTGGCCATCGGCGTGGGCTTCGGAGCCCAGAACTTTTTCAACAACCTCATAAGCGGATTTATTATTATGTTCTCCCAGCCTATCAGGCCCAACGACATCATCGAGATCGACGGCATGTTCGCCTCGGTGGAGGAGATAGGGTCCAGGTCCACCAGGGCTAAGACTTTTGACAACATCGACGTGCTTATTCCCAATAACTACTTTCTGGACAACAAAATTGTGAACTGGTCTCTTACTGACCAGAAAATTCGGCTGAAGATAGACGTAGGCGTCGCCTACGGTTCCGACGTGAGAAAGGTTGAAAAACTGCTGCTCAAGGCCGCGGAAGATCACTCCCGGGTGCTGAAAAAACCCGACCCCTTCGTGGTTTTCCGGAACTTGGGGCCTGATGCCCTTGAGTTTACCCTGTACGCATGGATCGACATGACGAACGCCTCCAGCATGAAGGTGGGCAGCGACCTTCGCTTCCGCCTGATCTCCCTTTTTGATGACAACCACATATCCGTTGCCATGCCCAGGATGAATATCAACCTGAACGGCGCCGAGCCCATCGACGTCATTATGAGAAGGCCGGCCTCCGAGGAGCCGGCGGAGGAGGTTGAATAACTTTATGCTCTCTTTGAAGCGGGACGATCTTTTGCATCTTTTAACGGATCTTGTGTCCATACCGAGCATCTCTTATTCGGACCAGGAAAATCGGCTTGCGGAACTTATCATGGAAAAGTTTTCCGGAGAGCCCTATTTCAGAGAAAACCCCTCTCACCTCCGGCTTTTGCCCATCGAAGAAGATCCTCTTGGGAGAAAGGCGGCGGCGGCTTTTTACAGGTCGGGCTCCGGGACGAAGGAGACCATAATAATTACGGGCCACTACGACGTGGTGGACGCTGAAGCCTACGGCCCCCTTAAAAGTCTGGCATTCTCCCCCCTGGAGCTGACGAAGCGGGCAGGGGAGCTGGATCTCCCGGATGAGGCCCGGAGGGACCTGAAGAGCGGAGAGTATCTTTTCGGCAGGGGCGTCTCCGATATGAAGGGCGGCATAGCCCTGATGATGGCCTTTCTGGCTGAAGCCGCGAGGGAGGGGGATTTCCCCGCCAATCTTCTGTTTCTGGCGGTCCCTGACGAGGAGAATACCTCCGCGGGCATGAGAGGCTCCCTTCCCTGGCTCATAAAGCTGAAGGAAGAATGGGGGCTGGAATACGCGGCGGCGGTAAGCGCCGAGCCCTCCATGGGAGTGCCGGAGAGGTCGGGAGGCCTGGTCTTCCTCGGCGCCATCGGCAAGATGATGCCCTTCTTCCTGTGCGTGGGCAACGAAGCCCATGTGTGCGACTACTTCGACGGCCTTAACGCCTCCCTCATCCAGGCAAATCTGGCCCTGATCCTGGAGGGCTCCGCCGAAACGGCGGAGGAGCACGCCGGGGTGAACCTTCCCCCTATGGCCTGTCTGCGGTTCAGGGATCTTGTAAAAAACTACTCCGTAACCCTTCCTGAACGGGCCATAGCCTACTATAACCTGCTGACTGTAAAAAAGACGCCGGCCGTCGTTATGGAGGAGATGAAGGCCGCTGCCCGTAAGGCCCTGGAGGCGGCAATCAGGAGGATAGCCGACCAGCGGCGCATCCTCGCCGAGAGGGTGGGGGAGCCCCAGGCGCCCGTCTCCGTTCATCCCAGAGTAATGGAGTTTTCGGAGCTTGCCCAAAAAGCCCGGGAAAAGACTAACGGCTATGAAAAAGCGGTCGAAGACTTCCTGAATTCCCTGCCCGAAGGCCTTGACAAGAGGGAAAGAGGCGTGGAGTTTGTCTACTTCCTCCTGGACCTTGCGGGGGAGAAAGGGCCACTTGTTGTCACGGGCTTTCTGCCGCCCTACTACCCGCCCCGGCTCAACCGGCGGGAGACGGAGGGAGAGAAGGCCATCCTGCGGGCTGTAGGGAGGCTCCAGCAGAAGGGCACCGAGGCGGGCCTGGAAATTTCGACCACCGAGGTTTTCTCAGGAATAATTGATTTGAGCTACTTCGGCTTTCAGGGGGAAGGAGCGGATCTTGATCTCCTGGCGGAAAACACCCCCCTCTGGGGCGGCGAGTATCGCTTTCCCCTGGAGGAACTCAAGAAGCTCGATATTCCCGCGGTAAATTTCGGCCCCCTGGGGAAGGACGACCACAAGGTGGGGGAGAGAATTTACCTGCCCTTTTATCTGGACAGGCTGCCCGGCCTTTTCAGCAGCTTTGTCCGTTTTGTGGCCGAGGAATCCGCCGCGGCGGGGGCAGGGAAATAGGATAAAATTGTACATGAACTGCGGGCAGTGTATAATCAAGTAAAATGACAGAGAATATTCAGGAGGTGAACTATTTCTTCGGGGACAAGCCCGAGGCTTCCCGGCGGACAGTACCGTCCGCGCGAAATGCATTTTTCCGTTCCGGCGTCTTTAATATCTGAAAACTAATCATCGGGATGAGGACGGACAAACCTCCGCCCCCGCCCAACTGTGAAAGGGGTGATCTGCCTTTGGCGACGCTGATCCAGCAGATTATCAACGGGCTTTCCCTGGGATCGGTTTACGCTCTTATTGCCGTGGGCTATTCTCTTGTGTACTCCATACTGCTTTTTTCCAACTTTGCCCACGGCGGATTTCTGGTTATCGGAGGCTACTTCTGTTACGGGGCGCTGCGGCTGCTTGGCACGGGCATCTGGGCGTCGGGGGCCATGGCCCTCGTCGGAGCGGGCATCGCGGCGGCGTTGACGGAAAGGCTTGCCTACCGGCCCATAAGGGAGAGGACAAACGTTACCCTCTACCTCCTCATCGCCTCCATGGGCATGAACATCGTTATCGAAAACATCTTTGTAATAATCGTGGGAGGCCGCTTCAGGGCCCTCCCACCGGTCATCCCCACTACTCCGGTAAATGTAATGGGCATGGCCACCACCAGCGCCTTCGATCTCATATCCCTGCTTTCGGCGGTGGTCTTTCTTGGCGCTCTCCAGCTCTTCCTTTCAAAAACAAGATGGGGACTCGCCATCAGGGCGGCTGCCTATGATCTGCGGACCGCAGGTCTCATGGGCGTGAACGTTAACCTCCTCATCTCCATAGTCTTTTTTGTGGCGGGCTTTCTGGCCGCCGTGGGAGGCATCTTCCTTTCGGTGCGCTACACCCTCTACCCCCAGCTTGGCGCCATCACCATCAAGGCGTTTGTGGCGGCGGTGATAGGAGGCTTGGGCTCCCTTCCCGGAGCCGTGATCGGAAGCCTTATTCTCGGCCTGGCGGAGATGCTCACCGCCGGGTTCATTTCGAGCCAGATGAGGGACCTCGTGGTCTTCTCCCTGCTCGTGATCACGCTGCTCGTAAAGCCGACGGGCCTCTTCGGCAAGAGCGTGAGCGAGAAAGTGTAGGTGGCCTTTATGTCAGGCTATACCGAAGGAATCATTATCCTCCTCTGCATTAACGGCATCGCCGCCATGGGAGTGTCCCTTCTCACGGGCTTTACGGGGATTTTCTCCCTCGGCCACGCCGCGTACATGGCGCTCGGGGCTTACACCACGGCCATCCTTACCGTGCAGCACGAAGTGCACTGGCTGCCCGCCATACTGCTGGGCGGACTTTTAGCCGTGGCCGTGGCCTACTTTATCGGGGTCCCGACCCTGAAGCTTATGGGCGACTACTACGCCATCGCCTCCATCGGCCTTGGCGAGGCCATAAGGCTCATACTCGAAAACTGGCAGTCCGTCACAAGGGGCGCCAGAGGCTACCCGGGGATCGACCCCTACACCACGCTTCCGGTGGTGGCAGCCTTTTTCGTGATCCTGGCAATCTGCATGTTCAACCTGATCAACAGCCGCTTCGGCAGGGC